>NZ_LZKU01000207.1 GCF_001672975.1 Mycobacterium sp. 1465703.0
AAGCGGGCGATGCAAGAGCTCCCGCAGGCGCTGAAGTCAACGCCCAAGATCATCAACCAGACCATCGACGCGGCGGGGGCAAAGCATCCGGCGGGGGCGGCGGGCCACCATCTTCCAGTGCCATAGGCAGGAACATGTGATGCGTGAAGCCAGCCTGGTAGGCGCCCGCGCCGCCGACGTGTACGCCGCCGCGCTCGCCGCTGGAAACCGGTGTCCCGTCCGGCAGCGTCACCGCGGTGTGGCCACCGTTCCAGCCGATGACCAAGGCGTTGGGGGCGGTTCCATACTGAAAGCCGCGCGCCAGCAATGCACCCTCTTCATTTCCGGTGTTGAATCGATCTCCGAAAACGGGCCGTTCGGTCGCCGCATTCGCAATCCACGAGGCAAGTCCCGAACAATCCGTCCCCGCGGGTGAATCCCCACCCGGAATATAGGGCGTGCCGGAGACCTGACTGATCAACGACATCAATGTTGCAATAACGACCATGGCCAGCGAGGCTAGCAATAAGATTTAACGCGAACCAAAATTTGTGGCGCAGGTCATTCGCTGATCAGACAATGACGTACGCCGCACACCGAGCAAACTTGTCGTACACCGGCATATTTTTCGGCCGCCAGTTTCGGAGCAAAGTACGCGCGCTTCAGGATGCCGGTTCTGCAGCCACCCGCGGTCGATGCTCCCACGGTTGCCGGCTAATTCCTGGCGCGGCCTCGTTCGCTTCGCGCAGTCTCACGGTCGACGTCGGCTTGCTCGCGCTTTGCCTGGGCCCGCACACGATTGGCCCGTTCGTCTAAGCGCCGCAATCGCTCCCGTTCTCGCTCGGCGGCCGTGCCCTCGCGTTCGTCCGCGCGCTGCTCTCGTTCGTCTGCCACCCGCTCGCGGTCGTCCGCGATTCGCTCGCGCTGATCGGCGACCCGATCTCTCCTGCCGGCCTGGAATTCGCGTCTGTTGAGGTCGGCCTCGCGCTGGGCGAGAGCTTCTTCGCGCTCATCGAGCCCGTGAGCCCGGCGTTCCAACTCCGCGGGCGGCACGACACCATTCTCGGCGGCCACCAACTCACCCTAACGCTGAGTGGCCCACCCTTCGACCCCCCACGCGCGACGGGCTCCCGCCACAAGGCGGTCCTTCCTCAGAGGGGAGTCCATATTCCGTTGTTCCAGAGCCCCCAATTACCGGCGCCGGTCGGGTTCCACATCAGCTGCGCGCCGGGTGCCCACGGCGGTTGCGGTGGCTGCGGCGGCGCCCATGCCGGCGGCGGACCCCAGGGCCCCCACCCCGCTGGCGCGTTCGGTCCTCCCGGACCTGGCCAGTCGTGGCAGCGATGCCAGTCCCAGTCCAAGACGCTGGGCCAGGCCGGGTTCCATGGATCGCCTGGGCACCAGTGCCCGGTGGGTGCCGGGGCGGGGGCGGCCCGGACAACGGTGCCGCCGGCCAGACCCGAAACGGACAGCGCCAGCCCACTCCCCACCAGCACACTCAGGAACCGCCGCGTCCACGGCCCCGCACGCCCTACAGTCGCCATCTCCTAAGAATTTCCCGCAGCGGGGATCCGGGCAAGTGGCAATTCGGGTTCGTCCCGGGTTCTGGAACGTCTGACGGCGGATGCGCGGAGCGCCGTCAGCAGCAATCGCGACCGCGCCAAGCTTTGACCCCTTCGGCAATGGCGAGGCCCGCGATCACCAGTCCGACCGCCGGATCCAGCCACCAGCCTCCCGGCCAGACTGCGAGCACGCTAAGCGTTGCCAACGCTGCGGCGGCCTGAGCTGCGCACAGGTAATTCTGTTTGCCCTCTCCGGCTGTTGCTGGTGATTGAAGCCGTCGCCCCAGTCTCTGCTTGGCCCAACCCAACAGCGGCATGAGCACCAGTGCCAGCGCGGTCAAGGCGATGCCGATGACCGAAGTCTCGGGGCGCGCTTCGGTGAGCAGATTGTGAACCGATTGCGCGGCGATGTACGGAGCGATGAGCCAAAACGAAACTGCGATACCGCGTTGCGCTTGCCGCTCGGCCGTCTCCGACATCATTCGCGAACCCGTAAACCGCCACACGACAACCAAACTCGCCACTCCCTCGACCGCGCTGCCGAGTGCCCAGCCGATCAAAGAGATTGAGCCCGTTGCGAATCCCTGCCAGAGGCCAAGCGCACCCTCGGCGCACATCCATAGCAGGCTGGCCCAGGCGAGCCAGCATGTCCAGGTCGCGGCGTGCACCCATTCGGTGACGTGCTCGCGGGTGTCGATCGGGCGCCACATCGACTGTGCCGCAGCAATCGCAACCCTGCGCGCACGTGCCACTCACGAAGCAAGGATAAGACGCCCGCGCTGCAGCGGCCCAGATGCAAGCAGAACCCTGCGACGTCGCCGGGGGTCACACTCCGAACTTGGCCCGCGCCTCGTCCGTCACCGGAGTGAACAGGTTGACCAGATTTCCGTCCGGATCGCGGAACAACAGCGCGCGGTTCCCCCACGGCATCGTCGTCGGCTTGGTCACCACTTCGGCTAGGTGCTCGCGCAGCCGTTCGTATTCGGAGTCGACGTCCTCAACGATGAACTCCAGGATGGCGCTTCGGTTGGCCGCGGGTTCGGCGGATCCTTCGGCGAATAGCGGGACGGTCTTGTCGCTGCCGATGGCCAACGTGCCGATCGGTGTCGGGACCTCGGCGAACAGCTCATTCCCCCAGATCGCGGAGGCTCCGGTGACCATCTCGTAGAAATCGACGAGCCGCCTGACGTCGGCGGTGATGATTCGGGTCGAGATGAATTTCATGCGATCTCCCTGCAGGCACAGCGGTGCCGTCAATGTGCGTTGTCTGAGCACGGAATGCTAAACGCCGCCACTGACAACCCCCACGCTCTCGATTATCGGGCTTTAAGGGTTCTCCTGGCCTGCCGGGCGATACCCGGCACCGTGTTCGCCAGGTCTGGCCGAGCCTTGGCGAAAGCACGGATCGCGCGGTAGAACGACCAAAGTTGGCGTGGCGTAGGGACTTTCGGTATCCATGCCACTCCCAGTGAATCCCGTTGATCGGGTCGTCGAAGAACACCGCGTAGTAGCCGGGCCAGTACTGCGGGTAATCCTGCGGCTCATCGGTAACCGGGATAGCTCGCCCGATCAAGAATTCGCGATGGAATCTATCGACCTCGGCTCTGCTGCGCGCCCATAACGCAATGTGGTTGATGCCGACCGCCTGGTCGGTGTGCGTCAGCTTTCCGCCGGTGCGGGCGGGCTGGATGCCGATGTAACTGTGCGGGTTGGCATTACGCGTCATGTAATACGTCGACTGGTACTCCATGTTGAGCGACGAGAAGCTGCTGTAGCCGAGCCAGCCGAACAACGCGTCGTAGAACTCGATCGAATCGTCGTAGTCCAACACCGCGAACTCGACATGACACACACCCCGCCACCGCATCGCGCCTCCTCAGATCTCCTTCACAATGCAGGACCTGAAGGGCGCAGAGCTAGGTCGGCTTAGGCCTTGGCGTTGAAGCGGAGTTCGACCACGTCACCGTCGAACGTCAGTGGCCCGGTGCGTCGTCTCCACGGGTGTCTCATCAGCGACGGCTTTCCGGCGCTCGAAGAGCAAGGGGTAGATCACACCACCGATAAGCCCCCCGACCAGCGGCGCCACCCAGAACACCCATAGCTGGCCGGGTGCGCCCGCCCCGTTGAAGAACGCGACGCCGGTGGACCGGGCCGGGTTGACCGAGGTGTTGCTGATCGGGATGGAGATGAGGTGAATGAGCGTGAGCGACAGACCGATGGCCAACGGGCCGAATCCCCGCGGGGCCCGAATATCGGTCGCTCCGAGCACCACCATGAGAAAGAACGCCGTCAGCAACACCTCGGCCGCGATGACGGCTCCCAGCGAATAGTGGCTGGGCGAGTGGGCGCCGTATCCGTTCGCGGCCATGTGCCCGACGGGTGAGAATCCGGGTTTTCCCTTCGCGATGAGCAGCAACGCTGCGCCTGCTAGTAGGGCACCCACCACCTGGGAGATCCAGTACACCGGGAGATCCCTCCAGGGCAGTCGGCCGCCCACCGCGGCGCCCAGACTGATCGCAGGGTTGAAATGCCCGCCCGAGATGTGGCCGACCGCATACGCCATGGTGACGACGGTGAGGCCGAAGGCCAGTGCCACTCCGAGGAAGCCGATGCCCAATTGGTAGGTGCCGTTGCCATCCTCGGCTTGGGCGATCTGTTTGGCCGCAAAGATGGCGCTGCCACAGCCACCGAACACCAACCAGAATGTGCCGAACAGCTCGGCTGCGGATTTCGAAACCAGCGACGACGATGTCATGTGCCGTCCTCCCTTAGAAGATGCCTTCGCGGGTAGTTGCCGCCTGTGGGCACCTCAAACATCTACCGATCGGCCGACTACCGCATACTTCGCGGGCCTAGACGTTGAAGCGGAACTCGACCGGATCACCGACTGTCACACCTCAACCTGAGCTACCGGGGGACGTCGAAGTAGTCGCGCCAGGCGGTGATCTGGTCGTCCGTCACCTCGAAGGCACCCATGCAGCGCGCGGCGACTTTGTTCCCGTCGTAGATGAAGTGATCGATGCGCTCGGTCAAGACCACATTGCCGTTGACTGCGATGTTCAAAAGCTCCAACTCAGCCGAGTCCATGCGCTGCACGTAGCCTTTAACAGCCTCGCGAATCTCGTCGTGCCCGCGATGCACACCCAGCGCCACGTTGTCCCAGACGCCGTCGGGATGGAAGTGGCTGACGATTTCGTCGACATCGAGGCCGTGCCACGCATTCAACTCAGCACGCACTACGTCTTCGGGGGTCACCGCACCTCCAACCACTGGCGAAGATAAACCGCAGTTCAGAGTACGTAGCGTTGTCGACTTGCGCCCGACTTTGAACGAAGTGGCGCAGGAGACTAAGCCTTCTTCTGCTGACTAGACGTTGAACCGGAACTCGACCACGTCGCCATCGGCTTGATGACCAGAAAGCGTACTCACTGAGCAGGCGTCAGACGCATGACCGGAATCTTGCGCGCGTCGCCACTTCGCTTGTCGTGCAAAGCGAACACCCGCGCCAGGCGATCGACTGCAAGACCATACAACCGGTCGCGGTCGGCGTCGTCGGTGACTTCTTTCGCCGTAAAGGAGCCCCCACGAGGTCCGATGTGCAACTCGCATGTCGGATTGGCTCGCAGGTTGTGGTACCAAGCCGGATTACGTGTGCTTCCGTAATTCGACGCGATGAGGACGACGTCGTCGCCATCAGTGAAATACCCAAGAGGAACGTCGCGGCGCTCGCCGCTTTTTGCACCCAGCGAAGTCAACACCACCATCGGTATCGCCGGGTTGAGCTTGAGGCGGCCGCCAGAAGCCTGGATCAATCGTGCTTCAAGGGGGGCCGCTACCCTTTTCCAGACCGCCAGACCCGTTTTGCTTGCGAATATGGGTCCACCCATCCACCACCAGATTCGCCGCCGCCAGGGCCCACGTGACTGCAGATCGGCGCGCCGGATTCCGTTGATGCAGTCCCGCTGACTCATCGGACGATGATAAAGCTCTCGGCCAGCCGCGGTCCGCCGATCAGGCCGTGCGCTCCTACTATTTGGTCCTTGACGCTTGCCCGTGTCGGAATTCCACCACGTCGCCATCGGCCATCACGTAGTCCTTGCCCTCCATGCGCACCTTGCCGGACGCCTTGGCCGCCGCCATGGAGCCGGCGGCGATCAGGTCGTCGTAGGAGACGATCTCGGCCTTGATGAATCCCTTTTCGAAATCGGTGTGAATCACCCCGGCGGCCTTCGGTGCGGTGTCGCCCTGGTGAATCACCCACGCGCGCGCCTCTTTTGGGCCCGCCGTCAGGTAGGTCTGCAACTTGAGCGTGTGAAAACCCGCCCGCGCCAACGCATCCAGTCCACGCTCGGTTTGGCCGATGGACTCCAGCAGCTCGGCGGCCGATTCGTCGTCCAACTCCTGCAGTTCGGCCTCGATCTTCGCGTCCAGAAACACCGCGTCGGCAGGTGCCACCATGGCGCTCAACTCGGCCTTGCGGGCATCGTCGGTCAGCACGGATTCATCGGCGTTGAACACGTACAGAAACGGCTTGGTGGTCATCAGATTCAGCTCGCGCAGCGGTGACACGTCGATACCGGCCGCGAAGAGCGTCTTGCCCGAGTCCAGCACGGCCTGCGCGGCGACGGCCGCCCCGTGCACGGGCTTGCGGTCCTTGTTGTTACGAGCTTCCTTCTCCAGCCGCGGGATGGCCTTCTCCAATGTCTGCATGTCGGCGAGGATCAGCTCGGTCTCGATCACCTCGATGTCGGAGCTCGGGTCGACCTTGCCGTCGACGTGCACGACGTCGTCGTCGGTGAACACCCGCACCACCTGGCAGATCGCGTCACACTCGCGGATGTTGGCCAGGAACTTATTGCCCAGCCCGGCACCCTCGGAGGCGCCCTTCACGATTCCGGCGATGTCGACGAATGTCACCGGCGCCGGCACGATCTTCTCGGAATCGAACATCTCGGCCAGCTTGTCCAGCCGGGGATCGGGCAGCGGGACGACGCCCTCGTTGGGCTCGATCGTCGCGAACGGATAGTTGGCCGCCACCACGTTGTTCCGGGTCAGCGCGTTGAACAAAGTCGACTTGCCGACATTGGGCAAACCCACTATTCCCAGGCTCAGGCTCACAGGGAACCAAGTCTAGGGGTCTGGGTACCGCCCGGCGCCGCCGACCGTAAGTCGGGCGAATAGCGCACCCGACAATGGCACGCCCAGGATCCCTACGAGGTATTTACGGGCCTTTCGGCCCATTCCCGGTACGGTCTACATGTGTCAGCACAGCGGGCAAGTGCGACGGTGGACAGTGCTCACCGTTCGATCCACCCAAACATCCCAGGCGTCCCGTGGTACGCGGCCCTACTTCTCGCTGTGACCGCGACCGCCATCGGCTACGGAATTGACGCAGGTCACAAGGAACTGACCCACGTCTTCGCCGGCTTCTATATCGCCGGTTGCGTGGCGGCGGTGCTGGCCGTGCGCCAGGACGGCATCTTCACCGCGATCATCCAGCCGCCACTGATTCTTTTCGCCGCGGTCCCGGGCGCCTACTGGCTGTTCCATGACGCCAAGATCGGCCGCCTCAAAGACCTGCTGATCAACTGCGGCTATCCGCTGATCGAACGCTTCCCGCTGATGCTGGGCACCGCGGGCGCCGTGCTGGCGATCGGACTGGCCCGCTGGTATTTCGGAAACGCTTACAAGCCAAGCACAACGGCGAGAACGTCGGATGACGCCGCCAACGGGGGCGACGTCAAGTCCTTCTTCAACGGCATCGTCGCCAAAGCGCAGTCGGTGCTGGGGTCCGACGCCGACGTCGACGACACCGACGACGCGTCGGTTTCCCGCCGCGCCCGCACGTCGGGCTCCTCGTCGCGCACCCGCCGCACCACGCGCACTACTCGCTCGTCCACACGCTCGAGCCGGAGCCGCTCCCGCCATTCACGCGAACCACTGGGCGATGGGTCTGAAGCGGTCGAGCGGCCCGAACGTCCCCGGCGGAGTACCCGCCGCAGCAGCGCGTTGGATCGCGATTATGACGCCGCCGAGCCGCCCCGGCGGTCGCGGCGCCGGCCGCGGCCGGAGACCGACGCCGATCTGCGCGGCCAATCGGCCCGGGAAGGGCGTCGCGAACCTCGCACCCGGCGCAATCCCTATGAGCGGCCCACACCACGGAGCAGCCGTTTCGACGCCTTCGAGTCTTACGGTGACAGGTATGACCCGGCCAGCGGCCCGGATTCGCCAGGCCGCTACGGGAGCCGCTATGAAGGCCGCGAGCCCTACGAGCCGACGTATGAACCGAGGCGCCGCCGGCCCCCGTCAAGCGGCAACAGCAGCACCCATCACCCCATCTCGCAGGTCCGCTACCGCGGCTCCGGCCCTGTGGACCCGCCGAACGAGCCGCACACCGAGCGGCGGAGCCGCTCGCGGACACCCGGGCGATCGCACGGACGGCCGCCGGTGGAATCGTGGGAGTACGACGGCTAGCGGCGATCGCGAGCGCGGCTCGGCCGGGCGCCGCGGGTCGCCGCGAGCGGCCTGAGACGCTCAGCGACTCAGCGAACTGACCGGATTTCCCGCGGCAAGGCGAACACCAGGGTCTCCTGCGCTGTGGTGACCGGTTGCACCACGTCATAACCGCATTCGGCGAGGCGCGCCAGCACGCCTTCCACCAGGACCTCGGGGACCGACGCCCCCGAGGTGACGCCCACCGTGGTGACGCCTTCCAACCACGCCGGATCGATGTCGTCGGCCCAGTCGACCAGGTGGGCGGCGGCGGCCCCGCCGCCCAATGCCACTTCCACCAGCCGTACCGAATTCGAGGAGTTACGGGAGCCGACGACAATCACCAGCTCACATTCCGGTGCCATCGCCTTGACCGCGACCTGCCGGTTCTGGGTCGCGTAGCAAATGTCGTCGCTGGGCGGATCCTGCAACTTGGGGAACCGCTGACGTAGCCGCTCGACGATTTCCATGGTCTCGTCGACTGACAGCGTGGTCTGCGAGAGCCACACCACCTTGTTCTCGTCCCGGACCGTCACGTTATCCACGGCGGCGACCCCGTCGACCAGCTGCACATGGTCGGGCGCCTCCCCTGCAGTGCCGACGACCTCCTCGTGGCCCTCGTGACCGATGAGCAGGATGTCGTAGTCGTTGCGCGCGAAGCGCCTGGCCTCGTTGTGCACCTTGGTCACCAGCGGGCACGTGGCGTCGATGGTGTGCAGGTCACGGTCGGCGGCCGCCGCGTGCACCGTTGGTGCGACGCCGTGCGCAGAGAACACCACGATGGCCCCTTCGGGGACCTCGTCGGTCTCCTCAACGAACACCGCACCGGCCTTCTCCAGAGTTGTGACGACGTGCCGGTTGTGCACGATCTCATGGCGCACGTACACCGGCGGTCCGTGCTTTTCCAGAGCGCGCTCCACGGTCTCCACGGCCCGGTCGACGCCCGCGCAGTAGCCACGCGGTTCGGCCAGGAGCACTCGCTTACGGGCTGAGTCGCTGGCTACCGATCGCGCTGGTCCTCCCACAAGGCCGGGAATCCCCATGTCGATAGTCGGCGGCATGACGTCCAGGGTACTTACTGCCGACACGGGGTTGCCAGCTCGCGCGGCTGGGCTTGGAGTTAGCCGTCGCTTAAGGCAATCTTGGACCCATGGGCACTGCACCGTATGGAGTTCGGCTGCTGGTCGGCGCGGCAACAGTCGCTGTCGAGGAGACCATCAGGCTGCCGAAAACCATCCTGATGTACCCGATGACACTGGCCAGCCAGGCGGCGCACATCGTGATGCGCTTTCAGCAGAACCTCGCCGAACTGGCGATTAAGGGCGACAGCACCCTCGAATCGATTTTCCCGCCCAAGGACGAGAAGCCGGAGTGGGCGACCTTCGACGAGGACCTGGATGACGCGATCGAGGGAGCTTACACCGCGCTGCAAGACGGCGGGGAGGGCGACCGCAGGGCAGAGGGCCGATTCGCGCTCTACTCGGTGGCCGACGCGCACGAAGACGCCAGTGCCCTGACCAAGCCCACCCGGCAGTCGACGAAGCCGACGGCCAACGCCTCGGTTCCGCAACCGGCGGTGGTCACCGATCTTGACTACTCCACGCTGACGCTGGCCCAGCTGCGGGCCCGTCTGCAGTCGCTGAGTGTGGACGACCTCGAAGCCCTGCTGGCCTACGAGCAGGCCACCAAGGGCCGGGCACCGTTCCAAACACTGCTCGCCAACAGGATCACCCGCGCGAACGCGAAGTGACCCCAGCCGTTACTTCCGAACCGAACTCCGCCGAGAACCCGTTTCCGGTGCGCGCGGTGGCCATCCGGGTCGCGGGCTGGATCGACAAGCTGGGCACCGTCTGGGTGGAGGGCCAGCTTGCCCAGATCTCGATGCGGCAGGACTCCAAAACCGTGTTCATGGTGCTGCGTGACCCGGCCGCCGACATGTCGCTGACCGTGACGTGCCCGCGCGATTTGGTGCTGAACGCGCCGGTGAAGCTGGCCGAGGGCACCCAGGTGGTGGTCCGCGGTAAGCCGTCCTTCTACACCGGTCGGGGCACATTCTCGTTGCGGCTCAGCGAAATTCGCGCAGTCGGGGTGGGCGAGCTGTTGGCCCGCATCGACCGGCTGCGCAGGCTGCTGGATGCCGAAGGGCTTTTCGACCCTCGGCTCAAGCGACCAATACCCTTCTTGCCCAATATGATCGGGTTGATCACCGGCCGGGCCAGTGCCGCTGAACGCGATGTGACCACCGTGGCGGCGGCGCGCTGGCCCGGGGTGCGCTTCGCGGTGCGCAACACCGCGGTCCAGGGCCCAACCGCGGTCGCGCAGATCGTCGAGGCGCTACGGGAGCTCGATCACGACGCCGAGGTCGACGTCATCGTGCTCGCCCGCGGCGGCGGCAGCGTGGAGGACCTGCTGCCGTTTTCCGACGAGACGCTGTGCCGCGCTATCGCGGCCTGCCGCACTCCGGTGATCAGCGCGGTCGGCCACGAACCCGACAACCCGCTGTGCGATCTGGTCGCCGATCTGCGGGCCGCCACTCCCACCGACGCCGCGAAGAAGGTGGTGCCCGACACCGCCGCCGAACAGCGGCTGATCGACGACCTGCGCCGGCGAAGCGCGCAGGCATTGCGCAACTGGGTCTCTCGCGAACAACGGGCGCTGACCCAGATACGCAGCCGACCGGTGTTGGCCGAACCGCTGGCGGCATTGACGATGCGCGCCGAGGAGGTCCACCGGGCCCGGTCGGCGATTCGCCGGGACATCACCCGGCTGGCCGCCACCGAGACCGAGCGCATTGGCCACCTGAGCGCGCGGCTGGCGACGTTGGGGCCGGCGGCCACCCTGGCCCGCGGCTATGCCATCGTGCAAACCACTGTGCAAGCCATCGGGGCGACGACAAGTCAGGTGCTCCGTTCGGTCGACGACGCCCCAGCGGGTACGCGGTTGCGGGTGCGGGTGGCCGACGGCGCCGTGGCCGCGGTGAGCGAGGGACGGACCGATGGCAGCTAAAAACGAAAGCAGCGGCGGCTCCGGTACCCCAGAAGAGGACGAATCTATTACACCTATTAGTCGTCTCGGCTATGAGGCTTGCCGCGACGAGCTGATCGAGGTCGTCCGGGTTTTAGAGCAGGGCGGTTTGGACCTCGATGACTCGCTGAAGCTATGGGAAAGAGGCGAACAACTGGCTAAACGCTGTGAAGAGCATTTAGCTGGCGCTCGCAAGAGAATCGAGGATGCACTCGCCGCGGGTGACGCTGAGGACGCCTGAATGCGGCGTGCCGGGGCGCTGGATTGATAGTTTTTTGGCGAACTGGAACACGTTTCAGTTCTTCTCGGCTATGCTGGCCGGACTATGGGTGATCCATCACTGACGGCCGAACTCGGCCGCGTCCTGGTCACCGGGGGCTCTGGTTTCGTCGGCGCCAACCTGGTCACCACCTTGCTCGACCGCGGATATCAGGTCCGCTCCTTCGACCGTGCGCCCTCGCCGCTGCCGCCACATCCGCAGTTGCAGGTGCTGCAGGGCGACATCACCGACACGGCCGTGTGCGCCCAGGCGGTCGACGGCATCGACACCGTCTTCCACACCGCAGCGATCATCGACCTGATGGGCGGAGCGTCGGCGACCGAGGAGTATCGGCGACGCAGCTTCGGTGTCAACGTCGGGGGGACCGAGAACTTGGTGCACGCCGGACAGGCGGCCGGAGTGCAGCGTTTCGTGTACACCTCGTCCAACAGTGTCGTGATGGGCGGCCAGAACATCGCCGGCGGCGACGAAACACTGCCCTATACCGACCGGTTCAACGACCTGTACACCGAGACCAAGGTGATCGCCGAGCGATTCGTCCTCGGCCAGAACGGGTCGCCAAATGGAGGGGCCGGCCTGCTGACTTGTGCGATCCGGCCCAGCGGCATCTGGGGCCGAGGCGATCAAACGATGTTCCGCAAGCTGTTCGAGAGCGTCATCGCCGGTCACGTCAAGGTGCTGATCGGCCGCAAATCAGCCCGGTTGGATAACTCCTACGTGGACAACCTGATTCACGGTTTCATCCTGGCGGCCGAGCACCTGACGCCCGGCGGTAGCGCACCGGGCCAGGCGTACTTCATCAACGACGGCGAGCCGATCAACATGTTCGAGTTCGCCAGGCCGGTGGTCGAGGCGTGCGGCGAAAAATGGCCCCGGGCAAGGGTGAACGGCCCCATCGTGCGCGCGGCGATGACCGGGTGGCAGCGGCTGCATTTCCGGTTCGGGATACCGGCGCCACTGCTCGAACCGCTCGCCGTCGAGCGGCTGTACCTGGACAACTTCTTTTCGATCGCAAAAGCCTCTCGCGACCTGGGCTACCAACCCCTGTTCACTACCGAACAGGCGTTGTCGGAATGCTTGTCGTACTACGTCGAGATGTTCAACCAGATGAAGCGACAAGCGCTGGCGGACAAGGCATCCGCTGCACCCGCCAGCGGTAGAGCGGGCTAGCGGAAACTCACCATTTCGCTGCCCCAGGCGGCGCGGATGTTGGCGTCGATATCGTGTGCGACGGTGTCATTGCGACCGATGATCAGGCACGCACGGTCGTCTTCCGCATACGGCGTCCACTCCGGCTCGCCCGCAGGCCCGGCCGGCTTGCCGTGTGCGGCGAAGTTGGTCCACCGGGCGCGCAGCCTCTTCGAGACCGTCTTGGCGGTTTTGCTGCCGCCCAGCTTCAGGGTGGGGTCCTTGGGTGCGCCGAGATTGCCCCAGACGAACGGCAATTCGGTGGCGTGCGCGGCCCCGACCATCAGCAGCTTCAGCAGCGGGGTGGCGTAATCGAACCGGTACAGATAGACCGGCGCCACCCGGCTGTGCCCCTCAGCGACCCACACCGACGGCATCCGGAAGCCGACATCGGTCGCGATGCTCAAACTCCTTGCCTTGCTTCGTAATCGCGAATACGCCGAGCCGATCTCCGCTTCGGTGGGCAACTGCAGATCGGGTTGTTCGGCGGCAATCTGGTCGAACATCGATGTGATCGCGCGCGGAGTAATCGGCATTAGCGGCGACCTCATCAGCCTGAACAGCGCCGCCTCGTGTTTGTTGGTGCCGATGATCAGCGGGACCGGATGTGAGCGGCCTTCTTGGGCCACCTTGACCGGGTAGTCGCGCAGTACGTCGCCGTCGACGATCGGGACGAACGCCAGCGTTCCCGGGTTACGCACCGGCACTTCGTCGAAAACCTGTTGCGACGCAGCCAGAATGGCCGCCATCGGCACATCGACCAGCCGCTGCGACTCCGACGCGGCGATGCCCAGCCTGTCCAGGAAGGCTTCGGCCACCCGGCCGGCCCGCTCGCGGTCGTACACCGAGGTGGCCGGCGAACTTTGTGCGATCGCCCGCGCGAACAGGCCCTCGGCCGCCGGACTGGCCAGCAGCGACGTCACCATCCCGGCCCCGGCGGACTCGCCGAACAGCGTGACCCGTTGCGGGTCGCCACCGAAGGCCGCGATGTTGTCGCGCACCCACTCAAGCGCGGCCAGCGCGTCGCGCAGCCCGACGTTCGAGTCGAAGTGCCGCCCCGCGGTGTCGAACGACGACAGGTCGAGAAACCCGAGCACGCCGAGCCGATAGTTGACGGTCACCACGACGACGTCGCCGTGGCTGACCAGTCTGTGGCCGTCATATAGCGTCTGGCTGCTCGATCCCAGCACATAGGCGCCGCCGTGCAGCCAGACCATCACCGGTTTGGCGTCACCGGGTTGGGTATCGGCCGATGCCCAGACATTGAGCCGCAGGCAGTCCTCGCCCTGCGGAGCGCCCAAATCCAATGGCATGTTGGGAAATACGGGCTGCGGGCAAGCCGGCCCGAAAGCAGTGGCGTCGGCGACCTCGGTGTACCGCGCGGGCGGTTGCGGCGCCCGGAAACGCAACTCGCCCACGGGCGCTGCCGCGTACCGAATACCTTTCCACGCCTTGACTCGGTCCTGTTCGAGGCCGCGGACCGGTCCGTAGCTGGTTTCGACCACAAGATCGTCGATTGCCATGCGCGTACAAAATCTCCTGAAACGAACTTAGAAAAGGCGTTGGGTAAGGAACTCGACTACCCGCTTGCGGGCTTCGTAAGCGGGGTGGCCGTCGACTTCGCGGACTTCGTCGGTGAGCACCGAGTGCGCCAGTTTGCCGAAGCCGTGTTCATTGCCGGGGCCCGAGTCGATGTCGATGACCTCGAAGGCGTCGCCGAGGCGCTGCTTGAGCGTCACGAACCGCTCGGCGGGCGCCGTTTTGTCCTCGCTGAACCGCAGCCCCATGGCGCACAAGCCGTCGTTGGCGCACCGATCGGCCACGGTGGCCAGTTCGGATTCGCTCAACCCGGGATCGCGGCGCCGCGCGGCGCCCAGCGGGAACGGGACCGACGGCTGCGAAAGCACCGGCGCCAGCACGCTGTCGTCGACCGCGGCGGCCAGCGCGAATCCGCCGGTGAAACACTGGCCGATCACGCCGACCCCCTTGCCCGGCGTCGATGCGTTGAGATCACGGGCCAGCGCACGCAGGAACAGCGACACCGGTCGCTGTTTGTTCAGCGCGAGCGCAGCGAATTCCCGTGCCACACACGCGCGCCCGATGCTACTGGCGATGTAACCGGCCGTCTTGGCCTTGCCCGGCTCGCCGAACAGCGACGGCATGGCGACGGTGAAGCCGTTGTCCACCAGGTGATTACCCAAGGCCAGCACGCCGGGGTGGATTCCGGGAATCTCGGGGATCAGCACCACTCCGGGGCCGCTGCCCTTGCGGTAGACGTCATGGGTGTATCCGCCACCGCTGAACGGTGCGGCCGACCATCCGGATAGATCAGCCTCTGGTGCAGTCACGTTGGGAGGATTCCTTTGCTTGCGCGGGCGAGCTAGCGGCTCGGCAAAGGCGGTTGCGTTTGCGTCGCCGACGCCAGCGTACGGAACTGATCGGTGTTTCCGGCGCCGGTTATCGCAATTTGGGTGGAGCCGCCCGCGCTGCTCAGGCGGGTCGTCCATATCGGCTCGGCGTCGGCGCCGCTCTGCCCGGAACCCTGGTAGACCACCCAACTGGTGCCGCCCACGTCGACCGTTCCGGTCGGGTAGGCCGACGGATGGATCGAACCGATGAGTTTGTCCTCGTCGGCGTTGGTCTGGGTCAGGCTCAGATACAGCCCGGTCGGACTGATGTAGCCGACGGTCGAGGTGGGCGCGTTGTGCCGTTGACCGCTCGCCGGGTCGGTGCGGCCGCCCTGGATGCCGGCGCGGTGGCCGGAGTTGGCCTGCCAACCGGCGGGGAGCTGTGGTTGGCGGATGGGAAAGCCGAGCGCGGACGCGTCCGCACGCAGCGCCGCCCCGGCGTCATAGGACGGGACGGCGCCCTGGTGGCTGCCGAGTTGAAACGAACACATACCCAGCATGCCCGCCAGCACAATGCACCCGATCACCAGCGGGATCAGGGACCAGAACATGTCCCGGCCGTCCTGCAACAACCGGGGTTTTGCGGGCGTGGGAGCCGGTCCAGCCTGGGCCGACGGGTTGCCGTCCGGCTTCCCGTCAAGCTGGGCATTCAGGGGTGGCTCCTCCGTCATCCCCCAAGTATCCCAGTTCCAGCGGACCGATCCGCTTCTGGGAGAATCACCACCATGACAGTTGAGGGCGACCGCTCGACCGCCGCCACCGGCCGGGCCCCCGCGCAGGGGCGACCGCGCGGTGAGGCACCAGATCGCAACCTGGCTTTGGAACTGGTACGCGTCACCGAGGCCGGTGCCATGGCCGCAGGTCGCTGGGTCGGCCGGGGCGACAAAGAAGGCGGCGACGGCGCGGCCGTCGATGCGATGCGTGAGCTGGTCAACACGGTGTCGATGCGTGGCGTGGTCGTCATCGGCGAAGGCGAAAAAGACCACGCGCCGATGCTCTACAACGGCGAAGAGGTCGGCAACGGCGACGGCGCGGAGTGCGACTTCGCCGTCGACCCGATCGACGGCACCACGCTGATGAGCAAGGGCATGCCCAACGCCATTTCGGTGCTGGCGGTGGCCGACCGCGGCGCGATGTTCGATCCGTCGGCGGTGTTCTACATGAACAAGATCGCCGTCGGGCCCGAGGCCGCGCATGTGCTCGACATCACCGCACCGATCGCCGAGAACATCAAGGCCGTCGCCAAGGTCAAGGCGTTGTCGGTGCGCGACATGACCGTGTGCATCCTGGACCGGCCGCGTCACGCGCAGCTGATCGAGGACGTCCGCGCAACCGGCGCCCGCATCCGGCTGATCACCGACGGCGACGTGGCCGGCGCCATCTCAGCCTGCCGGCCGCACTCGGGTACCGACATGCTGGCCGGGATCGGCGGCACGCCGGAAGGCATCATCGCCGCCGCCGCGATCCGATGTATGGGCGGCGCGATCCAGGCGCAACTGGCTCCCACGAACGATGACGAACGCCAGAAAGCCGTCGACGCCGGCTACGACCTCGATCAGATATTGACCACCGAGGACCTCGTGTCCGGTGAGAACGTCTTCTTCTGCGCCACCGGGGTCACCAACGGTGACCTGCTCAAGGGCGTGCAGTACTACCCCGGTGGCTGCACCACCCAGTCGATCGTCATGCGGTCGAAGTCGGGCACCGTCCGGATGATCGAGGCCTACCACCGGCTTTCGAAACTCAACGAATACTCCGCCATCGACTTCACCGGCGATAGCTCCGCCGCCTATCCCCTGCCCTGACCGACCGATCGAAGAACGAGGAAGCCACTCCATGGCCTTTAACAGCCCTGAAGACGCCGACACCGAGTACCGCATCGAACACGACACCATGGGCGAGGTCCGCGTACCCGCAAAAGCGTTGTGGCGCGCGCAAACTCAGCGCGCGGTCGAAAACTTCCCGATCTCGGGCCGCGGCCTGGAACGCACCCAGATCCGCGCGTTGGGCTTGCTGAAGGGCGCCTGCGCGCAGGTCAATAAGGATCTCGGATTGCTGGCGCCGGAGAAGGCCGACGCGATCATCGCCGCGGCCGCTGAGATCGCCGACGGCCAGCACGACGACCAGTTCCCCATCGACGTCTTCCAAACCGGTTCGGGAACCAGCTCGAACATGAACACCAACGAGGTGATCGCCAGCATCGCCGCCGCCAACGGTGTGACGGTGCACCCCAACGACGACGTCAACATGTCGCAGTCGTCGAACGACACCTTCCCCACCGCAACCCATATCGCGGCCACCGAAGCCGCCGTGCGCCACCTCATCCCGGCGCTCGAAGTGCTGCACGACGCCCTGGCCGGCAAGGCCCGCGAGTGGCACACCGTGGTCAAGTCGGGCCGCACCCACCTGATGGACGCCGTCCCGGTGACGCTCGGCCAGGAATTCAGCGGATACGCCCGGCAGATCGAGGCGGGCGTCGAGCGGGTGCGCGCGACGCTTCCCCGGCTCGGTGAACTGGCGATCGGCGGCACCGCGGTCGGTACCGGCTTGAACGCTCCCGACGGATTCGGCGCCAAGGTGGTCGAAACGTTGGTCGCTTCCACTGGCCTGAGCGAATTACGCACCGCGGCAAACTCGTTCGAAGCGCAGGCGGCGCGCGACGGGCTGGTGGAGGCTTCCGGTGCGCTGCGTACCATCGCGGTATCGCTGACCAAGATCGCCAATGATGTTCGCTGGATGGGGTCAGGACCGCTGACCGGCCTGGCCGAGATCCAGCTGCCCGACCTGCAGCCGGGCAGCTCGATCATGCCGGGCAAGGTGAATCCCGTTCTGCCCGAAGCCGTTACCCAAGTCGCCGCCCAGGTGATCGGTAACGATGCGGCGGTCGCGTGGGGCGGCGGCAACGGCGCCTTCGAGCTCAACGTCTACATCCCGATGATGGCCCGCAACATCCTCGAGTCGTTCAAGCTGCTGACCAATGTGTCGAGGCTGTTCGCCGAGCGCTGCATCACCGGGCTGGCGGCCAACGTCGAGCACCTGCGCGAACTGGCCGAATCGTCGCCGTCCATTGTGACGCCGCTGAACTCGGCGATCGGCTACGAGGAGGCCGCCGCGGTGGCCAAGCAGGCGCTCAAGGAGCGCAAGACAATTCGCCAGACGGTGATCGACCGCGGCCTGATCGGCGACAAATTGTCGATCGAGGAGCTCGACCGGCGTCTCGATGTGCTGGCGATGGCGAAGGTCAAGCCCGAAGACTGAGCCGCCCATCAGGGGGTGACGGCAGATGGTCGATGAGAGTAAGGGTGGTTTTCCATGACGGTTCCTCCCGGCGGTCCCTACGGCCAGGGGCCTTACGGAAGCAATCCCTATGGGCAGGACCCGAATTGGGGCGGCCAACCGCCGGCCGGCGGTCCGGGCCCGTATCCGCAGGGCGGTCCCGGCCCTTACCCGCAGGGCGGTCCCGGCCCTTACCCGCAGGGCGGTGGCGGGCCCTACCCGCCGGGCGGCCAGTACCCCTACCCGCCGCCGGGCGGCCAATACCCCTACCCGCCCGGTGCTCCTTACCCGGGCCAGCAGTATTACCAACCGGGACAGCAGTTTCCGCCCGGCGGCCCGGGCGGCCCCTACCCGCCGGGCCCGCCGCCGGGTGGATCCGGCTCGAAGCTGCCGTGGTTGATCGTCGCCGGTTTGGCCATCCTGGCGGTGATCGCGCTGGTCGCCACCCTGCTGGTGATGCGCGGCGGCCATGGCAACAAGCCGGCCACCGCACCGTCGACAACGAGCACCTCGGTCTCGCAGCCGAAAAACTCCGCGCAGAACGCGACCGATTGCACCCCGAACGTGTCCGGCGGTGAGATGCCCCGGACCGACTCGATCTCGGCCGGCAAGCTCTCGTTCCCGGCCAGCGCGGCGCCGGGTGGGTGGACGGTGTTCTCCGACGACCAGGGCCCGAACCTGATCGGCGGCCTGGGGGTCGCCCAGGACGTGCCCGGGGCCAATCAGTGGATGATGACGGCCGAGGTCGCCGTCACCAATTTCGTTCCCAGCATGGACCTTACGGCGCAAGCCACCAAGTTGATGCAGTGCATCGTGAACGGCCCCGGCTACGCGAACGCACAGCCCACGCTCGGACCGACCAAGTCGTCGTCGATCACCGTCGACGGCACTAAGGCCGCAAGGGTGGACGCCGACGTCACGATCGCCGATACTAGCCGCAACGTCAAGGGCGACTCGGTGACCATCATTGCCGTCGACACCAAGCCGGTCACCGTCTTCATCGGCAGCACGCCCATCGGTGATGCCGCTTCGGCGGGCTTGGTGGCCAAGATCATTGATGCGCTGAAGGTCTCGAAATCCTGAGCTGACCCGGGTGGGCTAACTGGGCGGCCCTGTCGGTGCCGAGACATGGGTGGCCTCGGATCGCCCGCGCAAGACCGTGGAATAGCACTCGGCCCACTGCCGGCGTTCGGCCTGACCCGCCGCACCGATGGCACCCGCCGAACACAGGATCCGCCGGTCGGATGTCTTGGCCAGGTCGGCCAACCGCGCGGCTTCGTTGACGGCGTCGCCGATCACGGTGTATTCATAGCGGTTTTCCGCACCGATGTTGCCGGCGAACACTGGACCCGCTGACACGCCGATGCCGAAATCGACTGGCAGCCGCTGTAATTGGGAGCCGAGCTGGCGAGCGGTCGCCAGCGCCGAGGATGCCGGTTCGTCGGTGGCCAACGGCACTCCGAAGATGGCCAGTGCGGCGTCACCGGCGAATTTGTTGATCAGCCCGTGGTGTTCGTCGACTGCGTTGACGACGATCCGGAAGAAGTCGTTGAGCACCTCGGCGACCTCCTGCGGAGGCCGGCTCTCCGCGAGCTGGGTGGAGCCCACCAGGTCGATGAAAAGCACCGCCGCTTCCACCACGTCTCCCGACAGCGACGCCCCCTCGCTGATGGCGCGCTGCGCCACGTCGGCCCCGACATGGCGCCCGAACAGGTCGCGCAACCGGTCGCGCTCGGCCAGTCCGGTCACCATGCTGTTGAATCCTGTTTGCAAGCGCCCGATTTGGGAGCGCTCGTAGGCGCCGACATAGGTGTCCATCCGGCCGTGTTCGACTTCGGCCATCGCATCGACGACCTCGCCGATCGGGTCCGAGATGGACCGCGAGGTCAAGATCATGGTCGGCATTCCCAGCACCAGCGCCGCCAGCGACACCACCAGAATCGGCACATCCAGCGACGCGGACTTCTCGATGAGCCAACCGTAGGAGCGCAGAACGACCAGGGTCGCGATCACGGCGATAGGGAATGCGCTGCACAGGAACCACAGCAGAACCAGTCGCGCGTAGACGCTGGGCACCGCAAGCCGCGGCTCGGCGCCCAGCGTGGCGGCCCGCATGATGGGCCGCAGAGTGCGCTGCGCGAGCAGCATCCCGGTTCCGGCGGCGGCGGATCCGCCCAGCAGCACACCGAGCACGATGGGCAGCAGAAGTTGTGGCCCGCCACTGAGATTCAGCAGGATGAAGATCCCGCCGCTGCACGCCCAGGCCGTCACCAGGATCGCCGACTGACGCCCGGCCAGCTTCATCACGGCTTCGCGCTGCGCCGGTGTGGGTTCATCACCCGCGACATACCAGCGCAATGTCGGGGCCAGGCTTACCGCGCCGGCCACCCCGACACTGACAAGGGCGACCATGACCAGCAGCACCACCGGTACGGTGTTCTGCCGTGCGAAGTCGGCGTTGGCACCGACCGAAGTGTGCCCCCGCAGCGGAATCAGGATGGCGGCCGCTTCGATCACCGCCAACACATAAGACATGCTCAGATCGAACCCGTATTGGAACATCCACCGCCGAGACGATTTCGGCTGCCGCGTGACGGGCCGCTGCGCCGTCCCGCGCCGGTGCGTCGGCAGCCGATCCCGAAGCCAGCTCACGGTGATCACCCTAGGAAGGTATCCGCGCGTGGTCCGAAATGTGTGCTACGCACCGTTGTTCGGCCCACCGGAGTTCTGCCCGGGAATGTCGGTGATCGGGAAATTGGGCATCGGTTTCGGCGACGGTGTGTTGGGCAGCGTCGGGATGTCGCCGGGCGGAATGTCGTGCAGGCCGTTGACCGGTGGGCCGTTCTCCCGGCTGCCGTAGCTGCTGCCCGGGGCCCGTGACCCCAGTAGGTCGCTGACCGTAACCAACCGGTACCCGTTGGCCTTGAGCACCGGGATGAACTGGTACACCAGATCGACGGTGCTCGAGTACGTGTTGTGGAACAACACCACCGAGCCCGGCTTGATGTAGGTCATCAGCATGTAGCGTGTCGCCGCCGTGTTCGAGTCGTTCGCCCAGTCGAAAGGGATGACGTCCCAGAGGATTTCGGCCAACCCGTATTGCCCGGCGGTCTGGCGCACCACTGGGTCGGACAAACCGCCCGCGGGGCGGTACAGGTTCGGAGTGCGTCCGGTTGCGGCGGTGATCGCGTCATTGGCTTTGGCGAACTGGGCGGCGATGTCTTCGCGCGGGATCGTGGTCATGTTGGGGTGTTCCCAGGTGTGGCTGCCTATTTCCATTCCCGCATCGGCAATGCGCTTGGCACCCGCCGGGTTGGCCGCCACCTTGTTGCCGATCAGGAAGAAGGTGGCCTTGGCGTCGTTCTCCTTCAAGATTTGCAGCAGCCGCTCGTCGAACGGTCCCGGCCCGTCGTCGAAGGTCAACGCGACGCACTTGATCACCGAGCAGCTGAGGTCGTCGGCACGTGTCACATGGCCCGTGAGTCCGCCGACCACCAGCACCGCGACCGCCGCCGCCACGCCGACCACCGTGCGCCAGTAGCGCCAGGCCTGGGTGTCGGGTCGTTTCGGCACCGTCGAAGTTTACCGAAGGCAGGCCCGCCCGGGATCGAGCGCGCTGGTCAGGCGCCCTCAGTGCGGGCCGGCGATCTCCTCCAGCATCTCGGTGACCAGGGCGGCGATCGGCGATCGCTCGCTGCGCAGCAAGGTGATGTGGGCGAACAGCGGATGACCCTTGAGCTTCTCGATCACTGCCGCGACCCCGTCGTGGCGGCCCACCCGCAGGTTGTCGCGCTGGGCGATGTCGTGCGTCAGCACCACTCGCGATCCGGCGCCCAGCCTGGACAGCACGGTCAGCAGCACGTTGCGCTCCAGCGACTGCGCTTCATCGACGATGACGAACGAGTCGTGCAGTGAGCGGCCGCGGATGTGGGTCAGGGGCAGCACTTCGAGCATGCCCCGGGAAAGCACTTCCTCCAGCACCGCCGGGCTGGCCAGACCCTCGAGCGTGTCGAACACCGCCTGCGCCCACGGGCCCATCTTTTCGCTCTCGCTGCCGGGCAGGTACCCCAGCTCCTGGCCCCCCACCGCGTAGAGCGGCCGGAAGACCACCACCTTGCGTTGGGTGCGCCGCTCCAGCACCGCCTCCAGCCCGGCGCACAACGCGAGTGCCGACTTACCGGTACCGGCCTTGCCGCCCAGCGACACGATGCCCACCGACTCGTCGAGCAGCAGGTCGAGCGCTACCCGTTGTTCGGCGGAACGCCCGCGCAGTCCGAACACCTCGCGGTCGCCGCGCACCAGTTGGACGCGCTTGTCCGCGTTGACCCGTCCCAGTGCATGAGAGCTGCCGCCAAGCAGCCGAACACCGGTGTGGCAGGGCAGATCTCGCGCTTCCACCAGATCGATCTCGCCGTCGGCGAACAGCGCGTCGATGTCCTCGGCGGCAGTCTCGATTTCGCGCATCCCCGACCAGCCGGAGGCCACCACGTCCTGCGCGTGGTACTCATCGGCGGCCAGCCCTACCGCGGCGGCCTTGACGCGCAGCGGAATGTCCTTGCTGACCAACGTAACTCGCTTGCCCTCGGCGGCGAGGTTGGCGGCACAACTCAGGATCCGGGAGTCATTGTTGTCGCTGCGGAAGCCCGCGGGCAGCACCGCGGGGTCCGTGTGGTTGAGCTCGACGTGCAGCGAACCACCCTGTGTTCCAACGGGAATGGGCTGATCCAGCCGTCCGTGTATGAGCCGAAGATCGTCGAACAGCCGCAACGCCTGGCGCGCGAACCATCCCAACTCATGGTGGTGGCGTTTGGCCTCCAGTTCGCTGATCACCACCAGCGGAACAACCACCTCGTGTTCGGCGAACCGGCTGCAGGCCCAGGGGTCGGACAGCAGCACGGAAGTGTCGATCACGTAGGTCCGGATTTCGGTCACTAGCGCTCCTCGAGCGGGATGAGCCCGCGCGGACCCGCACAGGCATGTCGACGGGAACCGCAGCACCAGGACCGGGGCCGGCCCTTCCGTTGTGGTGACGGGAGGTGCCGCCCTGGCAGCAGAGCATGACGCTGACCATCGAGAACGACGCTACTCCCGTGGCAGCGTGCCCGCTGTGCAGGCGCGCCGACGTGGCGAGCCGCGACCCCGGAAGCGGGTCACCGACGTTGTGAGCCGCGTGCCGGTCGGCCTAGCCGACGATGAATTGCCGCAGTTCAGGCTCGTCCGCGAGCCCCCATGCGGTGATGCGGTCGGAGATCGCCTGACGCAGCTGCTCCGGACCGAAAATGCCTGCCTTGTCGACGTTCTGCACCTTGTCCTGGTATGCGTCGATGTCGGCGCCGGGCACCTTCAACTCGGCCGCTCGGGCCGCGATCGCCGCGATGGTCTCGTCGCGGGTGTACTCGAGGCAGTGCGCGACGAGGTTGGAGAAGAAGACTTCGTGGCGCCGCTCGTCGCGGGCGATCCGGTCGATGAGGCCGGACAGAATCGGCTCCTCGAGCTGCGCGGCCAGGTTTTCGCAGAACACCGCGTGGGTTCGTTCGACGAAGGCCATGTGCACAAGGGTTTCGACCTGCGAGTAGGTGTCGGCGCGGTAGCCCTTCATGACGTACTGGACGCGGGCCTCTTCGTTAGCGGTCGGGTCGACCTCGCGGGTCACCACCAGATACTCACGCAACGCGATCGCGTGCAGGTGCTCCTCGGCGGTCCAACGGCCCAGCCAGCGGCCCCAGTAGTCCTCCAGGATGAAGTGCTCGACCAGCTCGCGGTGGTGCGCGGCGAGGTTGTCCTTGAGCAGCAGCATGATCTCGCACGCGTCGGTCAACGGCCTCGGCAATGTCATCGACGACGGGTCCCAGTCGCGTCCACCAAGGAAGGCGAAGTTCTCGCCTCGTTCGAACGGCACATAATCGTGCGCGAACCAGATTTCTTCGGTGGACAGGTGGCGGTCGATGTTCGCTTCGACGACCGGCTCGAGTTCCAGGGTCAGTGCGTTAGCGACGGGTCTCTCAGCCATGAGATAACTGTAACCCGCGTACACAGGTTCATGAAATCGCCGGGGTCGTGTCGGGGCAACTGGGGACTTTGGTCCTCAAACCCGCTCCGCTGCGCCAAGTTAGCGGCCGACCAGCGCCCAGTCCTCCAGGCCGTCGTACAGCGGAAACTCCTGGGCCAGACGCGTCACTCGCTGCCGCAGTCCCGCCACTTGACCTTCGGAGGCCGAGCTGCCGGCCGCCAGGGCGGTGGCGATGACGTCGGCAACCTCGGTGAACTCGGCGTCCCCGAAGCCGCGGGTGGCCAGGGCGGGCGTGCCGATCCGCAGGCCCGAGGTGACCATCGGCGGCCGCGGGTCGTTGGGCACGGCGTTGCGGTTGACGGTGATACCGACCTCGTGCAGCAGGTCCTCGGCGGCCTTACCGTCGAGCGGGGAGTTACGCAGGTCCACCAGCACCAGGTGGACGTCGGTGCCGCCGCTGACCACGGATACGCCGGCTTTGGCGACATCGGCGGCCAACAGCCGGTCGGCGAGGATTCGCGCGCCGGACAGCGTCCGCTGCTGACGCTCAACGAATTCGGGCGTGCTCGCGATCTTCAGCGCGACAGCCTTGCCCGCGATGACGTGCATCAGCGGTCCGCCCTGCTGGCCGGGGAATACCGCGGAGTTGACCGCCTTGGCGTACACCTGCTTGCCGAGGATCATGCCCGAGCGGCCGCCGCCCAGCGTCTTGTGGATGGTGGTCGACACGACGTCGGCGTGGGGCACCGGAGAGGGGTGCAAGCCGGCCGCGACCAGGCCGGCAAAGTGCGCCATGTCCACCCACAGCTTGGCGTCGACCTCGTCGGCGATGGACCGGAACGCCGCGAAGTCGAGAATCCGCGGATACGCCGACCATCCCGCGATGATCACCTTCGGGCGGAATTCGAGTGCCTGGGCGCGCACCACGTCCATGTCGACCAGATGGGTCGTCGCGTCGACGCCGTAAAAACCGTTCTCGTAGAGCTTGCCGGAGAAGTTGAGCTTCATGCCGTGGGTCAGGTGGCCACCGTTGGCCAGATCCAGACCCAGCAGCCGCTCCCCCGGTGACATCAGCGCGTGCAGCACCGCGGCGTTGGCCTGCGCACCCGAATGCGGCTGCACGTTGGCGAAGTCGGCGCCGAACAGCGCCTTGGCCCGGTCGCGGGCGATGTTCTCCACGACGTCGACGTACTCGCAACCGCCGTAGTAACGGCGCCCGGGCAACCCCTCGGCGTACTTGTTGGTCAGCACGCTGCCCTGCGCTTGCAGCACCGAGCGCGGCACGAAATTCTCCGATGCGATCATCTCGAGCGTGTCGCGTTGCCGGCCGAGCTCTTGGCCGAGCAGTTCGGCGATATCCGGGTCGACGTCGGCCAAGGGGGCCGACATGAGGGACGCCGTGGCGGGAGCGGTGGGGCGGGCGTCAGGTGCAGCAGTCACGGCCGCCAGTCTATCCAGCGTCGACTTTTGGCCAGCCCAGCCGTCGGGCTTTACGGCGCCCCTGCAACACTTGCACTATGCCGCGGCTTAGCGAGCCGAGCCCTTATGTGGAGTTCGACCGAAAGCAATGGCGTGCGCTTCGTATGTCGACGCCGCTGGCCCTCACCGAGGAGGAACTGGTCGGCCTGCGCGGTTTGGGTGAACAAATCGACTTGCTCGAGGTCGAAGAGGTTTACCTGCCGCTGGCCCGGCTCATCCACCTTCAGGTCGCGGCGCGCCAAGGATTGTTCGCCGCCACCGCCGAATTCCTCGGCGAACCGCAGCAAAACCCGGACCGGCCGGTGCCGTTCATCATCGGCGTGGCCGGCAGCGTGGCGGTCGGCAAGTCGACGACCGCCCGTGTGCTGCAGGCCCTGTTGGCCCGCTGGGATCACCACCCGCGGGTAGACCTGGTCACCACCGACGGCTTCCTGTATCCGAACGCCGAACTCGATCGGCGAAACCTGATGCACCGCAAGGGCTTTCCGGAAAGCTACAACCGCCGTGCGCTGATGCGGTTCGTGACCTCGGTCAAATCAGGGTCGGACTACGCCTGCGCGCCGGTCTATTCGCACCTGAAGTACGACATCATCCCAGGGGCAAAGCATGTGGTCCGTCATCCCGACATCTTGATTCTGGAGGGCCTCAACGTTCTGCAGACAGGTCCGACCCTGATGGTGTCGGACCTGTTCGATTTCGGCGTGTACGTTGACGCCCGCATCGAAGACATCGAGCAGTGGTACGTCTCACGGTTCCTGGCCATGCGCAGCACTGCCTTCGCTGATCCGGAGTCGCACTTCCACCACTACTCGGCGCTGAACGACACCAAGGCTGTCGCCGCCGCCCGCGAGATCTGGCGTTCGATCAACCGCCCGAACCTGGTGGAAAACATTCTTCCCACTCGGCCGCGCGCCACCCTGGTGCTGCGCAAAGACACCGACCACTCCATCAACCGGCTGCGGCTGCGCAAGCTCTGACGCCGCGTGACGAGCCCCGCGGGATCACACCTCGAGGCGACGCAGTCCCAGGTATTGCAGCCCGGCGAAGGCCGCCGTGTAGGCACCGCTGGCCAGCGTCAAGGCGACACCGGTGGCGGTCAGCGGCAGCACTTCGGCGGCCACGACCGAGGCCAGGGCGGAAACGACGTTGGCCACCACCACGCTGATGCCGGCGCGGCGCAGGTCGGGAAGCGCTCCCAGGCTGAACACCAGGAGGCCGTAGAGCACCAAGAAGACGCCCCCGACGTAGCCCTGGAACGACGTCAGTCCGGTCAATGACGAGAGCGGATCGGCGACCAAGGCGACGGCCAAACCGCACAACCCGGTCAACGTCCCGTCGACGCGTACGGCAAAGCGCAACAATGAATCGGTCGAATCGTAGAGGGGCCGGGTCGTGATGCCAGATACATCAGTAGCTGGGCTCATGTGATTACTCCTCGCGATGGCGGGTTTGGGTCGAACAGGTTTGAGCGTGCCGCCAGTGCACTGCCATATCGACTCGTGGCGCTGCCAACTACTGCCACGGATACAAAGACGAGGTGGTTCACCCGACTTATTCCCATCGGCGGGCAAACATTTGACACGCGCCAGTCAGGTCGGGCTCAGCGGCCCCACCAACCACACCAGCACGAGGCACAGCGCTGTGCTCTCCGGCGACTGCTGGCCTGTACCCGCTTTAGTCGCTGGGAACCGGGATCCGTCCGCGCAGATCGGCGGCGATCAGCCGGGCGGCGGCGTTCTGCCAATTGTGCAGCGAACGCTGGGGCACCTCGGTGACGAACCATTGCCAGGCTTGCCGCGCGGTGGGATCCAGGCCCGAGGCGGTGGCGTTCTGCGCATACGCGCGCACACCGGCGACGTACGGGAAATACAGCGAGTTGTAGTGCCGCCACTCCTCGGTGGTGCCGAACTCGCCGGCGTCGCGCGGCTTGAGCCGCGCGATGGCATCCGCCAGAACGGCCTTGAGCTCATTGGCCCGCTCCAGCGGGTGGTCCGGGGCATTTCTGGCGGCCAGCCGCTCATCGATCACCGGCAACGCGGTCAGCGGGCTGGCAACCAGTTTGGTCAGGTCACCGTAGTGACCCAGGGCGCGGCGGGTGAGCCTGACGAAGGTGACGTCGTCGACCCCGGCGAGCGGGTGCTCCTGCCGGAGCGGCAGTGCCGCCCCGGTATGGCGCAGCGCGGCCCGATCCGCCCGCAGGGCAGGCGATTTCGAAAATGCCAGCCGGTCAAGCACCCCGGCCAGCGGATCCGCGAGCACCTGCACGCTGATCGCGATCGCCAAGCTGGTGAACAGCAGCACGGTGAGGGCGGTCTGCGCGGCGGGGTCGTCGCGGGTCACCGCCAACCCGATCAGCGCCTGACCGCCGAACAGGGCCGCCACCGCCACCGAACCGGCGAACGAGCGGAGCATGTCGGCGCGCAGCGCGTGGCCCTCGTCGAATGCGTCCCAAAGGGCGACGGCAACCCCGAGTCCCAGGACGTCGCAACTCGTCGACGCCAGCGCGACCCAACTGGGCACCAGGCCCAGCGGAATGATCAGGATCGCATTGCTCAGCGCGAAGAACAGGGTCGCGGTGACTGCGAGTCCCACGGCCGGCCTGGGCCGACGGGGGCGGCGTAACGCGACGGCCATCGCGCCCAGCGTCGACACCGAGATGACCGCGAACATCAGCCAGTGGCCTGGCCGCAGTGGCCCCTCGACGCTGCCGGCCAGCGTCGCCCCGAGCAGGGTCAGCGCGGCGACCCCGGCCACCAGCAACGACTCCCGGGTGCGCGCGCGCCAGCCGTCGCTGGGTCGGGACAACTCGACGAGCACCGCGAACCACGCCACGCCGGGGACCGTCGCCAGGTAGATCTCGACCCGGCTCAACGGCTCGGCGTATGCGGGATTTGTGGTCCGAACCGCATCCAGCGCCACCACGAGAGCGAACCCGAACAGTCCGATCGCCGCCAGCGCGAGAACGGGTTTGCGCGGATCGCGGGCCGCCAGATAAAGGCCCAGCCAGGCGCTCAGCGTGAACACCACCGCCGACATCGCAGCCATTTCCTTAGTTTGGCATGCGGGCGGGCCGGCGCTTAGACCCTTTCCGCGGTTACTTGCCGTACCGGCGGTGCCGCTGGCTGTAATCGCGCAGCGCACGCAGGAAGTCGACCCGGCGGAACGCCGGCCAGTGCGCTTCGGTGAACCACATCTCGGAATATGCGCTCTGCCACAGCAGGAACCCGGACAGCCGCTGCTCACCTGAGGTGCGGATGACCAGGTCGGGGTCGGGTTGCCCGGAGGTGTAAAGGTTTTCCGAGATGGCGTCCACAGTGACGGTGTCGATGAGCTCTTCGGCGGTCGCGCCATTGGCAAGTTTCTTGCTCAGCAAGGCGCGCACCGCGTCGACGATTTCCCGGCGGCCGCCGTAGCCTACGGCGACGTTGACGTGGAACGGCGCCACGGCCGGGGTGGACTCGACGGCGCCGCGCAGCCGGCGGGCCGGTTCCTCACCGAGCAGTTCGAGGTCCCCGACCGTGCGCACGCTCCAGCGGTTGGCCGGTGCGCAGATCTCCTCGACGACGTCGGTGATGATTTCGATGAGCCCGGCCAGCTCTTCGGGATCGCGTTGCAGGTTTTCCGTGGAAAGCAAGTACACCGTCGTCATTTCGATGCCCGCTTCCTGGCACCAGCGCAGCATCTCGGCGATCTTGACGGCACCCATCCGGTAGCCGTAGCTCACGTCGTCGTATCCCGCGTCGCGTGCCCAGCGCCGGTTCCCGTCGCAGAGCACTGCGATGTGGCGCGGCAGCTCGGACTTGGTGGCGGTCAGACCCTGCCGTAGCCGCAATTCGTAGAGGCGATACAGCGGCTCTTTGAGGCGCGGCGGGATGATTTCCACGACGATCCACCCTACTGCCAGCGGTGATCGATGCACCGGTTCTAAGTTCGGCTCGGTCACCTGAGAAGTCGAGACTGTCTCGTAACCATCCCTGACTACTGTGGCTCTTGAACAGCCCCTGGCGGCTTTCCGTTGATATCCCCCGTTGCAGACAAGACACAGGAGACATGAGCAGCCAGACCAGCACCGTCCCCAACCCGGAGTCCGAACCCGACTCGATCGTTCCGAGCAACACCGTCGAGCAGGTCGTCGAAGGTGCCGCGCAGTTTCTGGGCAAGCCGAGGATGCGCGGCTGGATCCACTTCGTCTCGGCGTGGCTGGCGGTCATCACCGGCGCAACGCTGGTGTCGGTGTCGTGGGCGGTCGCCTCGCCCCGCGCCGGGCACTCGACGCTGGTCTACGCCGCGTCGACGGTGGCGATGTTCGCGGTCAGCGCCACCTATCACCGGGTGAAGTGGAAGTCCGCCATCGCCCGGACCCGGATGAAGCGGCTCGACCATTCGATGATCTTCGTGTTCATCGCCGGCAGCTACACCCCGTTCGCCCGGCTGGTGATGCCGCAGAACACCGGCGTACTGGTGCAGTGCATCGTGTGGGGCGGCGCGGTGGCGGGCATCGCGCTGAAAATGTGCTGGCCGACGGCGCCGCGCTGGGTCGGCGTGCCGCTCTATCTGCTGCTGGGCTGGGTGGCCGTGTGGTTCGCGCCGACGATCCTGCACCAGGCCGGCGTGGCCGCGATGGTGCTGCTGGCGGTCGGCGGCGTGTTCTACAGCGTCGGCGGCATCTTCTATGGGCTGCGCTGGCCGGACCCATGGCCGCGGACATTCGGCTATCACGAGTTCTTCCACGCCTTCACCGCGATCGCGGCCATCCTGCACTACATCGCCATGTGGTTCGCGGTCTTCTACACCGAAGACCACGCCTGGCTGGCGGCATCTTTCGGCGGCTAGACCCGATCCTCGGCTAGACCGGGGTGACGTCGTCCTCGGGCGACCAGTAGGCCTTCATCGAGGCGATCTTGCCGTGGCTGTCGAACACCATCACGTCGATCGGCTCGATCACCATCCGGTGCTCGCCCGCAGTCACCGTCAGCCGAAATTGGAAAGCCGCCTCGTTGCCGGCCACCCGCAGCGTCACCAGTTCGCATTCGCGCTGCACGTCGTTGATCGCCGAGTAGAAACCGTGGATCGCTTCCCGTCCGATGTGCACCTCGCCGCCAACCGGATCCTCGACGGTGGCGTCATCGGCGTACAACTCGACGAAGTCATCGGCGCTGCCCTTGGCGACCAATTCGATGTAGCGGTTGACCGTGCTTCTGATCGCTTCGGTCTCTGCGGCATTCGGCATGGGACGCAGGGTAACCCCGAGCTAGTGGCCGGGATCACCCAGGGCGGCGGCCAGTTCGGCCGTGGTGGTCACCGGCAGGTCGCAGACTTGGCCGCGGCACACGTAGGCAGCATCGGCGCCGGCCACTCGGGGCCGGCCGACCAGCAGCGCTGACGAATCCACCTCACCGCCGACCACGATCGCCCCGCCGGGCGCCAGCTTTCGCGCGTCGTCCAGCAACGCCGAGGCCGACGGGTCGCAGGCAACCGCGATCTGCAGCGGTCCGCGCACCGCGGCTTCGGCGACGGCCAGCCAATGTCCGGCCGACCGCGCCGCGCGCTCCAGCAACACCGAGTGCGCGCCGAGTGATTCGGCCGCCGCCCGCAGATACCGCTGCGCGCGATCGCCGTCGACCAGATGCGCCGCGGTCAGCAGCGCCTCGGTGATCGACGACGCTCCCGACGGGGTGGCCCCATCCAACGGGTCGGCCGGCCGGAGCACCAACTGCTCGGCATCGTCGGCGGTGTCGAACCAGCGGCCCGGTTGCTCCGGATCGGCGAAGTGCGCCAGCGCGGTGTCCAGCAGATTGGTTGCCGTTGTCAACCACATCGCCTCGGCGGTCAGCTGATACAGCGCAAGCAGTCCGGTGGCCAGCATCGCGTAGTCCTCGAGGATCCCAACGCTGTCTGCGACCACGCCGCCCAGGCTGGCGCGTCGCAACCGGCCGTCGACGACGTGCAAATCCAGCAGCGCCCGCGCGCAACGGCCCGCGGCGTGGCCGAATTCGGGCTCGCCCAAAGCCACACCGGCTTCGGCCAACGCGGTGATCGCCAATCCATTCCACGACGTGACGACCTTGTCGTCGCGTCCGGGCTGGATGCGGGTGAGCCGGGCGGCCAGCAGCGCGGCCCGCACCCGGTCCAACCGCTGCGGATCCTCGACATCGGCGGGCAACTGCAGCACCGACGTGCCGTGCTCGAACGTGCCGTCCCGGGTGACCGCGAAAACGGTTGCGGCCCAACGGCCGTCCTCGGCCCCGAGCACCTCGTTGAGCTGCGCCGGTGTCCACACGTAGGTCGACCCCTCGCGGCCGTCGGCGTCGGCGTCCAGGGACGAGGTGAACATGGCCCCGTCGGCCAGATCGTCGAGCAAGAACCGGGCGGTCTGGGCGGTGACCCGGCGCGCCAGCGGGTCGTCGGTCCGCCGGGCCCAGTGCGCGTAGGCGCGCAGCAACAGCGCGTTGTCGTACAGCATCTTTTCGAAATGCGGTACCACCCAAGCATTGTCGACGCTGTAGCGGGCGAAGCCGCCGCCGAGTTGGTCGTAGATGCCGCCACGGGCCATCGCGTTGCCGGTGTGCGATACCGCCTCGAGTGCCGCCTGCGACGCGGTGCGCTCGAAGTTGCGCAGCAGCGCTTCGAGCAGCGCCGACGGCGGAAACTTGGGCGCACCGCCGAAGCCGCCGTGAACAGTGTCGCGGTCGCTCAGTACCGCGGCGACCGCGTGGTCACACAGTTCCGGCGCCACCGGCGGCCCGCCCGGCAGACCGGATGCCATAGTGCGCAACTCGCCGGCGATGTGGTCGGAGGCCTGCTCCACCTCGCCACGGCGCTCGCGCCACGTGGTTGAGACAGCTGAAAGAAGTTGCAGGAAGCCTTCTTTGGGATAGTAGGTACCGCAGAAAAAGGGGCGTCCATCCGGTGTCAGAAAACACGTCATCGGCCAACCGCCATGACCGTTGAGCGCGACGGTGGCGTTCATGTACACCGCGTCGATGTCCGGCCGTTCCTCACGGTCGACCTTGATGCAGACGAATCCCGCGTTCATCGCGGCGGCCACCTGGTCGTCCTCGAACGATTCGTGGGCCATCACGTGACACCAGTGGCAGGCGGCATAGCCGATAGAGAGCAGGATCGGCACGTCGCGGGCAGCGGCGACGGCCAGCGCCTCGGGGGTCCACTGCTGCCAATGCACCGGATTGTCGGCGTGCTGACGCAAATACGGGCTGGTCGCCAGCCCAAGGGAGTTGGTTGAAGCGGAGTCAGCCCGGCTCATCGCCGGATCCCGGGGCTCGTGGCGGCCCGTCCGTCTGGTCCGGGGGGCTGCCCCGGTCGACCGAGTCGGTGCCCTCGTCGGCGGCCTGGTCCGGTTCGGGATGCTTGGGGTCGAACGACTCCGGCACCTTCTTCAGCTGCCGGTTCATCGACCGCAGCAGAAACAGCGTGCTGATCAACAGCAACACGACGATCAGCAGCCCGACCGGGCTGGCCTTGCCGAAATCGGGGCCGGTATGCCGCGGCGGTCCGTCGGCCTGCCAGCCGGCCGCGGTCAAGGCGAGAAAGAGCTGGTTCACGCGTCGTTCTCGATTCCGGCGAACAGGTCATCCTCGGGCAGCCGCACCGGAACCCGCGAGCGGGCCAGCTCGAATTCCTCTGTGGGCCAAAGCCGCTGCTGCCATGCGATGGGGGCGGCGAAGAAGTCGTGGTCGGGGTCGATCTGAGTGGTGTGCGCCCGCAGCGCGTCATCGCGCTGGCCGAAATACGCCGAGCACTCGACCCGGGTGGTGACCCGGGACTCGAACGGGTCGTGTGCGGCATCCCAGTGCTCGAGCCACTTCTTGAACGGGGGTTCTTGGCCGTGCTTGATGGCTTCGTCGTGCAGCAGCTGCATCCGGGCCCGCAGGAACCCGTGAATGTAGTAGAGCTTGGACACCGTCCAGGGCTCGCCGGCGTCGGCGAAGCGCCGGTAATCGCCGGCCGCCTCGAAGGCGCCGACCGAAACCTGATGGCAGCGAATGTGGTCGGGATGCGGGTAGCCGCCGTTTTCGTCGTAGGTGGTCATGACGTGCGGCCGGAACTCGCGCACCACGCGGACCAGCGCCTCGACCGACTCCTCCAGCGGCACCAGGGCGAAGCATCCCTCGGGTAGCGGCGGCGGCGGGTCACCCTTGGGTAATCCGGAGTCGACGAAACCCAGCCAGGTGTGCTCCACACCCAGTATCTCGGCGGCCTTGGCCATCTCGTCACGGCGGATCTCGGCGATGTGTCCATGCACCTCGGGCAGGTCCATCGCCGGGTTGAGAATGTCGCCGCGCTCGCCGCCGGTCAACGTCACCACCAGCACTCGGTGGCCCTCGTCGGCATAGCGGGCCAGCGTGGCCGCGCCCTTGCTGGACTCGTCGTCGGGGTGGGCGTGCACCGCCATCAACCGCAATTCGCTCACGTGCTCCCTTGTCACCTCTGGTGGTCGCCCGGTCTGACCCTATAATTCCAGTTCCGAGTTCGTGCGTGCCGTCGGCCGGTGTCCGACAGCCCATAGCCAGGCAGAACAAGCCATGACCGAAACCCCCATCGAGCGTCCGGAGGCCCGCTACGGGCGCTCCCGGCTGTCGGGTATTCCCCGGCGGTGGGTAATCGTCGCGCTGGGTGCGCTGGTGATCGTGGCCGGACTTGTCATCGCGGTCATCGGTTACCACCGGTTCGGCACCAGCGACGTCAAGGGGACGATGGCCGGGTATCGGGTGATCGACGACCAGACGGCAGAGATAACGATCAGCGTGACGCGATCGGATCCCTCGCGGCCGGTGGACTGCATCGTGCGGGTCCGATCGAAGGGCGGCGGCGAGACGGGCCGGCGAGAGCTGCTGGTCCCGCCGTCGGACGCGGCCACCGTGCAGGTCACCACGACAGTGAAATCGTTCGAACCGCCGGTGGTGGCCGACGTCTATGGCTGCGGCACCGATGTGCCCGCCTACCTGCGCCCGGCGTGACCGCCCAATCCACAGCGAACTGCGAATATGGAGTCATCGACTGTTTGCGCGGTGGTAACATGGATGAATGCACGGTTCCGGTTGGGGCCGTGTTGCTGCATTAGCGACCGTGAGCAAAACGGCGCGCCAGCACACGGGGAGGAACCCGCGCACTCCGGGCGGCGGAGCTGAAACGACTTACGCGGAATCGCGAAACAACACACGAGGAGCACGACGAGATGACGGACACTTCCGTGACCTGGCTTACCCAGGAGTCACATGACCGACTGAAGGCCGAGCTCGATCAGCTGATCGCTAACCGCCCAGTGATCGCCGCGGAAATCAACGATCGCCGAGAAGAGGGCGATCTGCGCGAGAACGGCGGCTACCACGCCGCCCGCGAGGAGCAGGGCCAGCAGGAGGCCCGCATTCGTCAGCTGCAGGATCTGCTGAACAACGCCAAGGTCGGCGAGGCGCCCAAACAGTCCGGTGTCGCGCTGCCCGGTTCGGTGGTCAAGGTCTACTACAACGGCGACAAGTCCGACACCGAGACCTTCCTGATCGCCACCCGCCAGGAGGGCGTCAACGACGGCAAGCTCGAGGTGTACTCGCCCAATTCACCGCTGGGCGGCGCACTGATCGACGCAAAGGAAGGCGAGACCCGCAGCTACGTGGTGCCCAACGGCAACACCGTCGAGGTCACGCTGGTCAGCGCGGAGCCCTACCACTCCTGATCGAGCGGGCTGTTCAGCCCAGCGCTTGATCGAGATCGGCCAGCAGGTCGCCGATGTCTTCGATGCCGACCGACAGCCGCACCAGGTCGTCGGGTACTTCCAGTTGCGACCCGGCCGTCGACGCATGCGTCATGGCGCTGGGGTGTTCGATCAGCGACTCGACCCCGCCCAGTGATTCCGCCAGGATGAACACCTTGGTGTTGGCGCACAGATCGCGGGCGGCCTGGCGGCCGCCGCGCATGCGTATCGAGACCATGCCACCGAAGCCCGTCATCTGGCGGGCGGCGATCTCATGCCCCGGATGGGTGGGCAGGCCCGGATAGAGCACCGTGCTCACCGCGGCATGCTCGGCCAGGAATTCCGCTACGGCCGAAGCGTTTTCGCTGTGCCGCTGCATTCGCAGCACCAGGGTCTTCAGGCCGCGCATGGTCAGGTAGGCGTCGAACGGGCCGGGCACCGCGCCCGCGCCGTTCTGCAGGAAGGCGAACGCGTCGTCCAGCTCTTGGTCATTGGTGATCAGCGCGCCGCCGACCACGTCGGAATGTCCGCCGATGTATTTGGTGGTGGAGTGCAGCACGATGTCGGCGCCCAGCGTCAACGGCTGCTGCAGTGCGGGCGAGGCAAAAGTATTGTCCACCAACACCTTTGCTGAACTCTGCTTGCCCAGCTCGGCGAGGGCGGCGATATCGGCGATGGACAGCAACGGATTGGTCGGGGTTTCGGCCCAGATCAGCCGGGTTCGCGGCGTGATCGCGGCGGCGACGGCGTCCAGGTCATGCAGCGCCACCGGGGTGTACTCGACGTTCCACAGCGTGAAGACCTTGTCGATCAGCCGGAAGGTGCCGCCGTAGGCGTCGTTCGGGATGACCACGTGATCGCCGGGCCGCAGCACCGCCCGCAGGACGCAGTCGGTGGCGGCCATTCCCGAACCGAAAGCCCGTCCGTAGCCGCCCTCTTCGACAGCGGCCAGCCCAGCTTCCAACGCGGTCCGGGTCGGGTTGCCGGTGCGGGCGTATTCGAACCCACCACGCAGCGTCCCGACGCCGTCCTGGGCGAAGGTGCTGCTGGCGTAGATCGGGGCGTTCACCGCTCCGGTCGCCGGGTCCGGCCGATAGCCGGCGTGAATCGCTTTGGTGGCCAGTCCGGTGAATTCGTGGTGTCCGTTGCGGTCGTCGCTCATCGACGATCAGCCTAGGTGACGGCCGGCCTTTCTTCGCCGTCGATCGGCAAGCACACCGTCGTCATGATCTTGTCCGCCAGTGTCTGACGCTTCGAATCCCACAGCGGGAAAAGGAAACCGATGAAGCAGATGATCGCGTCGACGAAGTGCGCCAGCGAGCGCACGACCGACAGTCCGAAGCCGATGGGGTGGCCGGTGACCTCGCTGACCACTTTGAACTTCATCACCGATTTGCCGAGGCTCGACCCGGTAGTGCCCTGCCGGTAGCCGTAATTCCAGATCAGATAGAACAGCCCGATACCCGACGCCAGCCATTGCGCCACCATGCCGATGGTCGAGTTCTGCGTCGCGCAGTACTGGTTGACGGCGTACTGCGTGACGTCGGTGATACAGGCGGTCTGTTGAGTGGCGACCAGGATGGCGGTGCCGATGCCGTGCACGACGGCGTACGGGAGGATGTCGATGATGAAGGCCAGCGCGCGGGTGAGCCACGGCGTGTAGTGCTCCGTCGGCAGGGTGCGGATCGCCGGCCCAGGGGGCGGCGGCGCGTATCCCCCGGCCGACGGCGGGGGCGGCGGATACGACCCGCCGGGCGGCGGTGGCGGAGGGGGCGGATACGACCCGCCCGGCGGCGGGGACGAAGGCGGAAAGGACCCGCCGTGCGGTGGAGGCGGCGGGAATTGCTGTCCACCTGAGGGCGGCTGAGGCCCACCGGACGGCCCGGGCGGCGAAGGAGGCGGCGGATAACTGCCGCCGGGCGGCGGTTGGTCGGTCATGGGCAACCTTTCCACTCGGGTCCAGCTGAACTAGGCCGAAACAGTACCTGAGCGCGTCGCGGCCGGGCGAGATTCGCGGCGCTCACCGGTGGCCGCGCGCGACACCGAGAACTACCGGCGCCCGGACAGGCCCCGAGGCCCCTCCGAGAGGAAGCCCAGCAGGTCGTAGCGGGTGATCACCCCAACCGGTTTGCCCTGCTCGACCACCATCAGCGCGTCCCAGTCGCGCAGCGCCTTACCGGCCGCGCTGACCAACTCGCCGGCGCCGATCATCGGCAGCGGCGGGCTCATGTGCAGCGACACCGCGTCGGCAAGATTCGCCCGGCCCTCGAAGACGGCCGAGAGCAGTTCGCGTTCGGAGACGCTGCCGGCCACCTCCCCCGCCATCACCGGCGGCTCGGCGCCCACCACCGGCATCTGGGACACCCCGTATTCACGCAGGATGCCGATGGCGTCGCGCACCGTCTCGGACGGGTGGGTGTGCACCAGATCGGGCAGCGCACCGGATTTGCGGCGCAGCACGTCGCCGACCCTGGACTGTTCGGTCGACCCGTCGAGGCGGCTGCGCAGGAATCCGTACGACGACATCCACGCGTCGTTGAAGATCTTCGCCATGTAGCCCCGCCCGCCGTCGGGCAGCAGCACCACCACGATCGCGTCGGGGCCGGCCTTCTCGGCCACGCGCAGCGCGGCGACCACCGCCATGCCGCAGGACCCGCCGACCAGCATCGCCTCCTCGCGGGCCAGCCGCCGGGTCATGTTGAACGAGTCGGAGTCCGAAACCGCGATGATCTCGTCGGGAATGGTGGGGTCATATGCCTGCGGCCAGAAGTCCTCGCCGACGCCCTCCACCAGATAGGGCCGGCCGCTGCCACCGGAATACACCGACCCCTCGGGGTCGGCGCCGATGATGCGGACCGCGCCATTGGAGACCTCTTTGAGGTAGCGGCCCGCGCCGGTGATCGTTCCGCCGGTGCCGATGCCGGCGACGAAATGGGTGACTTTGCCGTCGGTGTCGGCCCAGATCTCCGGGCCGGTCGTTGCATAGTGGCTGGCCGGGCCTTCCGGATTGGCGTACTGGTCGGGCTTCCAGGCGCCGTCGATTTCGGTGACCAGCCGGTCGGAGACGCTGTAGTAGCTGCCCGGGTGCTCGGGCGGCACTGCGGTCGGGCACACCACCACCTCGGCGCCATAGGCCAACAGCACGTTGCGCTTGTCCTCCCCCACCTTGTCGGGGCAGACGAATACACACTTGTACCCGCGCTGCTGGGCGACGAGGGCCAGCCCGACGCCGGTGTTGCCCGAGGTGGGTTCGACGATGGTGCCGCCGGGGTGCAGCTGTCCGCTGGCTTCGGCGGCGTCGATCATCTTCACCGCGATCCGGTCTTTCGAGCTGCCACCGGGGTTGAGGTATTCGACCTTGGCCGCCACGATGCCGGCACCGTCGGGGACGACGGAGTTCAGACGCACCAGCGGTGTGCCGCCGATGAGGTCACTGATGTGCTGCGCGATCCGCATGCTTCTCATCGTCTCAGGCGGTTTCGGCCCGCGCACAACCACTCTCCATGGAGTTTGCGCGCCGAACCGGCGTTACTCGCCGGTGGCCTCGCGGATGTAGTCGCCGATCTGCCGCAGCGAGCGGATGGCCTCGGGCACCATCGGGGCGGCCAGCTGAAAGTCGTGAACCTGGCCGGGCCATACCCGTACCTCGGCGGGCACACCCACTGCGGCCAGCCTGCTCGCCGCCAACCGCGCATCGTGCAGCAGCACCTCAGAGCCCGACACGTGGATCAGCGTGCGGGGCAGACCCGGCTTGATGTGCTCGAGCGGCTCGTAAATCTCTTCGGGCTTCCCGTCCACCTTGTTCTTCTTGGCCGCGCCCGCCACCAGCACGGCGAGAGCGTCGAACGCCCCGGCGGAAAACATCGCATCCGTCTCGATGTTGGGGTGGGCCTGCTTGGCTTCCTTCGCCAGCTGCAGCAGCGGCGAGATCGCCACCAGCGCGGCCGGATCCTCACCTTCCTCGTGCAGGCGCTGCGCCAGGGTGAGCGCCAGGTAGCCGCCGGCGGAGTCACCGGCCAGCACGATCTGGTCGGGTTGATACCCGCGCTGCCGCAGCCACTGGTACGCGTCGTGGCAGTCGTCGAGTGCCATGCCGACCGAATTCTTCGGCAGCAGACGGTAATTGACCACGAAGACGGGCGAGTCCGCGAACTTGGAGAGGGCCTCGACGAGCCTGCCGTGGGAGTTCGCCCCACAGGTCAAGAACGCACCGCCGTGCAGGTAGACGACCACCCGGCGGGTTCCGTCGGCGGGCAGCACCCCGGGCGCGCGAACCAGTTGCGCCGACGCGTGCGGCAGCTTCACGGTCTCGCGGACGGTGGCCGATGCCGGGATCAGCACCCGGGCCGTGAGGTCGATCAGACCCCAGGGCCACGGCAGGTTGGGCACGTGGCTGCCGACGGACAGAATCGGTCGGATAGTCAGCCGCGAGGTGAGGTTCGCGAGCCGCGCAGCAACGCTGGGGCCGGATTCCAGGACCTCGACCGGTGCGCCGTCGCTGATAGCAAACCTGCGGGTCTGCGCTCGACGGGCCTTGAGGACGTCATGGGCCCGAACGGTATTTGCCGAGAACCCCGATTCCTTGCTAGGTGCGGTCATGCTCAACACTTCCTACGCCGTTGTAGTGCGATACAGCATGTGACGAGGGGACCGAGCATCTGGTTCAGCCGTTTGCCATACCGCTCAGCCAGGCCCCTCGATTTCAGCTTTACATCCATTGCTTAGTGCAACGTATGAAACCGCTGATTTGATGCCAGTTTTGCTTCGCACCGTGATCACTTCGTTTTCCAGCCGCCCGCGCAAACCTCGAAGCCGCTCTAAACTTGTGTGCGTGACCATGCGGGTGCCGCGTCGTTCCGCGACCATCGCCCTGGCCACAGCGGGCGCGCTGGCCTCAACAGGAACCGCCTACCTGGGGGCACGCAGTCTGTTGGTCGGCCAGGCCACCCACGCGCGCACGATCATTCCCAAGGCTTGGGACATCCCGCCCCGCGCGGACGGCGTCTACGTGCGCGGCGGCGGCCCGGTGGAGCGGTGGCACCGCGGCATGGCCGTCGACCTGCACCTGATGATCTTCGGGGACTCGACCGCCGCCGGATATGGCTGCATGAGCGCCGACGAGGTGCCCGGCGTGCGGATCGCCCGGGGTCTGGCCGAGCAGACCGGCAAACGAATCCGGCTGAGCACCAAGTCCATCGTGGGCGCCACCTCCAAGGGGGTGTGCGGCCAGGTCGACGCGATGTTCGTGGCCGGCCCGCCGCCGGACGTCGCGGTGATCATGGTCGGCGCCAACGACGTGACCGCCCTCAACGGCATCAGCCAGTCGGCGCAGCGGCTGGCGCTGAGTGTGCGCAAGTTGCGCGCCCGCGGTGCAGTGGTGGTCGTCGGTACCTGCCCGGATCTCGGGTTCATCAGTGCCATCCCGCAGCCGCTGCGGCAGCTGGCGCACGAGCGTTGCCTGCAGCTCGCCCGCGCCCAAACCGCGGCGGTCAGGTCGGCCGGTGGTGTGCCGGTGCCGTTGGCGCAGCTGATGGCTCCGCAGTTCCGTGCCACTCCCGACGCCATGTTCTCCGCCGATGGCTATCACCCCTCGGCACCCGCCTATGCACTCGCGGCAGACGCCCTGCTGCTCGCCTTGTGCGACGCACTGGGCGAGGAGGTGGATCGACCACCGGTGAGCCTGCCGGCGACGTCGGCGACACCGGTGCTCGGTCAGCGGCATACCCGCAGCAGTGTGATGTCCCGGTTGTGGCGGCGTCCGGCACCCGGAGCTGCCCCTTCTTCGTGCCCTGAGGTCGGCAGCGACTAGATTTGTTGTCGCCCGTCGCGATGTAGCGCTCGACGGTGAAGCGAGCCAGCCCCGTTGTGTGGGATTTGCAGGGATCTGAAGGGAAAAACCATGCCTGAAGCCGTCATTGTCTCAACTGCTCGCTCGCCGATCGGCCGCGCGATGAAGGGGTCGCTGGTCAAGATGCGCCCCGACGACCTCACCGTCCAGATCGTGCGCGCCGCGCTGGACAAAGTGCCCGCCCTGAACCCGCATCAGATTGACGACCTGATCCTGGGCTGCGGCCAGCCCGGCGGTGAATCCGGATACAACCTGGCCCGGGTGGTTGCCGTCGAACTCGGCTTCGACTTCCTGCCGGGCACCACCGTCAACCGGTACTGCTCGTCGTCGCTGCAGACCTCGCGGATGGCCTTCCACGCGATCAAGGCCGGCGAGGGCGATGCGTTCATCTCCGCGGGTGTGGAAACCGTGTCCCGGTTCGCCAAGGGCAGCGCCGACTCGTGGCCGGACACCAAGAACCCATTGTTCGACGAGGCGCAGGAGCGGTCGGCTGCCGCGACCGAAGGCGCCGACGAGTGGCACGATCCCCGCGCGGACGGCAACCTGCCCGACGTGTACATCGCGATGGGGCAGACGGCCGAAAACGTCGCATTGTTGACCGGCATCAGCCGCGAAGACCAGGACCACTGGGGAGTACGCAGCCAGAACCGCGCCGAAGAAGCGATCAAGAGCGGCTTCTTCGAGCGCGAGATCATCCCGGTGACCCTGCCCGACGGCACCACGGTGAGTACCGACGACGGTCCCCGCCCCGGCACCACTTACGAGAAGATCAGCCAGCTCAAGCCGGTGTTCCGGCCTAACGGCACGGTGACCGCCGGCAACGCCTGTCCGCTCAACGACGGCGCCGCCGCAGTGGTGATCACCAGCGACACCAAGGCCAAGGAACTCGGCCTGACCCCGCTGGCGCGCATCGTCTCCACCGGGGTCAGCGGCCTGTCCCCGGAGATCATGGGCCTGGGCCCGATCGAGGCGACCAAGAAAGCGCTGGCGCGGGCCAAGATGTCGGTCAGCGACATCGACCTGTTCGAGATCAACGAGGCGTTCGCCGTCCAGGTGCTGGGTTCGGCCCGCGAACTGGGTATCGACGAGGACAAGCTGAACGTGTCCGGCGGAGCGATCGCGCTGGGTCACCCGTTCGGCATGACCGGCGCACGCATCGCCACCACGCTGCTCAACAACCTGCAGACGCACGACAAGACGTTCGGTGTGGAGACCATGTGCGTCGGCGGCGGCCAGGGCATGGCGATGGTGTTCGAGCGGCTGAGCTAGGCCGTTTCGGCGGTGGGGCGCCGGCCGCGGCCGCTCCGGCCGCTTCGGCCGCTTCGTCGTCGACTGTGAAACCTGGGCGACGCGAGTGAAACCTGGGCGACGACACGCCGGCAAACCCCGCCACACCTTCACACCCAACGCCGTCAGCGCACAGTCAAGGCCAGCACAGCAGACCGGCAGTCACGCACGAAAAAACCGGCACGCCAACAGGCATGCCGGTTATTTCTGTGGCAGAGCTAGTCGTTCTGCAGATAACTGAGCAGACGCAGGATCTCGATGTACAGCCAGACCAGCGTCACGGTCAGGCCCAGTGCGATACCCCAGGCCGCCTTGTCCGGCGCGCCCGCACGAACCATCTGGTCGGCCGCATCGAAGTCGATCAGGAAGCTGAACGCCGCGATCCCGATGCAGACCAGCGAGAAGATGATCGCTATCGTTCCGCCGCTGCGCAGACCCAGGCCGGTGCCGCCGTTGACGTGGAACATCGCCAACACGAAGTTGCCCAGCATCAGGGCCAGCACACCGAACATCGCGGCGACCAGCATGCGGGTGAACTTGGGCGTCACCCGGATGGCCCCGGTCTTGTAGACCACGAGCATGCCGAAGAACACCCCGAAGGTGCCCAGCACCGCCTCACCGATCAGCGCGCCGGCGTTGGCGTTGGACACCGAGAAGTTGGCGAAGACGAACGAGATGGCGCCCAGGACCATGCCCTCGAGCACCGCGTAGCCCAGCACGATGCCGGGGTTGTCCTGCTTGCGGCCGAAGGTGGCCACCAGCACCAGCGCCAGGCCGCCCAATCCGCCGATCAGGGCCAGCGGCATGGCCAGCGCCACATCGCGGACCACCAGGAAGTAGGAGACCACGGCGGAGATCGCCAGCACGGCCAGCGTGATGCCGGTCTTGGTGACGACGTCGTCGATGGTCAGCGGACGCGACGCCCTGGCCTCCTGGTACGGGGCCTGGTAAGGAGCCGAGTAAGGGTCGGCGCCGTAGCCCTGCATCGGGGGCGCGCCCGTGCCGAATTGCGCGTATCCGCCCCTCTGCTTAGGCAGCGAACGAAATACCGGGTTGCTTGTCTCCCGCACCGTCGGATCCTCTCTAATTGGCTTCGAGCTGTGCGAACACCATCTCAACGATCGGCCGTCCGCCCTGGTTCCCAGCGGACCTGGGCGTTTTCCGGGTAATGAAGCCGGCGCCGTTGTCGCCGCGTTAAAGATAACCCTTACCCGCGGATACCGCGCCGGTCGTGACGATCTAGATTTCTTCCTCGAGGCTGAACCCGGTTGAACCGGCTTGAGGGAGGCGAGGGCGTGACCGACGAATCCGATGAGGTTCTGACCGAAGTCGACGGAAGCGTCGGCTTGATCACGCTCAACCGCCCCAAGGCGATCAACTCGCTGAATCAGCCGATGGTTGACGCGCTGACCGCCATCCTCACCGACTGGGCGCACGACGACGCGGTGCGCGCGGTGGTGCTGTCCGGCGCCGGTGAACGCGGCCTGTGCGCCGGCGGCGACGTGGTCTCGATCTACCACAGTGCGCGCAAGGACGGGGTCGAGGCGCGACGGTTCTGGCGTGACGAGTATCTGCTCAACGCCCAGATCGCGGACTTCGCCAAGCCGTACGTGGCGTTGATGGACGGCATCGTGATGGGTGGGGGTGTCGGCGTCAGCGCGCACGCGAACACCCGGGTGGTGACGGACACCTCCAAGATCGCCATGCCCGAGGTCGGCATCGGCTTCATCCCCGACGTCGGCGGTGCTTATCTGCTGTCCCGCGCACCCGGCGGCCTGGGTCTGCACGCCGCACTGACCGGGGCGCCGTTCTCCGGAGCCGACGCCATCGCCATGAGCTTTGCCGACCACTACGTGCCGCACGGCGACGTCGAGGCGTTTCGTCGTGCGGTGGTCACCGACGGCGTCGAGAACGCACTCGCTAAGTACACCATCGAACCACCAGCCAGTCAGCTTGCCGCACAACGCGACTGGATCGACGAATGCTTCGCCGGCGACACCGTTGCCGACATCGTCGCCAGTTTGCGCGGTCACCAAAAAGAGGGGGCCGGGCCGGCCAATGAGGCGGCCGACCTGATCGCCACCCGATCCCCAATCGCGTTGTCGGTGACGCTGGAAGCGGTACGGCGGGCAGCAAAACTCGACACACTGAAAGATGTTCTGGTTCAGGACTATCGGGTGTCGTCGGCGTCGCTGCGCTCACACGATCTGGTGGAGGGCATCCGAGCACAGCTGATCGACAAAGATCGCAATCCTGTGTGGTCGCCGGCCCAGCTGTCCGCTGTCACCGCGGCCGACGTCGAGGCGTATTTCGCCCCGGTCGATGACGACTTGAGTTTTTAGAAAGGCGGTTTGGTGAGCGAGACAACGTACGAAACGATCCTTGTCGAGCGCGACGAGCGCGTCGGCACCATCACCCTGAACCGGCCGAAGGCTCTCAACGCGCTGAACACACAGGTGATGAACGAAGTTACCAGTGCGGCAGCCGATTTCGATGACGATCCCGGTATCGGGGCGATTATCATCACCGGCTCGGCCAAGGCGTTCGCCGCGGGTGCCGACATCAAGGAGATGGCCGGGCTGACGTTCGCCGACGCTTTCGGCGCCGACTTCTTCGCCCCCTGGAGCAGGCTGGCCGCGGTTCGCACCCCGACGATCGCCGCGGTGGCCGGGCACGCCTTGGGCGGCGGCTGCGAGCTGGCGATGATGTGCGACGTGCTGATCGCCGCCGACACAGCGAAATTCGGCCAGCCCGAGATCAAACTCGGTGTGCTGCCCGGCATGGGCGGCTCACAGCGACTGACCCGTGCCATCGGCAAGGCCAAGGCCATGGACCTCATCCTGACCGGCCGCACCATCGGCGCCGAAGAAGCCGAGCGGAGCGGCCTGGTGTCGCGAGTGGTGCCGGCCGACGATCTGCTGACCGAGGCCAAGGCCGTCGCGACCACCATTTCGCAGATGTCGCGTTCGGCGGCCAGGATGGCCAAAGAGGCCGTCAACCGCGCGTTCGAATCAACCCTTGCCGAGGGACTTCTCTACGAGCGCAGGCTGTTTCACTCCACTTTCGCCACCGAGGACCAGTCCGAAGGGATGGCGGCCTTCATCGAGAAGCGCCCGCCGAACTTCACCCACCGCTAGGACCCTGCATGAGCGAACGGGTTTCCGCGACAAACACCGAGGCGGGTCGCGCCCCGGCGGTCGACGTCGAGGGGCCCGCGGCAGCGGCGCCGGCGCCGCGGGCCGGGCGCGCGGCACCGACCCTGCCATGGACTGAAAAGCCTTGGTGGGTACGGCATTACACGTTCACCGGCACCACGGTCGGACTGGTGTTCATCTGGCTTTCGCTGACCCCGTCGCTGCTGCCACGCGGCCCGTTGTTCCAAGGGCTGGTCAGCGGGCTCTCCGGTGCCATCGGCTACGGGCTGGGCGTCTTTTCGGTGTGGCTGGTGCGCTTCATGCGCGAAAAGGATCACAGCTCGCCGCCGCCGGGCTGGGCATGGAAGGTGCTGATCCCGATCGGCGTGGTGGGCCAGGTGCTGATGGCGATCTGGTTCCACGTCTGGCAGGACGACGTGCGCGATCTGATGGGCGTGGAGCACCTCAAGTGGTACGACTACCCGCTGGCCGGGGTGCTGTCGGTGGTGGTGTTGTTCACCGTGGTCGAGTTGGGCCAGTTCACCCGCTGGCTGGTCAAATTCCTGGTCGGACAAGTCGACCGCTTCGCACCGTTTCGGTTGTCGGCGACCATCGTGGTGGTGGTGCTGGTGGCCCTGACCGTCACCTTGCTCAACGGCGTGGTGCTCAAGTTCGCGATGCGCACCATGAACAACACCTTCGCCACGGCCAACAACGAGTTGAATCCCGACACCGCTCCTCCGAGAACCCCGCTGCGGTCCGGGGGTCCGCAGTCGCTGGTGTCGTGGGAGTCGCTGGGCCGCGAGGGCCGCGTCTTCGTCGAGGGCGGTCCCCGGGTTGACCAACTGACCGCGTTCAACGGCGCCCCGGCCACCGAGCCGATCCGCGCCTACGCCGGATTGGACTCGTCGAAAGGCATCACGGCGGCCGCGGAGTTGGCGGCACAAGAGTTGCAACGCGCCGGCGGATTGCGGCGCGCCGTCGTCGCGGTGGGCACCACCACCGGCACCGGCTGGATCAACGAGGCGGAAGCCTCAGCGCTGGAATACATGTACAACGGCAACACCGCGATCGTCAGCATGCAGTATTCGTTTCTGCCGAGCTGGCTGTCGTTCCTGGTGGACAAGGAGAACGCCCGGCACGCCGGACAGGCGCTCTTCGAGGCTGTCGACAAGCTGATCCGCCAGATGCCCGAAGGTCAGCGGCCCAAGCTCGTGGTGTTCGGCGAGAGCCTGGGGTCATTCGGGGGTGAGGCGCCGTTCCTGAGCCTGAACAACGTGCTGGCCCGCACCGACGGGGCGTTGTTCAGCGGACCGACCTTCAAAAACACCATCTGGACCGATTTGACGTCGACGCGCGATGCCGGATCACCGCAGTGGTTACCCATTTACCAGAACGGCCGGTATGTCCGATTCGCTGCTCGCGGAAGCGATTTGGACCGCCCCAACGCGCCGTGGGACCACCCGCGGGTGGTGTATCTGCAGCACGCGTCGGATCCGATCGCCTGGTGGACTCCAGACTTGTTGTTCAGTAAGCCAGACTGGCTGCGCGAGCGGCGAGGCTATGACGTGCTAGCCCAGACGCGCTGGATTCCGGTGGTCACCTTCCTTCAGGTTTCGGCGGACATGGCCGTGGCGGTGGATGTACCCGACGGGCATGGCCACCGCTACGTCGCCAACGTCGCCGACGGCTGGGCGGCCGTGCTGCCACCGCCCGGCTGGACGGCGGACAAGACGGCGAAACTGCGTCCGCTGCTGCACTCCAACGACACGGCTTAGAGCCAGCGGCGAGCGGCCACGCTGGTGTCCTCGAACACCGGATCGACTCGGCCCCCGGCCAGCTCGCTCAGCACTCCGGCGCCGGCCAGCGCGTGAAAGCCGCCGATGACATCGGTGGACCGGTGCAGACCGATGTCCAGCAGCGCGGCCGCCGCCAGGCTGGACGTGTAGCCCTCCGAACACAGGATCACCCATTCGACGTCGTCGCCGACCGCCTCGGGCAGCTTGGCCTCGCTGGTGGGATCGCAGCGCCACTCCAAAACGTTGCGTTCGATCACCAGCGCCCCGGGCACCTCGCCCTCCCGAAAGCGCTGGGCCTGCGGCCGGATGTCGACCAGCACCGCGCCACGGCGCACCGCGTCGGGCACTTCGACGGCCGGCAACCGGCGATATCGGCGCCGGGCGGATCTCAAGACGACGTCGATGCGGCTCATCGCGATCCTTCCGGCTGGTCGGTCAGTTCGGTGCGTGCACGGCGCAACGTCTTGCGGTCGGTGATCTGGTAGTAGGACATCGCGGTCAGGGGCGGCGAGTAGGCATGCACGCTCAGCGTCGGCTGCACCGGCCGAGCACCGGCGCTCGGTGCGACCGGACGTGCGGCAGGCACCGTGACCGGCCGGGGTGCCCAGACCACGTCGTGCACCCAGCCCAGCGGGAAGCCGGCCTGGTCGCCGGCGTCAAGCCGGCGGCGTCGCAAAGCTCTACCGTCCCAACGGAATTCATTCAGCGATCCGGAGATGACGGTCAACGCGCCCAGCGACCCGCCGTGGTCGTGCAGTTCGGTCGGCTGGCCGGGCACCCAGCTGATCAGCCAGACGTCGAGTTCCTCGTCGCCGTGGATGCGGGTGAACCAGCGCCGCGACTCCGGAATGCCGCCCTCGGGCACCAGGTGCTCGCAGCGCCCGCTGAGCACGTCATCGGCGGCCTGATCGGTGGCGTGCAGCAGATCAGGCACGCGCAGCCGGGTCGGGCCGGCCGACGGCGAGGAGAGGGTTCGCGGACGCAGGACAGCCGCGGTGGCGAGGGGCAGAGACATCAGAGGAGCTCCAGGGCGAAAACGGATGGGGCAAGCAGCGGCGTGTTAGGGCCGACAACACTCGCAAAATCCGAAGCGCTCCATCACGGCCGCCAGTGTTGCATAGATTGAGACCGTGCGCTGGTGCGGTAGTCGGTCCCGGCGATGGGACGCGGTTGTTGTCGCGGCCGCTGTGCTGGCGGTCGCGGGGTGCTCGCACGGCGCACATCACGGCGGCCCCGGCGCCCCCTCGGCGCGGCAATCCGGCCAGAACTCGCCGCCCGCCGGCTCGGTCGGGCTCTCCCCGGCCGGCGTGACGACCAGGGTCGACGTTCCGGCGAACTCGACCGAAGAGGAGTACTACCAGGCCTGTCACGCCGCAAAAGAGTGGATGGACGCCCAGCCGAAGAGCGGTGCGTCGCTGTTCGAGCCCTATTTGTCGATGGTCCAGCGGTCGCCGTCGGGCACCGCGGGCAGCTGGAACACGCCGTGGTCGACGTTGACCCTGGCCCGGCAGGCGGCCGTGATCGTGGCCGCGCGGGCGGCCGCGGACAACGAATGCGGGTAGGCGCCGCGCCCGGTGATCTGTAATTGGGATCATGGCTCAAAAAAGTGCCCGGGCCGCCCATAGAGAAGCCCCGTCGGCCCCCTCCGCGCAAAATGGAGGAGTGCCTGACGAACGTCGATCAGCGCCGACTCGGGTGGCGCTCGCACTCGGCAGCGGGGGGGCCCGCGGCTACGCCCACATCGGGGTGATCGAGGCCCTGGCGGCGCGCGGCTATCAGGTGGTCGGTGTCGCCGGCTCGTCGATGGGGGCGCTGGTCGGAGGCCTACAAGCGGCCGGAAAGCTCGACGAGTTCGCCGATTGGGCGAAGTCGCTGACTCAGCGCACCATCTTGCGGCTGCTGGACCCGTCGATCAGCGCGGCCGGGGTGATGCGGGCCGGCAAGATCTTGGACGCGGTGCGCGACATCCTGGGCCCGGTCGCCATCGAAGAACTGCCCATCCCCTACACCGCGGTGGCGACCGACCTGCTGGCGGGCAAGTCGGTGTGGTTTCAGCGCGGCCCGCTGGACGAGGCGATCCGGGCGTCCATCGCGATTCCCGGTGTGATCGCTCCGCACGCGGTCGACGGGCGGCTGCTCGCCGACGGCGGCATCCTCGATCCGCTGCCGATGGCCCCGCTCGCGGCGGTCAACGCCGACCTGACCATCGCGGTGAGCCTGTCCGGCAGCGAGGCGATCACCAGCCGGGAACCGGAGCCGGGTGCCACCGTCGAGTGGCTGACCCGCATGATGCGCAGCACTTCCGCGCTACTCGACACGGCGGCCGCCCGCTCGCTGCTCGACCGGCCGACCGCGCGGGCGGTGCTGAGCAGATTGGGCGGGCCGGCCGGCGAGCCGGACGGCTGGGAAGACAGCCCGGACGACGAGCAACCGGCGGCCGGCGATGACGCCGACGAACTGGTCGGTGCCGGATCCGACGTGCCGAAATTGGGCAGCTTCGAGGTGATGAACCGGACGATCGACATCGCTCAGGCCGCGCTGGCACGCCACACTCTGGCGGTCTACCCGCCCGACCTGCTCATCGAAGTACCACGCTCGACCTGCCGGGCGCTGGAGTTCCATCGGGCGGTGGAGGTGATCGCCGCCGGCCGTGCGCTGGCGAACGAGGCGCTGGACGGACTGGAAGTCGAGGATGACCGGGAGCCGCGCCGGCGATTGAGCGCTGAGTAGATCTCAAATTGGTTGGCGCCAAACGTTTTCAGATACCCAGGAAGCGGGCGATGGCTGCGGCTTCGTGACGGCCCTGCTCGCGTCCGGCCAGCGCCGACGGGATACGACAGCCCGGATCCAGCGCATTGGGCCCGAATGCGGCCAGCGAATCGCCGTCGGCGAAGACGGCGAACGCCGCGCCGGCGAACGACGACACTTCGGCGGCCGGTCCGGCACCGAACGGCGATGGCGCATCGACGCCCGAGGGCACCAGCACCACCGCCGTATCGCAGTCCGCGGCCACCACCAGGTTGACCGAGCTGGCGACCCCGCCGTCCATGTAGTGACGGCCGCCGATCGTCACCGGTGGCCACGCCCCGGGCACCGCGCAGCTGGCCGCCACGGCGTCGACGAGGTCGACGCCGGAGCCGCGGTCGAAAACCGTCAATTCGCCGGTGGCGACGTCGATTGCGGTGAGCCGCAAGTCCCGGTTCGGCCAGAGGTGCGACGGCAGGCGCTGGGCGATCACGTCTCGGCGCACCGGGGCGGGAACCGTTTCGGTGGCCAGCGCCACAGCACCGATCCGCTGCATTTGTTGACGGGTCCGGTCCAGCGATTCCTGGTATGGCTCAGCCAAAGCCGTCAGGAACAGCTCGGTGATGGCCTCGACGTCGACTCCGGAATCGATTTCGGCCGACGCATCAGCGACTTGCCGATCGAACAGCTCGTCCAGTGTCTGGCCGCTGCCGAGCTGCGCGGCGACCGCCGACCCCGCCGACGTGCCGACCAGCACGTCCGACTCAACCAACAGACGCGCCGCCGCCGGCGATTCGTCGGCGATGCCACGCAGAACACCTGTCTCCCAGGCGATTCCCGCTATCCCTCCACCAGCCAGCACCAGGGCGCGTTTGTTTGTCACGTCGTTCAGCTTGCCAGCACCGATCAGGCCAGCTGCCGGGTGTTCGGCAGGGCGTGCTGCGACTCCTCCACCGGCGAGCTCAGGTCCTCGCGACGCAGCAGATGTTTGGGCGGGTCTGGCAGGATCATGCTGCGGTGGATTTGCAGGCCTGCATCGACATGGAAGAGTTCGCCCGCCGGCAGCAGCCGCCAGCGTGGCTCGTCGTCCATCACCTCGGTGGCGAACACCACCGACGGCCGCTCACACAAATGCTCCGACCTAGCGTGAATCCGCTTGGTGCACAAGTCGAATTCGGGATCGCGCGAAGCCGCATCGCCGGATCGATCCAAAATATAGAGCTGATGCGTTTCCGGGTAGCGCAGCGCCCACATGTCGGTGGCCGTGCTCAGCAGCACGTTGACCGCGTAAATATGAGCATGCTCGGCAAGCCATTGCATGGCGTCGACGAGGCCTGCCGTGATGTCGCCGTCGGCCGCGCGGATCGAGGCGGTGACCAACGCGAACACCCGCTCGGAGTCGGTGTCGCCCAATACCAAGTCGTCGGTGCCGAGCTCACGCAGTCGCTCGTCGAGGATCTCCAGTTCTTCGAGAACGCCGTTGTGCGCGAAGATCCGGCCGTCCTGCATGAATGGGTGGGTGTTGTGGATGTCGAGCGATCCGGTGGTCGCGTAGCGGACATGGGCGATGACGGTCGTGCCGGTCATTTGATGCGCCTCGGTCGCGAATTTGGCATCCTGCCAGGCCGCTATCGGCTCCTTGTAGAGGTGTGGTTGGCCGTGCTCGTCGAAGACACCAAGGCCGGTGCCGTCCGGATTCCTTCTGCTCTGTTCGGACAGGCTGTCCGGCGCGTCGAGCAGCCAGAAGGTCGCGGTGCACGCGTGCGTCCCGGCATGGAGGCCAAAGAGTCGGCACATGCCTTCCCACGCTAGCTGTCGCGGGTCAAGCCGACGGGCCTTTTCACATGCATCGTTCAGTCGCGCGCTTCGATCACCCGGTAGCCGTCTTCGGCGTAGCGCGACCGAATGGTCTTCTTGTCGTACTTGCCGACGCTGGTGCGTGGGATCTCGTCGATGAACGTCCACCGCTCGGGCAGCCACCATCGAACGACCTTGTCGGCGAGGAAGGTTCGCAGCTGTTCAGCAGTCACCGATGCGCCGTCTTTGGCCACGATCACGGCGAGCGGCCGCTCCTCCCAACGCTCGTCGGGAACGCCGACCACCGCGGCCTCGACCACCTCCGGGTGGCCGATCAAGAGGTTCTCCAACTCGACCGAAGAGATCCATTCGCCACCGGATTTGATGACGTCTTTGGCGCGGTCGGTCAGGGTGACGAATCCCCGCTCGTCGATGCGGCCCACGTCGCCGGTGCGCAGCCAGCCGGAATCGAATTTCGATTCGTCACGGCCCAGGTAGTAGGAGCCGGCGATCCACGGTCCGCGCACCTCGACCTCGCCGACGGCATTGCCGTCATTGGGCAGCACCTGACCGTCGTCGTCAACGATCCGCATCTCCACCCCGCAGACCGGCTGTCCCTGTGTGCCGCGGTACGCCCAGTGCTGGTCCTCCGGGGTTCCGGGCGGCGGCCACGCCATGGTCGCCAGCGGCGACGTCTCCGTCATGCCCCACAACTGCCGGATCTGGACGTCGTGTTTCTCCTCAAAGGTGCGCATCAGCGACACCGGAACGGCCGAGCCACCGCAGACCACCAGCCGCAGCGACGACATGTCGTGGTCGGGATCGTCCTCGAGGTGGTGCAGGACGCCGTTCCAGATGGTCGGCACCGCGCCCGTCACGGTGGGCCGCAGGTCTTCGACCATCCGGACCAGTGACCGAGGGTCGAGGTGGCAGTCGGGCAGCACCAAGTCGGCGCCGGCCATCAGCGCCGCGTAGGGCAATCCCCAGGCGTTGGCGTGGAACATCGGCACGATGGGCAGCACGCTGTCGGTGGCACCGACGCCGATGCCGTTGGTCGTACACGCTCCCATGGTGTGCAGAAAACTCGAACGGTGGCTGTAGACCACGCCTTTCGGGTTGCCGGTGGTGCCGCTGGTGTAGCACATCGCGGCCGCGGATTTCTCGTCGATGTCGGGCCAGTCGAACTCGGTCGACTCGTTCTCGATGACGTCGGCGTAGCGCAACACCGTCTTACCCAACCCTTGCAGCGCCTCGGTGTCGTCGTCCTGGCCGACCACGATCACCGTGTGCACGGTGTCCAGGTTGGGCAGCACCGGTGCGAGCAGTTTCACCAGTGACGCGTCGACCAGCACCACCTGGTCTTCGGCTTCGTTGGCGACGAAGGCGATCTGCTCGGGGAACAGCCGGATGTTGAGGGTATGCAGGACGGCACCCATCGACGGCAGTGCCAGGTAGGCGACGAGGTGTTCGGTGTTGTTCCACATGAACGTGCCCACCCGCTGATCACCGGTGACGCCGAGCCGGCGCAGTCCGTTCGCCAGTTGGGCGGCCTGCTGGCCGAGTTCCCGATAGGTCGTGCGCCGGTACCCGTCGCCGGTCGCGGTCGTGACGGTGCGTTCCCCGTGAATGGTGCAGCCGTGCCGCATGATCGCGGTGATCGTCAACGGAAAGTCCTGCATCGTGCCGTCCACTGATGTACCGCCTCATTCTCAGCACAGCACCGCCGGTGCCAATCCGCGAAATGCGGCACCCGCATTCCGGGCCGATGGCGTCTACGCCGTCGGCCGCTTCCCACCCTAAGCCCGAATTCGGTGAGAGTGGCAGCAGCCGACCGGCCTGACCATCGACGGCGTGGATTCTGTTCGGCCGGCGTCGCTTTGGGCTAGGTCAGCGCCGGCTCCCAGTGCGGCAACTCGGGCAGCCAGCCGGCGACCAACAGGTCGGTGTCGGCGTCGTCGCTGCAGGACTGGGCAGCCGCCGGCGGGGCGATTCGCGCCGCGGTGACGATGCCGGAGAAGTCGGCGACGTAGAGGTGACACCCGTCCGGGCTCTCCACCACGCACGACGGGTGCTTGGACACCTTGACTTCACCGACGACTTCCTGCTTGTGGGTGCTCAGCACCGTGATGTGGTCGTCGCTCACCGCATAGGCGCGCGCGCCGTCGCGGCTGAGCGTCATCCGGGTGAGCGGGCCGGTGATCTCGGTGATTTTGTGCGTGCCGATGATTCTGTTGGCCCGGGTGTCGACCATGTCGAGCACTGCGCCCGCAACCGGGTCACAGCTCGCCACATAAGCCGTGCCGCCGTCGTTGCTCAGCGCCACATCGCGGAGGGGCAGGCCGACGTCGATCACGCCGACGAGGCGTGACCGGCCGCCGACCCGGCGAGCGTCGGAACGTGTTCGGGTCTCGACCACGGCGACGCTGCCGCTGGCCGGCCCGTTCATGCCGACGTACAGGCGACGTCCGTCCGGGCTGCTGCGCACGCATTCGGTGGTGGTGTCCGGCGCGGCCGCCAGGTCGATGACCTCGAGTTCACCGGTGGTGGTGTCCAGCACGGTCACGTCGGCACCGCGAACCGCATTTCGGCTGGCGTAAACGTATCTACCGTTGGGGCTCACCGTCAGATCGCTCACGCTGTGCGCCAGCCGATGTGTGGCGATACGCCAGTTCGTGACGATGTCGATGACTTCGATGGCGTCGTAGGCGGCGGTCGCAGTGCTGACGTAGGCATAGTTGGCGTCCGCACTGCTCATGGCGACCGCGAAGGGTTCGGGCAGCCCGGCGATGGTGCTCGAGACACGACAGCTGTGGGCATCGATGATCGAAACCATGTTGCGGCCGTAGTTCGTTGCGATCAGCCGCCGCCCATCGGGGCTGATGTCGATATCGCTGATCGGACCGTTGTTCACCGGGACTCGAACCACCGACGTCGTGTCAAGCTCGAAGTCTCGGCCGTCTCCATCATCGCGCGCGGCCTTAGGGCCGTTCACATCGTTCACGCTGGCACCGCCTTTGCTGTGTATGTCGGCTCTGGTGGGCACAGTGGCGAAGCCGTCGGGTCTTACACGACGAGTTGGCCTCCCGGATCCACCGGCTTTCAGCACCGAAAGGCACTGACGAGACTGGTTTTCGGTAGTCTACTGGCCAAAAAACGCCCCAAAGCAGTTCACAATGCTCGACGTTAGCTTCGTCACTTCGCGCACTCAGGTTCTGCTCAGACTTCCAATCACGTTGTATCGCAGTCGCCTACCCGTAGCGAAAATCATGCAAACCCTCTTCCGGCGGATTTCACCTACGCCGCTAACAGCTCGCCTGAAGTGCTCTGTAAGTTGCTTAAATAAGGAACTCTCAGGCTTTTGCGGCCAACGAGGTAAACATCACACATCGGGACGGCGCCAATGTATTGCGCCGGAATTCTTGCGCTTCGCGGGCGCAATGCCATCGATTTCACAGCGCGTTGTGGTCACGTTCCCCGGTCCGGATGCGGACAAGGGCTTCCACCGGTGACACCCACACCTTGCCGTCGCCGATCTTTCCGGTGTGAGCCGCGCTGATGATAGCTCCTGTGACCCGGTCGACAAACTCCTCGTCGATCAGTACCTCGACCCGAACCTTCGGTACGAAGTCGACCGCATACTCGGCTCCGCGGTAGACCTCGGTATGCCCCCGCTGTCTGCCATACCCCTGGACTTCGGTGATGGTCAAACCCAGCACACCGGCGGATTCCACGGCATGCCTGACGTCGTCGAGGGTGAAGGGCTGGACGATCGCGGTAATCAGCTTCATGGCGTCTTCGCGTTCTCAATCACCCACCGACTGAGCGGGTTTAGAGGTTACCGCCCCACTCGGCGTCACCGAGGGCGGCTCGATCCGCCGGCCCGTGACGAGTGTGTCGTCGGGGTAAGCCTCTTCGTCGTGGACACCGAGGTCACCGGTTTCCAAGACCTCGTCGGGCAACCGCAGTTTCATAAAGAGCCCAAGGACTTTCAGGATGACGAACGTGACGAGCGCATCCCAGACAATGACCGTGCCCGCGGCCCCGGCCTGGATCAATATCTGTTTGGGATGGTGACCGTACAGCCAACCGGCAAAGGTCACGTCCTGTCCCGTGCTGCCGCCCAGATATTCGACAATGTGCGGGTCGGCGAGCACTCCAACCAGCAACCCACCGGCCAAACCCGCCACACCGTGCGTGTGAAACACACCCAGCGTGTCGTCTACTTTCTTGAAAAGCCTTGTCGTACCGAGCCAATTCCACGACATCCATACCAGGGACGAGGCGACGGCACCGATGATCATCGCACCGAAGCTGTTGACAAACCCGGCCGCCGGCGTGATGGCGACCAGACCGCTGATCATCCCGTTCACCGCGCCGAGGAACGTCGGTTTGCGCTGCTTGCTTGCGAAGATGTCCCAGATCACCCAGGTAAGCAATGCGACCGCGGTGGCCAGATTGGTGTTGATCACCGCCAGTGACGCGTCGGCACCCGAAAAGTACGGGTCACCCCCATTGAAGCCGTTCCAGCCCAACCACAGAACGCCGGCACCGACCGCGGCCAAAGGCAGGTTGTTCGGCACCGCGCGTTCCCGGTCGCGTGCCAGCCTCGGCCCTATCACCGCGGCGGCGACGAACCCGGATGTCCCCGCGGCGAGGTGGATCACGTAACCGCCGCTGTAGTCCAACGCGCCCGCATGTGACCACCAGCCACCGCCCCACAACAGGAACGCGTTGACCGAATAGGCGAACGTCGACCACAGCGGCACGAAGATCAGCCAGACCTTGAAGCTCATGCGCCCGATCACACTGCCGAGAAACAGCAGCGGGGTGATGGCGGCGAATACGAACTGGAAGTACGCCAGCGTGGTCTCCGAGAAGCGGAACGACGGCATGGTGCCGTCCAGCAGCGGGATATAAGCGATCTGCTGGTTGTTACTGCTCAGGATGGTTCTGGGTTTCCCCACCGCCGACGCCAAGATTCCCGGCCCGAGTTTCAGCGGCTCGCCGAAGCCCATCTTGAAACCCCACAGCACCCACACCACCAGCACCAGCGAGAACCCGGTGAAGGCCATCAACATGGTGTTGACGGCCCACTTCTTCTGCACGATTCCGCCGTATAGGACGGCGATGCCTGGAATGCTCATCAGGCCGACCAGAGTCGCCGCCACCAACTGCCAGGCGTTGTCCCCCGGATTAACCCAATTTGGATAAGGCAACATGGTTCAGACACACCCCAATTCGAGCCGGTCGGCCTTCGAGAATCAGCTGCGGTGCGAAGTGACGCCGTAGACGGGTGAAGCGTCGAATGGCAATGTTGCGCCCGTATGTGCGCGAGTTTAAGAATTCATTTCGGAGTGCGGCGCACTAGCTGAACTGCGTTTGCGGCCGCGCCAACCTGGTGCCATCGACGATGATGTCGAGTTTCTCATTGTAGAACGCGATGAGACCGGCGATCTGGCCGACCGCCGGAAGCGGATAGTGGTAGGTCCAGGCCAGGTCCTCATGCAGCACGTCACCCACGCGCACCGACCAATAACCCGACGTGGTTCCCTTGTACGGACACAACGTCTGTGTCGCGCTGGCTTCCAGGTGCTCAAAGGAGATATCCGTCGGATCGATGTAATACCTTGTCGGCAAACCAGTTTCGAACAGCAAGACGGGAGTTCTGGTGTCGGCCAACATGATTCCGTCAAGCTCGACTTGGACATGGCGGTGCGAGCGCACAGCGTCGACACGCGAATACGGGTTGCGCGGGTGGCCGTAGATCGGCTCGTCTTCTTCGAACCAGCGCAACGGATTCCATTCGAACCGCACGGTACCGGCCAGCGGGCCGTCAGCGTCGGCGTCGAACACCCGCGCGGCCGACTCGTGTGTCTGGCCGGCACCGACCAGCGAGTACAGCCGCGACGGGCCGAATTGCACCTTCTGAGCGTGGTTTTCGTCGCGCAGGAACTCGGAACGGACATCGTCCAGCGGGATGTAGTACTGGGGGTAGTAGGGAACTTCCCACACGTACCGGGCGGCGGTGGTGTCGAACACCAGCGCATCGCCGAGATAGCCGCGGACCCGTCGCGGTGCGGGTTCGATCCTGCCCCGCGCCGCGGCCATCTGCGGGTAGTCAGGTTCGCCGGTCATCGCTGACCTACTGGTTCTTGGAGGCCAGTCCGGCCGGCGCGTGACCGATCGCCTTCCGGATGGCGTCGGCCAGCGCCAGGGCGCTCTCCTCGGTCAATTCCAGAGCGACGCGGGCCGACGGGCCGAGCTGCGGGTTGATCACGTCGATGTTGACCGTGTGGCCGTAGGGCGCGTGGACGGGATGGTCGACATACACCGTCGCGCGGTTGGCGCCGAACCATCCGGTTGCCCCCTTGCCGCTGCCGTCGATCTCGACATGTTCGGTGAGATAGGTGCACATGACCGATACCTAGCCTTTCAGATAGGTGGCGAAGAACTCGTCGATGCGCTGCCAGCCGTCCACCGCGGCCTCCGGCCGGTACGCCGGCCGGTCGACCGAGAAGAACGAATGGCCCGCGCCCTCGTAGGAATGGAACTCGTGCGGCTTGTTCAGCTTGTTCAGCTCGGCGTCCAGGCTGCAAGCCGCCGGCGGGGCCGGAAAACGATCGTCGAGCCCGAACAGACCCAGCAGCGGACAGCTCAGGTTCGACGCCAGGTCCAGGATCGGCTTCATGGCCTTGGGCATGCCCTCGGGCGGGTCCTCGACGATGAAGGCGCCGTAGCAGTCCACGGCCGCATCCAACGGCAACGAGCAGGCCGCCAGGAAGGCGTGCCGGCCGCCCGAGCAGTGCCCGATGACACCGAACTTGCCGTTGGCGCCGGCCAACGAGCGCAGCTGCTCCATCGCACCCGCGACGTCACCGACCAGTCGTTCATCGGGCACCCCGCCCGCGGCCCGCGCCGCGGCGGCCGCGTCATCGGGCGCGGCACCCGGAGCTTCGCGCGAGTAGAGGTTGGGCGCCACGGCGTTGAATCCGCTGACGGCGAGTCGGCGGACGAATTCCTTGGTTTCCCGGTCGTATCCGGGCATGTGGTGGATCCACACGACGCCGCCGCGCGATCCCTGGGCGAGCGGCACCGCTTGATAGGCCTCGATCTCGTCGCCGCCGTGGCCGATGATGGTGATGGTCTCTGCGCGTATGGCGTCCGCGCTGGGTTCGTTCATCACGACTCCTTTTCTCCGCTCTGTGGGCACTTCCGTGGAGGCCACAACCGAATGCGGAGCACTGCGGCAGGTCCGGGTCGCTCCGCCGAAAACCAACGTAGCCGAACGAGGTTCAGTGCCGCTTGTCGCGCACCTTGTACGTCGAGGGCCACGACTTCCGAGACTCGTCTCCAGTCAACGGAGTGCCCATCCCGCCGACTTTGACGGCGTAGGCCTCCTTGCCCGGTCCGACCTCGCGATTGGCGTGCTCCTGGGCCAGGAAGTAGAGCTCATCGATGGTGGCTTCGTCGTAGGCGACGAACGAGGTTTCCCGTGCGACGTCGTCGATCCCGACCAGCATCCGGTCGGGCAGCAGTCGCGAGGCCACCGCCGCCAGCCCTAGCAGCCCGAAGGGGATGATCCAGTAGCACAGGAACGACAGCGGGGTCTTGGTGTCCAGCATCAGGGCGTCGGTCGCGCCAGCGGGGTGTTGCACGATCGACGGGATGGCCGACGACACCGTCATCGCGGCGAACGTCGCGACCCACACCCAGCTGAGGATCTTGACGGTCCGGCCGAACAGCTCGGTTTTGATGACGTCGGCAGCTTGTTCGGCTGCGGCGAACTCGGCCACGAAGGGCTTGCCGATCAACACCCCGATCAGCGTCACCAGGAAGATCCCGGCGTTGCTCAACGGCAGTATCCACCGCTGAAGGACCGACTCACTGAGCGTGAAGGCCAGCACGGCGAGGACCAAAAGCACTGCGACGGAAGCAAAGTCGAAGAACTGCCACTTCCTGCCCAGCACGCCGCCCACGCCCAGGCTGGCGGCGGCGATCGCCAGCGCGACCAGCACGGCCGCGGCGAAGGGAACGTTACCGACGAGTACCCAATACACAATCCACGGCGCGAGGCCGAACAGCATGCCCATGCTGGGTCAGTGTATGAGTGGCGATGTGCCGTACCGTCGGCGGCTGGCCCAAAGTGTTGGTCCGCGCCGGCGGCGGGCTGCCAGGGCATCGGCATTGGAGTGCAGGCTTGGCCGAAACAATTCACCGGACTGATCCGTCAGACCCGCTTCGACCTTGTCCGGGAAGCCGTCCCCGGTAGAGGTTGCAGCCCGGCCCGTGCGTATCAAGGCCCGCGACCTGGAATACCCGTCCCGCGTCGGGCTGGTGCGCCAACGCCTGCGCGTCGAGCTGTTCGCGGCCGGTGGTGACAAACAGCGTGCCACGGTCCACTCCGCCAAAAGCACACGATGTTGCCTGGGCAACCGGAAGTTCAACGGCGCCAACAAGTTCTCCCTCGGGTGAGTAGTGGTGCACCGCCCAGCCGCCGTACACCGCAACCCAGATATCGCCTCGATCGTCGACCGTGAGGCCGTCGGGCGCGGCGCCGGGCTGCTCGAACGCCACCAGCGTGCGCCGATTCCCTGGCTCACCGGTGCCGAGGTCGACCTCGAACTCATACAAGCAGCCGGTGCCGCTGTCGTTGAGATACATCACGGCGCCCTCTGGGCTCCAGCCGATCCCGTTCGGGATCGTCAAGTCCGTCAGCACGGTGCTGATGCTTCCGTCCAACTCAAGCCGGTACAGCGCTCCGGCGCCCGGTGACTTGTCGTAGGCCATCGTCCCCACCCAGAACCGGCCGCGCTCGTCGCAGGCCCCGTCGTTGAACCGCACGCCGTTCGGCGCATCGGTCAGCGACGTCAGCTCTGTGACGGTGCCGTTGTCATCGACGAACAAAAACGCCCGGGCGGCGGCTGCTAGATACCCGCCCCCAGCGGCTGGGGCCACCACACCGACATCGCGGTCCAGCTCGACCGTCTCGATCCGGTCGGGTTGCCCGTCGCGCATCAGAGTGGCCCGATGAATCCGGCGGCCGAGAATGTCGACCCACAAAAGCTCTTCGCGTTGCTCATGCCAGCGTGCCCCCTCGCTGAGCAACCCCGGCTCGGGCGACCAGACGCTGGTGTTCGTGTCGCTCATGCGCATAGGTCGACTACGACCTTGACGTCGTCATGACCCCGGGTGAGCGCTTCGGTCCACCGCTCCAGCGGCACCCGGCGCGAGATCATCGCCGACAGCCACGTCGGGTCGGCCGCCGCCAGCGCTTCTACGGCCTGTTCCCAGTGACGCCGCCCCGCATTGACGGACCCGAACAACACGACGTTATGCAGCACCATCGCACGGTTCATGACGGTGCTGTCGACATCGGGGACCGGGTCGACGTTCATGATTCCGGTCAGGCACATGATCCCGCCGTTGACCAGCCGACGGCCGGCCGCCCGCCCCACCGCACCGAGCCCCGTGCACTCGATAACCACCTCTGCGTCCACGTCAATCTCGGCCGCGTCACCAGCGTGGTAATGCGCGCCCAGCCCTTCGACCAGGTCACGCTTTACCCCTGCGGTGGCCAGGTCCACCACGTGCATCTCGTAGCCACGCTGCACACCCAAAAGACACGCCAATAGACCGATCGGACCCGCGCCGCACACCAGACCTCGGCCGCCCAAAAAGAACGCCCGATCCGAGATCCGCTCGATCTGGTCCCACGCTTTGGCCAGCACCGAGGCCGGCTCCAGAAGCACGCCGAGGTCTCCCAGCTTGCGCGGCAGCGAGACCGCGAATTCCGGCTCCAGCCGCCAGCGCTCGCTGCCGTAGCCGTGGCCGCGCACGATCCCGCGCTCGATAAATCGATCGTTGCGGCACATATCCCATTGCCCCGCCGCGCAGGCTGGGCACGGAACCGGGTCAGGCCGGCGGACAATCCCGACGACCAGATCACCGCGCTCGAACCCCGATCCTGCCGGTGCCTCGAGCACCTCACCCAGCCCCTCGTGGCCCAACACCAACCGCGGTTCCTCCGGCGGCGGCTCTCCATAGAGTCCCTCGGCGATCTCGCGGTCTGTACCGCACACCCCGACCAGCCGCCCCGACACCAACAGCTCACCCCGGGCAGCCTGCGGCTCATCCAATGTCTCCACGCCGGCCGTCCCCTTGCGTCCTGGCACAACGGTCATTGCACGCATGACCGCCACCTCTCCGCCCCGCGTCGGGGCACTCCGTACGCCCACACATTGATCGACGCTCCCGGCCACAGCAAAACGAAACCGGCGAGAATCACCGCCGGAATCAGTACGGAGTCGTCGATGTCGGCAGGCATTGCACCACGGCCTGAACGGCCGGTATTCATGCAGACAGTTTTTCACGGACGGTGCCCGTCCGGGTCGTCTCCGGCAAAAACGTGAACCCCACGATTTGTGCTCCGTTATCAAGATTCCGAACTTCCCGCGGCGTTAAAGTTCATCGGTGAGCCAATCGGATTCTGAATCGGCTCAATCCGGCGCCGGGGCTGTGGTCGATACCGAAGAGGAGCGGCCCGCTGAGACGCGCAAACCGGACGCCCGCACGGAAGGACCACGTCCTGCGGCGGTCGAACGACCGTGGTGGCTGCGCCGCTACACGTTCATCGGCACCGCGGCAGGTCTGGTTTTTCTGTGGTTGTCGATGACTCCGTCCCTGCTGCCGCGAGGTCCGCTTTTCCAGGGCTTGGTCAGCGGCGTGTCCGGGGCCATCGGCTATGGCCTAGGCGTGTTCTCGGTGTGGCTGGTGCGGTACATGCGCTCGAAGGACACCAGCCCGCCGGCGCCCCGGATCGCATGGATCGTGCTCCTCGGCGTGGGCGTCGTGGGCACTGTGCTGATGATCGTCTGGTTTCATGTCTGGCAAGACGCCGTGCGCGATCTGGTCGGAGTTCCTCATCTGAAATGGCACGACTATCCGATGGCCGCGCTGCTGGCGGTCGTGGTGTTGTTCGCGCTGGTCGAGATCGGCCAGGCGATCCGCCGGTTGATCCTCTTTCTGGTCGGGCGTCTGAATCGTGTTGTGCCCCCCAGAGTTTCAGCAGTGGTCGCGGTGCTGGTGGTGGTCGCCGTCATTGTCGGCATCCTCAATGGTGTGGTGCTGCGGTTGACGATGCGCACACTGAACAACACGTTTGAGACGGTCAACAATGAGGACAGTCCCACCACCCCGCCGCCGCCGACGATGCTGCGCTCGGGCGGCCCCGGCTCGCTGGTCTCTTGGGCATCTTTAGGGCATCAAGGGCGCATCTTCGTCGATGGCGGTCCGACCGCTCAACAGCTTTCATCGTTCAACGGCGCACCGGCCCTCGAACCGATCCGTGCCTACGCCGGTTTGGAGTCAGCCAATAGCATCGTGGCCGCGGCGGAGTTGGCCGCTCGAGAACTGGAACGTACCGGCGGGCTTGCGCGCAAAGTCGTCGCGGTTGCGACGACGACCGGGACGGGCTGGATCAACGAGGCCGAGGCGGACGCGATTGAGTACATGTTCAACGGTGACACCGCAATCGTGAGCATGCAGTACTCGTTTCTACCGAGTTGGCTGTCGTTTTTGGTGGACAAGGAAAACGCACGCCACGCCGGGCAGGCGCTCTTTGAGGCGGTGTCGGCGCGGGTCCGCGCCTTGCCGGAGGGGACGCGGCCAAAGCTTGTCGTTTTTGGGGAAAGCTTGGGATCCTTTGGCGGGGAGGCGCCTTTTTTGTCGGCCAACAACATCGTCGCGCGCACCGACGGGGCGCTGTTCAGTGGCCCGACCTTCAACAACACCATGTGGAAGGAAGTGACGCGAAGTCGCGACCCGGGCTCGCCAGAATGGCTACCGATCTACCAGCAGGGCGCCAATGTCCGCTTTTCGGCCCGCTCCGCAGACCTGGCGCGTCCCGAAACCCCTTGGGGCACACCACGGATCGTCTACCTTCAGCACCCATCTGACCCGATCGCCTGGTGGAACACCGCGCTGTTGTTCCGCAAGCCAGATTGGTTGCGCGAGAAGCGCGGCTATGACGTGCTGCCCAGCGTGCAGTGGATCCCGTTCGTGACTTTCCTGCAATTATCGGCCGACATGGCCGTTGCGGTCGACGTTCCCGACGGGCACGGACACCGCTACGTCAAAGACGTCGCCAACGCCTGGGCGGCGATCCTGCAACCCCCGGCATGGAGCACCGACAAGACCGACCGGCTCCGTCAGCTGCTACACGCTAACGACTGATAGCTCGCCACCGTGGTCACCTACCGATCTGCTTTGACCCTTGCCGGCACCCAGTCGGGAGGTTCGACATGACGGTGACCGCTGCAGCGGAGCGAGCACGAGTCGACGGCTTCGGGCCGCTGGATCTGGGCTTGCGACAGGCCAGCGACTGGTATCTGTGGGGGCCCTATCTGAGCGAAAGGCAATGGGGCACAGTCCGCGAGGACTACAGCGCTGACGGCGGTGCGTGGACCTACCTGCCGCATGATCACGCACGATCGCGCACCTACCGATGGGGCGAGGACGGGCTGGCCGGCTTCTGCGACATCGAGCAGCGGGTATGCCTGGCGCTGGCATTGTGGAACGGGCGCGACCCCATCCTCAAGGAACGTGCCTTCGGGTTGACCGGGTCAGAGGGCAATCACGGCGAGGACGTCAAGGAGTACTGGTGGTATCTCGACGCGTTGCCCAGCCACGCGTGGAACACCTGGCGGTATCACTATCCGCATAAGGCATTTCCCTATCAGCAGCTGCTGGATGAGAACCGACGGCGTGGCAAGTTCGATTTCGAGTATGAGCTGCTCGACACCGGAGTCTTCGACGACGACCGCTACTGGATCGTCGACGTGTCATACGCCAAGGCTGACCCTACCGACGTATTGATGACGATCAACGTGACCAACGCGGGGCCGGAACCCGAACTGCTACATGTGCTTCCCACCGTCTGGTATCGCAACACCTGGTCTTGGGATGTCGGCGCCGCCGCGCCGGCGCTGGCCGCCACCGCCGCCGGCACGGTGGCTATAGAGCACTCCTTCCTTGGGGAACTCGAGCTACTGCCCGGGCCGGCCCCTCAGGGCCCCGGCCCGGAGCTGCTGTTCTGCGAAAACGAGACGAATTCTGCTCGGCTGTACGGAGTTACGGATGCTCCGCGGTGGCCAAAAGACGGCATCAACGACCACGTGGTGTCCGGGGCGGATACCGTCAACCCACAGCGGCGAGGCACCAAATGCGCGGCGTGGTATCGGCTCACTGTGGATCCCGGCGCAACCGCCGAGGTACGGCTGCGGCTGCGTCGGGCCGGCACGGGTCCGGACTCGGCCACGGCCTTGGGAGCGGACTTCACCCGGGTGGTGGGCCAGCGGCGCGCCGAGGCGGACGAGTTCTATGCCGATCTAACGCCGCCCGCGGCGTCGGCCGATGAAGCCGCGGTGATGCGTCAGGCGTTCGCTGGGATGCTGTGGAGCAAGCAGTTCTATTACTACGAGGTGGCCCGCTGGCTCGACGGTGATCCGACCCAACCACCGCCCCCGGCGCAACGGAGGTCTGGCCGCAACGCCCGCTGGCGCAACTTCGAGGCTTTCGACGTGATGTCGATGCCCGACACCTGGGAGTACCCCTGGTTTGCCGCGTGGGACATGGCATTTCACTGCGTCGCGCTGGTGCACGTCGACCCGGCTTTCGCGAAGTACCAACTGTTGCTGCTGTGCCGCGAATGGTTTCAACACCCCAATGGGGCGCTACCGGCTTATGAATGGGACTTCTCCGATGTCAACCCGCCGGTGCAGGCCTGGGCGGCGCTGGAGGTGTTCGGTATCGACGGAGGTCGCGACTTCGACTTCCTCACAAGGATTTTCGACAAGCTGTTGGTGAACTTCACCTGGTGGGTCAATCGAGAGGACGCCGACGGCTCCAACTTGTTCGAGGGCGGATTCATGGGGCTGGACAACATCGGCCCGCTGGACCGATCCGACCTCCCCGTCCGCGGTGTCCTCAAGCAGTCCGATGCCACCGGGTGGATGGCGGGGTACGCGCTGTCGATGGCCACGATCGCGGCGATCTTGCACGGATCGGGGCAGCGCAACGCGCTCGATTTAGTGCAGAAGTTCCTTGAACACTTCGCCGGTATCGCCGAGGCAATGGAGACAATGGGCACCTGGGACGAACGCGACGGCATGTTCTATGACCGCCTCGTGCTGCCCGATGGCGAAGCGGTCCCGGTCCGGGTGCGCTCGGCGGTCGCCATGATTCCGCTGCTTGCGGTCGCGGTGGTCAACGAGCAGGCCATTGACGAATCGTTGGTGACAGCAAAGGGATTCGCCCGCTACCTGCGACGCCATCGGCTGGGCGGCATCGAGGACATGGTCGCCGCGGGGGTCCTCCGCGGCACACCGGGTGAGCGGCGGCTGCTAGTGGGGGTCACCGGCCTCGAGCGGGTCCGTCGACTCTGGCAAACCATATTCGACCCCGCGGAGTTCCTCTCACCGCACGGGCTGCGTTCCTTATCGGCCTATCACCGGAACCATCCGTACGTTTTGGACGTCGAGGGCGTGCGCGCCGGCGTCGACTACGAGCCCGCCGAGTCGACCACCGCAATGTTCGGGGGCAACTCCAACTGGAGGGGCCCGGTGTGGTTCCCGCTCAATTACCTCGCCGGCACGGCAATGGAGCGCTACCACGAATTCTTCGGCGCCGAGCTGACGGTCGAATACCCGACCGGTTCGGGCAACCGCGTCACCCTCGACGCCGTCGCCTCCGACCTCTGGGAACGCCTGGTGTCGATATTTCTTGTCGGCAGCGACGCATCCCGGCCATGCTTCGGCGGGGCGGGCCCGTTCCAGACCGACCCCCGATGGAAGAACAACTTGCTCTTCTTCGAGTACTTCCACGGCGATAACGGCGCAGGCCTGGGCGCATCCCATCAAACCGGGTGGACCGGGCTGGTTGCCGACGTGATCCGCCGCCGTCACCGCGCCTATCCCGCGGTATCACAGGTCATCCAGCGCCTCGTGGAGGGTGAGGAGACTTGATGAGCACGAAAATCTTGCCTGGTCGCGCCGACCCGCTGGGCGCTACGCCCAGCGCAGACGGTACGAACTTCGCGGTCGCCTCGGGTGGTGATGAGCTCACCCTGTGCCTGTTCGACGCCGACGGCGCCGAGACCCGATTGGTGCTCCCGGAGCGCGACGGCGGCACCTGGCACGGTTTCGTGCCAGGCGTGGGGCCCGGGCAGCCCTATGGTTTCCGGGTCAGCGGACCCTACGATCCGTCACGCGGCCTGCGCTACAACCCGGCCAAGTTGCTGCTCGATCCGCATGCCCGAGCGTTCGACGGTGACGTGCGATTTGGCCAGGAGGTGCTTGGGCATGCCAGCGATAACCCCGGTGCTCCCAGCCCGCTGGATTCTGCCGGTTGTGTGCCCCGCAGCCTGGTAGTAGCCACGCCGCTACCGGCGGTGCCCGGGCCGGGGTACGCGCTGGCGGACACGATCATCTACGAGCTACATGTACGCGGGTTCACCGCGGCCCATCCCGGCGTGCCGGCCGAATTGCGCGGCACCTACGCGGGATTGGCACATGAGGCGGCGCTTGAGCACCTGATCGGCTTGGGCGTGACAGCGGTCGAGCTGCTGCCCGTGCACTACAGCGTGCCCGAGCGATTCCTCACCGAGCGGGGACTGACCAACTACTGGGGCTACAACACGATCGGGTTCTTCGCCCCGCACGCCCGCTACTCCGCGGCGGTGCGGGCCGGTCGGCCCGGCGGCCAAGTTGAAGAGTTCCGCGCGATGGTCGACGCCCTGCACGCCGCCGGACTCGAGGTGTTGCTCGACGTGGTGTTCAACCACACCGCCGAAGGAGGCGCCGACGGCCCCACGCTGTGTTACCGCGGATTGGACAACAGTGCCTACTACCGGCTCGACGCGGCCGATCCGAGCCAATACATCGACACCACGGGGTGTGGCAATTCGGTCAATACGGGCCATCCGGTGGCGCTGCGCATGATCACGGACTCGCTGCGTTACTGGGTCACCGAGATGGGGGTCGACGGTTTCCGCTTCGACCTGGCGCCCACCCTCGGCCGCCAAGAGGGCGGCTTCGATCCCTTCTCGGCGTTTTTCGATATCGTCGGCCAGGATCCGGTTATCTCGCGCGTGAAGCTGATCGCCGAACCGTGGGATGTCGGCCAGTTCGACAGCTACGACGTGGGCCGGTTCCCGGCGCAGTGGAGCGAATGGAACGGACGCTTTCGCGACACCGTCCGCGACTGGTGGCGCAGCCACGACGGGCTAGTTGGGGACTTCGCATCCCGCATCTGCGGCTCGGCCGACATCTACGGCGACCGCGCTGAAGGGCGGCGCCCTAGCGCATCGATCAACTTCATCACGGTCCATGACGGGTTCACGCTGGCCGACCTCGTGTCATACAACGGAAAGCACAACGAGGCCAACGGCGAAGACAACCGTGACGGCACCGACGACAACCGGTCCTGGAACTGCGGCGTTGAGGGCCCGACCAGCGACGCCGACGTGCTGGCGCTGCGGGCCCGACAGACCCGGGCGATGCTGTTCACGCTGCTGCTGTCGGCCGGCGTGCCGATGCTGCTCGGCGGCGACGAGCTGGGCCGCACCCAGCGAGGCAACAACAACGCCTACTGCCAGGACAATGACATCACCTGGTTTGACTGGTCGGCGGTTGACCAGGACTTGTTTTGCTTCACAAGAGATCTCATCGCGCTACGCCGTCGGCACCCGGTGTTCCGCAGGCGCCGCTTCCTGATCGGCCCCGCCGCCGCGGACCTACGCTGGTTGACCCCGGCCGGCGCCGAGATGACAGACCAGGACTGGTCAGATCCGCTCGCCCGCAGCCTGGCGTTCTTCATCAACGGCGCAACGGATCCCGACGTCAGCGCCGACGGCTCACCACTTGTCGACGATGACTTCCTGATTTTCGTCAATGCCTGGTGGGAGCCCTTGACATTCACTGTGCCGCTCGCGCTTGCGGCACATGGCTGGCAAATCGTATGTGACACTTTCGATCCCGGCCGAAGCGGCGCGCCAGGCCCACAGCTGCAGGTGGGGCCCCGCTCGACGGTTATCCTCCGCAGTTCACAACCGCGGTTGTGAGGCGGCGGCCAGAGGCCGGTCCGCGGGTCCAGCCTTCAGCCGGTGGCGGACCAGGAACGCGCTGACGACATCCGCGATGCCGATGGCGATCAGCCAGCAGCCGGTGACCAGGGCCAGGATCGCGATGGAATCGAACGGATAGATGATCAATACCCCGCCGCCGATAATGGTGATCAGACCGGAGAGCACCTGCCAGCCGCGTCCGGGCAGATGGTCGAAGGATAGCGCCGCAGCAAGCAGGGTCACCCCGCGAAACACCCAGCCAATGCCGATCCACAGGGCCAAAAGCAGGATCGACTCGAGTCTGTCGCGGAAGCAGAAGAACCCCAGCACCAGCGACACGGCGCCGGTGAGGAACGCCAACACTCTCATGGCGGCGCCGGCGTGGGTGCCGAAAGCGGCGAACATGTAGCCGATCCCGGACGCAACCAAGTAGATGCCGAACAGGACACCCGCCACGAGCAATGTCTTGCCCGGCCAGGCCAGCACGATGACACCGAGCGCTACGGCCACGATGCCGATGAGGAGAAGCAACTGCCACGTGTTACGCGCCAGCTGGTGCAGTGGACCTTCAAAAACGGTCTTTTCGCTGGTTGTCATAGATAAACGATAGTTCCAAGCCGACCCGTAGGGACCGTTTCGTACCAGGTTTAAACCCTTAAGACGCTCGGCGCCAACGGCCTGATCTGCGTCTGAATAAGTGATCAGGCCACCCCTTCTCTCTGGGGATCGGCTGATCCATGCAGGAACGCCCGGCCTTGGGTGCAAGGTGGATCGTCGCGGTGAACAAGCGGGTCATGGCGTCGGCGATGGGTTGTTTCGACAAGAGCGACATACCCGGTCCTTTTACCTTCGTCGCGCGCGTCGCTCGACGTCGACCACTGCCGCGGTGAACGCGTCCGGCGCTTCTTGCGGAACGTTGTGGCCGATGCCATCGAGGACGCGGTGCTCGTAGGGGCCGGTGTAGAGCGAGCGGTAGGGGTGACCGTCCTTGGCCGCACCGTCGAAGTCGCTGCCGATCGTGATCGCCGGGACGGTGATCGGGGGTTTCGCCGCGAGGCGTTGTTCGTCGGCGTCGAAACGGGATTCGCCGGGCGCCAGGCTCAACCGCCATCGGTAGTTGTGCACGACAATATCGACGTGATCGGGGTTGTCGAAGGCCGGTGCGGACAGGTCGTAGGTGCGGTCGTCGAACTTCCACAGGGGTGAGGCGTTTTTCCAGATGAGTCGGTTGAACTCCTTGGTGTTCTCGCGATACCCGAGTTCGCCACGCGGAGTGGCGAAGTAGTACTGGTACCACCAGCCCTCTTCGGCATGTGGCGGCAACGGTTTTCGATTGGCCGCGAGGTTCACGACGATGTAGCCGCTGACGGCGACCAGGCCCGCGCAGCGTTGCGGCCACAGCGCGGCGACGACATTGGCCGCGCGTCCACCCCAGTCGTAGCCGGCCAAAATCGCCTGCGGTATGTCGAGCGCATCCATCAGCGCGATGACGTCGTGCCCGATTGCGGCCTGCTGGCCGTTGCGGAACGTGTCCGTGGACAGGAACCGGGTGCTGCCGAACCCCCGCAGGTACGGGACGATGGCGCGGAATCCGCGTTCGCCGAGCAGCGCGGCGACGTCGGCGTAACTATGGATGTCGTAGGGCCAGCCGTGCAACAGGATGACCGGTTGACCGCCGGCGGGGCCGGCCTCGGAGTAGCCGACGCTGAGTTCTCCCGCGTTGATCTGCTTGACCGGGTTCATGGTGTGCGCCGGAGCCCGCGGCGGTCCACTGTTCCCCTGCGGCGACGAGCTACACGCAGCCAAGGTCGCGGCGCCGGCCGCCACCGCCCCGAAGCGACCCAGGTCTCGACGGCTGAAGGTCACCGCGAGGCCGATCCGAGAGGATCCAGTTGGGCGGAGGTGACGTCGTCGGCGGCGGTGGACACGCTGAGTGGTTGCCACTTCTCGTCGTTCGCGAGCAGGTCACGCCCAGCGGCGGTGGCGTAGCGGTAGGCATCCGGACCGACGAGCAGTCGGGTGGGCGGTTCAGCCATGTCGATCACCTCGAGCAGCAGGTCGGCCACCTTGGCGGGGTCGCTGGCCCCGAGCACATTCGAGTTGCTCAGGCTGGCAGCGGCGCCGACGGAGGCTGCGTACTCCTCGCGCACCGGGTCGATCCGCATCGACGACCCGGCCCAGTCGGTGCGCATACCGCCCGGCTCCAGGACGGTCACCTTGATCCCCAGCGGGGCGACTTCACCGGCGAGCACCCCGGAGAATCCGGTGACAGCCCACTTCGCCGACTGGTAGGCGCCCAGGCCGGGTCGGACCACTCGGCCACCGACAGAGGAGATGTTGACGATGTGGCCGCTGCGCTGGCCGCGCATGACTGGTAGAGCCGCCCGGGTCAGGCGCACGACGCCGAAGAAGTTGGTTTCGATCTGAGCGCGGAAATCGTCGATGTCGACGTCCTCGATCGCGCCCGTGTTCGCATAGCCCGCGTTGTTGACGAGGACATCGAGGCGGCCGAAGCGCTCGACGGCGGTGGCGACTGCACGGTGGACCTGCTTGTCGTCGGTCACGTCGAGCCCGACGACGACGAGCCGCTCCGGTTCGCGCGCCGCCACCCCGTCGAGGGCGGCGGTTGATCGGGCACCGGCGACCACGCGGTGTCCGGCAGCCAGGGCGGCCTCGACGATAGCGCGACCCAGGCCGCGCGAGGCACCTGATACCAAAACCACTTTCGACATTGCAGTTCTTCCTCTCGGATAAGTCTACAAGCGTATACATTACTGTATCTACAGCCGTAGACTTTGGTGGAATTATTCCCTACCGTGAGCTATGCCTTCCGACCAGCCTCGCCCGCGTAACGCCACTGCTACCCGCGACGCCATCTTGCAGTCGGCGATCCGGCACTTCACGCGTGCTGGTTACGACGGCGCGGGCGTGCGCGAAATCGCCGCGGACGCCGGGGTCACCGCGATGCTCGTGAACAGGTACTTCGGCTCGAAAGAACAGTTGTTCGCCGAAGCGGTCGAAACGTCTTTCGCCACACCAATTTTCATTGCCGAGGGGTCCGATGACCTCGCGCACGACATAGCCGCCGCGCTGGCCGCTCACAGCGCTCCGGGCGTCGAGACGGTCGCGCCCTTCCTCATCATGTTGCGGTCCGTGTCCAACCCGGCGGCGGTGCGGATCGTGCGGGCGGGACTCGCCCGCCATGCCGGGCGACGACTGTCACTCCAACTGCATGAACCGGGACGTCAGCTCCGCAGCGACGTCGCACTGGCAGTGATGAGCGGTGTGCTCCTGTTGCGCCAGGTGATCGGCACGCGAGCGCTGAGCCGAAGTAGCACCGATCAACTCACGGCGCTCTTGGATGGAGTGTTCGCGGCGATCATCGACACGCCGCTCGACGCGCCCGTGCAATCTCGACAGTGAGGTTGTGCATTATCAGCCATCGACTTCCGCACGGTGGCCTGACGCCTGCCGCTGCAGTCGAGGACGGCCACGAAGAGGGTACCTGCAAACATCGGTGCCCCCAGTCGGACTCGAACCGACACTTGACGGATTTTAAGTCCGCTGCCTCTGCCAATTGGGCTATGGGGGCCCGTCGCGAATTTAGCCGACGGCGGGCCGGCTACCCGGTGGGGTCGGTGTTCAGCGCCATCGCCAGAAAGTCCAGCCGCCACAGCCCTTGGAACAGCTTGTGCGCGAAATCTTGCAGCAAGGATCTGTGCTTGTCGGCGACGTCACCGGTCTGTGCGACGGATTCGATGATCTCGGCGATGCTGCGCCGGCCGTCGACATGCTCGACGAAGGCCAGCTGGGCCGGGTTGAGCTTCTGCTTCCCACCCGGCCAATGGATCTCGTCACCGGACAGCACACATGCCGTGCGCAACAGCGGAACGTAATCGAGGCAAGCCGGCGAAGCGAAATCGATCGTGTACTCCTCCTTGCGACGTTCCGGGCGGCAGGCCAAAAAGAAATGGGTGGCGTTCGCGGGCTGGAGGCGCTCCATCACCGACCACAGTTCGGCGTCGGGCAGTTGGTTCAACGCCGATTGGAATCCGCTCGCCGGCGTGAGCATCTCGTGCGCGTAATACGGCAACTTGTTAAACCAGCCCTGGAACACGAGGCCGGCCGCAGCGACCAGGTCCAGGCACTCCGCAACGGTGTAGCTGCGCGCGCGACTGTGCAGGAAGGTGTCGACCAGAGCACCGTCGGAGACCAGATCGCGCGCCGCTTTCAGGTAGCTGCGCACCGGATGATCGGCCGGCAGCATCGCGATCGCCTCCTTGACCAGCTGGACCGACGCCTCGTCCTGCGACAGCTTGAGGTCGCGAAAGACCGATTCGAGCATTTCGACGCCGACCCGGCCGTACTTGGCGTAGAGCATCACCGCCAGCACCCCGTCGCTGCGCAGGCACTCGCCGAGCGCGGTCAACCCCGCCAGCGGATCCGCCATGTGGTGCAGCACCCCGCTGGACACGATGAGGTCGAAGTCGCGCCCGAGCGTGGACACCTCTTCGATCGGCAGCAGATGCAGCTCCAGATTTTCCAGCTCGTGCTTGTCTTTCAGCTGCCCCTGGTGATCCAGTGCATTCTGGCTGACGTCGATGCCCACCACTTTGGCGCCGCGGTTCTTGAAGGCGAACAGGGCGGCCTGAAAGGTGCCGCAACCAGCGATCAGAATGTCGAGGTCCGGTTTGTAGTCCCGGTCCGGCCACAACACTCGATGGGCAAAAAACGGATCGAACCAATCCCAGTGGGTTTCGCTCCACGCCGCCAGGTCGGCCACCGGGGGCGGGTATTCCCATCGATCGTATTGGCGGGAGACACCGTCACCGCGCGGATCCTCGGTCACTTCGGCGATGGCTCCTTCGCGACGGGCGGCATCTGGGCGGCATTGCGGTCGCGACTAACTTACAAGTCTGCGCCGATATCCGGGTGCCCGGAAACCGCTGGTTAGGTCGTCGAGACAGATTTGCCGGGCACAATTAGGATTCGGTTTCTGCACGCAGGCATGCGCACGGAGGAGTCGACGAGTGAAAAACGTGGCACGGTTGGCCGGCCCGCTCGCAGTCGTGGTCGCCGGTCTCGTCGGCGTCGTTACCGCGCCGATTTCGAGTGCCGACCCGGCTGACGACCAGTATCTGCACACCCTCCAGCAACATGGCATCAGCTGGCCAAGCGGTTCTGATCAGACGATGATCAACGTCGGCCACGCGGTTTGCCAGGATTGGGCGGGCGGCGACACACTGGCCCAAACCGTCGGCGACGTGCAGAAGACGCTCGGGCTCAGCAATAACGGCAGCGGCACCATCATCGGTGCCGCGACGGCCGCCTACTGCCCCGAATTCCGGAGCAAGATTCCCTAACCCTCACCTCTGGATGGTGTTTGCGGTTCGGTGTCCGGACGGGGTCGAAGTGGGCTCCACGACGCCGTGCCAGCAATGTACGTGACAACACATCCGGTCTGACGGTCGGGATGCCGAAGCATGGCGCTGCCGCCGGCTCGAAATTAGCCAGATGTCTAAGATGCGGCCCGAACCGGGCTCGATTAGTATCCGCGCGCCGCGCGCATTTCCTTCTACCGGTGCCTAGGTTCAGATGACGTCACGGTGTCGCCTGACAGGGGCTTGTTAAAACTACGGCCCTCGGCGTTAAAAAGCCGTAAACGGCAGTCACGTGTGCCTTTTCGGCGGGAACGTGGAGTCCGCGGGTAGTTAGCCTTTCCCCTACGCACAGGGGCCGTGACGTGAACAGACAGGCCGACCCACCGCAGGGGGCCGGCCAGTTTCGAACACTAGGAGCAATGGATGTCTTTTCTGACAACGCAAACCGAAGAGATGTTAGCCGCGGAGCAACTGCTTAGCGGGATCAACGCCAACCTGGCGGCGCAGAACGCGGGCGCCGCATCGGCAACCACCGTGATCGCTCCAGCGGCGGCCGACCCGGTGTCGGCGCAGCAGGCCGCCCTCTTCTCCGCATACGGCACCAATTACCAGACCGTCGCCGCCCAGGCCCAGACGTTGCTGGAGCAGTACGCGAGCACCCTGGGCGTCAGCTCCAACGCCTACGGCGACACCGAGGCCGTCAACGCGAGTCAGGCCGTGCTGTCGGCCGTCTCCCCCGCGGCGGCGGACGCCAGTTCTTCAGGCACTCCCCTCGACTGGCTCTCATACCTGCTGGGTAGCACCGGCAACAACACCAACCCGGCGATGCTCGGCGGGATCTTCGGCCTGTCGAGTAACGGTGCCAACATCCTGAACATCGGTGGCGGCAACTGGGCCTCGGCCTCGTCCAACCTGATCGGACTCGCCGGTGGTGGTCTGCTCGACACATCTGGTGACGCCGCGGGCGCCGGATTGGCCGCGGACATCGCCGCCTCGCCCAGCGTTGGCGCTACCGGCGCTACCGGCGCTACCGGCGTTGCGGCCGGCGGCACGGTCGGCATGGGCGCGATGCCGGTGGCCTCGCTGGGCTCGGCGACCATGGTCAACAACCTGGCGGTGCCGCCGAGCTGGGCCGGCGCATCCGCCCCGGTCGCCACGCCCGTCAGCGCGATCCAAACGGCCGGCTGGACCGCAGCCGCGCCGCAGGCCGGCGCCGGCTCGGTTGTCCCCGGCATGCCAGGAATGGCCACGGCCGCGCGCAGCAGCGCCGGCTTCGGTGCGCCGCGCTATGGCGTGAAGCCGATCGTCATGCCGAAACCGACGGCCGTCTAAGCAGCGGTCATGGTCAGACGTCGAATTCGAACAGACAAATAAGGAGCGGGATAACAATGGTTCTAAGTTTTGCGGCGATACCCCCGGAGATCACCTCCTCGCTCATCTACTCCGGTGCGGGCTCCGCGCCCCTGATGGCCGCCGCGACGGCCTATGCCAACCTGGCCGCCGAGGTGAGCACCACGGCCACCCAGTGGGAGTCGATCATCTCGTTGCTGACCAGCGAACAGTGGACGGGCGGCGGCTCGACGGCGGCGGCCGCGGCGGCCCAGCCCATCGTCACCTACCTGACCGAGACGGCGTCGACGCTCGAGCAGGCGAGTGCCCAGGCCACGGCGTCGGCGGCGGCCTTCGAGACGGTGTTCGCCGCGGTGGTGCCACCACAGGTCGTCATTGCAAACAGGACCTTGCAAGCGTCGCTACTGCCGTTGGCAATCATTCCGACTGTTGCCGCGGAGATCGCTGCGCTGGATGCGCAGTATGCCGAATTCTGGGCTCAGGACGCCGCGGCCATGGCCGCGTACCAGGCCGCTTCGATGGCGGCCGGGACGCTGACCCCCGTGACGCCATTGACCTCGACCACGAACCCGGCGGCCGCCGCGACCGTCGACAACGCCGCGCTTGCCGGCGACACGGCCAATGGCACAGTCCAGGCCCTGGCTTCGCCACTCTCGGACGCGTTCACTCTGCCTGACGCCAACAGCAACTTGCTGGACTCGATCGACAACTTCCTCGGCACGCCGTCCGTCTTCAACGCCATCAATGGCGCAGTCAACACCGCGGCCTGGTTCACCATGATCACCATTCCGACCGCGGTATCGCTGGGCCACACCCTGGGCGCCGTGCCGGCCATCGCCGTCGGTGACGTGGCGCCCGACGGCGTTGCGGGCATCACCGAAGGCACCATGGTGGGCACGGTAACGCCGGTAGGCGGCCTGGGCGGCGTCAGCGGCGTGGGTACGGCGGCATCGGCCGCCGTCGGACAGGCGTCGACGGTCGGTCGCCTCTCGGTGCCGGCCACCTGGTCGGCAGCCGCGCCGGCGACGCAATTGGCTTCGGCCGCCGCCCCACTCGAGGGCTCCGGCTGGACCGTCGCCTCCGAAGCCGCCGAACCCGTCACCGCGATGCCCGGCATGCCCGGAATGGCGGCGGCGGCAAAGGGTGCCGGCGCCTACGGGTCCGGTCCGCGGTATGGCATCAAACCGATCGTCATGCCCAAGCAGGTTGTCGTCTGACATGGGACTACTGATAGGGGAAATAAGGGGGTACGTGTCACCCGTTTGAGGCGAGCAATTAACCGACAGGCCGTAGCCTATTCACAACGCGGCCACCACTGCATCAATTACAACTGTTAAGACTTCCGCGAACTCAAGCTTCAAGATAGGAGAGAGTCGACATGGCAACACGTTTTATGACCGACCCGCACGAAATGCGGGCGATGGCGGGCCGCTTCGAGGTTCACGCCCAGACCGTTGAGGACGAGGCTCGCAAGATGTGGGCGTCGTCGATGAACATCGCCGGCTCGGGCTGGAGCGGTCAGGCCCAGGCCACCTCGTACGACACCATGGGTCAGGTCAACCAGGCCTTCCGCAACATCGTCAACATGCTCCACGGAGTGCGCGACGGACTGATTCGCGACGCGAACAACTACGAGCAGCAAGAGCAGGCCTCGCAGCAGATCCTCAGCAGCTAAATGCTGCTGCCCAACACTTTTAAGGAGCTAAGCAAATGAGCATTAACTACCAGTTCGGCGATGTAGACGCCCACGGTGCCTTGATCCGCGCCCAGGCCGCATCCTTGGAGGC
>NZ_LZKU01000208.1 GCF_001672975.1 Mycobacterium sp. 1465703.0
TTTCGATCACCATCAGTGCGCCGGCCTCGCCGAACACGAAGCCGGTGCGGTCGCGGTCGAACGGGCGGCAGGCACCCGCGGGGTCGTCGTTCTTGGTGGACATCACGATGCGCATCTGGGCAAACGCCGCAATCGCGACCGCCTCGATCCTTACCTCGACGCCGCCGCAGATGGCGATGTCGGCCTCGCCGAACACGATGTTGCGCCAGGCCTGCGCCACACCCTCGGAGCCCGACGCGCACGCCGACACCGGGGTGATCACCCCGGCCTTGGCGTGCCGCTCCAGGGCCACTGCGACGGCCGCGCCGTCGGGCATGTACTTGGACACCGCCAGCGGCGAGACCCCCGCGATGCCGCGGGCACGCAGATCGTCATAACTGAACACGATCTGTTCGGCGGACCCCAGTCCGGTACCGATGGACACCATCAGCCGATTGGGGTCGACCTCGGGGGAACCGGCGTTCTCCCAGACCCGCCGGCTCAACACGGCTGACATTCGCTGCAGGTAGCCCATCCGGTGGCGTTCGGCACGCGTCAGGCCGCCGTCGAAGTCCTCCAGCAGATGCCCGCCGATGCGCACCGGCAGGTCAAACTCCTCGACGAACGAATCCTCGAGCTTGCGGATACCACTTTGTTTGTCCAGCAGCAGCTTCCAGGTGGTGTCGGCATCGGTTGCCAGCGCGGTCGTCATGGCGACGCCAGTGACGACCACATTCGGCAGCGTTTTCCCGGTAACCAGCTCGGTCATGACCCACAAAACCTTCCATTTGATCAGAGCCGCTAACGCTTGAGGTCGACCCCGCTGCCAACCATGAAAACACAACCCACCATCGTCCCCGTGGTATGCGGCACCGCTTTTTACCGGTACCGCCCGCCGACCGGGCGTTATCCGGCGCGCACCGCCTGTGCCCGCGCCATCAGACCACGGCCACCGGGCAGGGAGCCCACCACCGCGCGGGCCAGCCGGTCGCGGCGCCGGAGGCCGTCGGTCCTGGCTTGTCCGGCGCGCAGGTGACGCCAGCCCAAGCCGCCCAGGACGCCGCGACGAGGGCGTCGGTCGCCCCGCCGCGAGCCCGGCGCCGGTCGACTACGGCCAGGCCGAGCGCGGTCGACGCGCATGCCGTGGATATTGGTCGAGCACCTCGGCGGGGGCGGCCAGCAGCACGGCACCCCACCCCGCCCGGACCAGCTCGATGGCACGAATATTCATCGGACAACACTTAATTGGCGTGCAAAGGTGCCCACTCGTTCGATGAACCGGTCGAAGAATTCCTCCGCATCCACATCAATCCCGATGAGCGCGTTGGGTTCTCGACGATTCGACCAGTCGGTCACCGTCATGGCGCGGGTCAGGGTTCCGGTCAGCTCGATGTCCACCGTGGCCGGACGCGTCGTGATCAGCTCGGGATCCAGCGCGACCGCGGCGGCCAGTGGATCATGCAGGTGCGCCTGGTATCCATGGCCGAGTTCGTGATACGCCTCCAGGTAGAACCGCATCGCGTCCTCGATCACCCGGATCAGCGGATTGGACGCCGCCGATCGGGTTCCGCGTTCGTCGTCCGCGCCCAGCTGCGTCGTCGTCGACTCGGCGGTGGCCGCCAGCCGAGCGAGGTGCTCCGGTGTCATCGCGACCTTGCGGGTCAAGTCCAGGCCGCATAGGATCGGAAGACGCTGTTGCTCAACGTTTTCGGAACCCCAGGCGGCCAACACCTCGGCTGCCGCCTCGGGATCGACGCTGATGTTCCACTCCGCCACCGCGGTGGTGTTACCCCGGTGGTCGTAGGAACCGCCCATGATCACCAGCCGTTTCAGCAGCGCCGGCAGCTCGGGCTCCGCGCGCAGCGCCAGTGCCAGATTGGTCAACGGCCCGGTCGCCACGCCGATCAGCTCACCGGAATGGGCGCGCGCGGCATGCACCCAGGCGCTCGCCGAGTCATAGTCGGTGAGCCGCTGCCCGGCCGGCGGCAGGTCGGCATAGCCCAATCCCCTGGGGCCGTGGACTTTTGACGGCAGCCGCATCGGGCCGGTCAGGGTCTGGGGCGACCCCTTGGACACCGGTATCTCGCCGACCCGGCACAGCTGCAGCAGGCCCAGATTGTTTTCGCAAACCTGTTCCACCCCAACGTTTCCCCCGGTCGAGGCGATGCCGACCACTTCCGCGTCCGGGCTGGCGAACAGGTACATCAGCGCCAGCGCATCATCCACGCCGGTATCGACGTCGACGAAAACGGGCGAGTTCATTGTCTCCAAGATACCGCCGACAAGGTCGTCACGATGCCAACGACGTCAGAGCGCCTCGAGGGGACCTGCATAAGTGATCACCAGTGCACGCCGGGCACCAGGCGCACCAGCCGCTTGACCGGCCGGGGTGTCCGGATGCCGCGGGTGACGGCCCGCACCGGCCGGCTGGGCTTGCGCCGCGCGGTCGGCGGGGTGGGCGCCCGCGCCGGTTCGGCGATTACCCCGCGCGCCGCGGCCGAATCGGGGTAGCCGAGATAGAGCTGATGCAGAACTCGGCGCGAGGTCCGCGGGGCGAAGTAATTGCCGGCCTCGGCCAGCGTGCCCAGCGGGGTGTCGATGCGGGCCGGTTTTTCCACCAGGGCGCGCACCACCATCGCCGCCGCGCGTTCGGGGCTGATCGCCGGCACCGGGTTGAGCCGGTGCGACGGCACGATCATCGGGGTGCGCACCAGCGGCATGTGGATGTTGGTGAAGGTGATGTGGTCGGACAGCACCTCCGAACCCACCACGTCGGAGAAGGCGTCCAGCGCGGCCTTGCTCGGCAGGTAGGAGCTGTACTTGGGGTTGCGTGCCTGCACGCCGGCGCTCGACACGTTGACGATGTGCCCGAACTGGCGCTCGCGCCAATGGGGGAGCAGCGCCAGCACCATCCGCACCGCACCGAAGTAGTTGACCGCCATCACCCGTTCATAGTCATGCAGCCGGTCGGTGGAGTTGACCACCGAGCGGCGGATGGACCGGCCGGCGTTGTTCACCAGGTAATCGACGTGGTCGAAGCGTCCCAAGATGTCTTTGACGGTGTGTTCCACCGACGCGGAATCGGTGACATCGCAGGTAAAGGCATGCGCCGCACCACCATTGGCGCGGATCTCGGCAACCAACTGGTCCAGCGCCGCGCCGTTGCGGGCCAGCGCGAACACGATTGCGCCCCGCTCGGCGATCGCGATGGCCGCCGCCCGGCCGATGCCGCTGGACGCGCCGGTAATGATCACGTGCCGGCCCTGCAACGGTCCGCGCGGATCATCGCGTCGCGCGCGATCCGGATCGAGGTGCTCGGCCCAGTACCGCCACAGCCTGGGTGCGTAGCCGGCGAACTCCGGAACACTGATGCCGGTGCCCTGCAAGGCATTTCGCGTCTTCTCGTTGACGAAGGTGGGGGCCAGGTCCACGACGTCGAACACTTGCGCGGGAATGCCGAGCTGGGTGGCCGCCATGTTGCGCACCACCCGGGCGCGCCCCCGCACCTTGAGCACCGGGGCGGCCACCGAACGGGGTAGTGACCCGCGCAGCGGCGGCAGCCCGGCCGCCTTGGCCACTCCGCGGTAGATGCCGCGCAAGCCGATGGTTTTTTCGGCGGTCAGGTGGAACGTCTGTCCGTCGCGGCCGTCGGCGTGCATCAACGCGACCAGCGCGTCGACGACGTAGTCGACCGGGACGATGTTGGTGCGACCGGTGTCGGGCAACAGCATCGGGGTCAGCGACGGCAACACCGCCAACTTGGCCAGTACGCCGAAGAAGTAGTACGGCCCGTCCACCTTGTCCATCTCGCCGGTACGTGAATCGCCCACCACCACCGCCGGCCGATAGATGCGGTGACGCAGGCCGGGCGCCGAGCGCACCAGCAACTCGGCTTCGAACTTGGTCTGGTGATACGGGGTCGGCAGTTGCTGGCCGACGTCGAAATCGTCCTCGGTGTATTCGCCGGCGAAATCGCCCGCCACGGCGATCGACGACACATGGTGCAGCGTCGCCCCCAGCCGCTGCGCCAGCGCGATCACCGCGCGAGTGCCCTCGACGTTGCTGGCCCGCTGCTCGGGCTCACCAGCGGTGATGTCGTAGATCGCCGCGCAGTGCACCACGTGATCGATCTGGCCCAACTCGGCGAGCACCCCGTCGCTCAGCTCCAGCTCCGGCAGCTCGGCGACCAGAGGTTTTGCCCGCCCACCCCAGTGTTCCGCGAGCCGTTCGAAGCGGCCCAGCGACGGCCGTCGCACCAGCACCCAGACCTGCGCATCCGGCCGCGACTCCAACAGACGAGAGACGACACGGCGACCAATAAACCCGGTACCGCCGGTAACGACATACCGCATGAAGACATGGTGGCGGCGGCAGCCCCGCCCGTCAACTGCTCGATCTAGTTGTGGAAGTCGCGGATCCCGTCCCAGTCCACCAGCGTCCAGCCCGTCATCGGGTTCCCGCTGATCACCACCCGGCCCGTGTTGGGTAACGGGTGGCTGCTCATCAGGCTGTCCTTGGCGTTCTGGGCATTCATCAGCGTCCACACCATGATCGAGTTCGCGTGCGAGAACACCACCGGGTTGTGATGGCCGCTGTTGTAGATCTTGTTGACGGCCGCGGTGAACTGGTCGTTGAACTCTTTACCGCTGACCGAGCCGGGGATGCTGTTCGCCACGTCGCCGTTGAGCCAGTTCATCGGCGCCACCAGGTACGTCGACTTCGCCATCGACTCGGGTTTGCCGTTGAACCAGCCGGCGTTGATCTCCTGAATGCCGGGCACAACCTGCACCTGCTTGCCGAGTTCGGCGGCCAGCGGAGCAGCGGTTTGCTGCGCCCGGGTCATGGTGGACGCGTAGACGCTGTCATAGCCCTTGCGGCCGAGTTGATGCGCGATCTGCTCGGCCTGTCCCTTGCCCTCCGGGCTCAGGCCCGGGCCCGGCACGTCGGTGTCGATGGTGCCGCTGGCGTTGGCCTCGGACTGGGCGTGCCGGATGAACGTCACCGTGATGGATCGCGCCTGCGGTGAGCCGCCACTACAGCCGGCGACGAGGACCGTGGCGGTGAGCGCGGCGAGCGCCACCGCGGCTTTCCGGATGATGCTGCGCTTGGGCATGTCGATTAGCCTGCCTTGCCGACGGCTCCGGTGGGAAGGGTTTGCGATGGTTTGTTACCGCGGCACCGGGGCAGAGGGCCTTGGGCAGGTGGTATTTCAGCGCGTGCCAGAGTGGACCGAGATCCCTACTCAACGATCAGGAGACTTCCATGGCGATTGATCCGAGTGCCGTCGGCGCGGTCACCGAACCCATGCTGTTCGAATGGACCGACCGGGACACGCTGCTCTACGCGCTCGGTGTCGGAGCCGGGATCGACGATCTGTCCTTCACCACCGAGAACAGCCACGGGATCGACCAGCAGGTGTTGCCCACCTACGCGGTGATCTGCTGCCCGGCGTTCGGGGCGGCCGGCAAGATCGGAGACTTCAACTGGGCCATGCTGTTACACGGTTCGCAGGGGATCCGGCTGCACGCGCCGCTGCCACCCGCGGGCAAGCTGTCGGTAGTCACCGAGGTCACCGACATTCAGGACAAGGGTGAGGGCAAGAACGCCGTCGTGATGCTGCGCGGCCGCGGCACCGACCCGGATTCGGGCGCCCTGATCGCCGAGACGTCGACCACCTTTGTCGTCCGGGGCGCGGGCGGTTTCGGCGGGCAGCCGGGTCAGCGCCCCATCGCTCCGGAATTTCCGGACCGCGAGCCCGACGCCCGGATCGCGCTGCCCACCCGCGAGGACCAGGCGCTGATCTACCGGCTCTCCGGTGACCGCAACCCGCTGCACAGCGACCCGTGGTTCGCCAGGGAGCTGGCCGGGTTCCCCAAGCCGATCCTGCACGGGCTGTGCAGCTACGGGGTAGCGGGCCGGGCGCTGGTCGCCGAACTCGGCAAGGGCGTCGCGGCCAACATCACCTCGATCGATTCGCGGTTCAGCTCGCCGGTGTTTCCCGGCGAGACACTGACTACCTTGATCTGGCGCACCGAGCCGGGCAAGGCGGTGTTCCGCACGGAAGCTTCCGGCGCCGAGGGTTCCGGCTCCCGGGTGGTGCTCGACGACGGTGCGGTGGAATACGCCTAACCCTGATGGCCCGCCAGCTGATCCGCCAGCCGGTCGGTGAATTCGGCGGCCCGGGCGGGATTGTCGAGCGCGAACAGCGCCGCGGTGGCGCGGTCGCCGTCGTCGCTGTGCCGCACCAGGATCGGCACGCCATCGGCACGCACCGCGTCGAACGCGTCCTCGTCGGTGATGTCGTCGCCGAGGTAGACCGGCGTCAGTGAACCCGAGCCTGCCTGATGCAGGTGATCGATCACCCAGCGCAGCGTCTTGCCTTTGTCCCAGTCCAGGTCTGGGCGCAGCTCGATGACCTCGCGGCCGGTGGTCACCCGAAGCCCATCGCGCCGGCCTGCGGCGCGCACCGCCGCCAGCACCTCGCCGACGCGGTCGCGCTCGGCATTGCGGTAGTGCACGGCAACCCCGAATCGCTTGTGTTCCACCACGACACCGGGAATCTCACCGAGCTGGTCACCCAGCCGGCCGGCGGCCTGCTCGAGCAGCGGGATGACCGCGGCCGCCTCGTCGTTCTGGTGGTGGGTTCCGTCGGGCGCGGTCAGCTCGAAACCGTGGCTGCCCGCATACCAGATGCCCGGTACGCCAACGCGTTTCGACACGTCGGCGAGGTCGCGGCCGGACAATACCGCGACCGGGCACTGTTCGGCCAGCTTTTCCAGCGCCTGGGTGGCTCCGGCGACGGGCCGCGCCGAGTCCGGGTCGTCGACGATGTCCGAGAGCGTGCCGTCGAAGTCGAAGAACACCGCCGGTCGCCGCGCGGCCAGCCCGTCGGCCAAGGCCTGCGACGCATCGGGCAGTTGCGACATCCGGCGGTCCCCGGTGCGCACGGTGATGTCGCGCAGGCCGTCGACCACCGCGTCGGCACCGGCGCCGCGCACCGCGGTGTCCTGGCCGGCCGGGTCGACACCGATCACCAACGCGAACCCGGCGGCGCGGGCGGCCTGCACGCCCGCGTCATCCGCGGCGACCACCACGCAGCGGCCGGGGCGCACCTGCAGACGGCCGGCCGCCGACACGGGCCCGTCCGCTGAAATCACGGCGGTGCCCACCCCGGTGTCCCGCAGTTGTGTCACCAGTGCTGAGTCGAGCGCGGTGTCGGTGTCGAACAGCACCGCGTCATGGCGGCGTGGGTCGATGATGACCGGCCCCAACTTGCCCATGAACCAACCTTCTCATGGTGGTCGGTTGCCCCGAGGCCGGGTCAGTGACGCGCGTGCCCCGGCGCCGACGGATGCGTCGGCGGTACCGGGCGCCCCACCGGACGCGCGGAACGCTTGCGCCGGCCGGAGAACAGCAGCACCGAGTCGTCGCCGAGTGCCACCAGTCGTGCCATGCCCAGCTCGATGCCGGCGGCCAGTTGCTTGACGTCGAACGCGTCGCCGTGTTCGGCGGTGATCCCGAAGACCAGTTCATCGCCGTAGCTCAGTACCGCGACGCCGGTGTGCAGCGCCATCGCGGTCGGCGGGATCGGCAGCAGCCGTTCCATCGTCTGGCCCATCACCTGCAGCCTGCGGCGCGGCCCGGGGGCGTTGGTGGCCAGGGTCACGATGGCACGCTGGGGCAGCCGGGAGAGCAGTTGTAAGACGTTGCTGCGCAACACCGTTGGCAGCAGGCCGATCGCCGACTCCACGATGCCGATTGGCTGCGCGATCTGCTTGGTCTTCCATCTGGTGTGCACCGTCAGCAACCGGCGCACCGGGTCGTCGTGTTCGACGGGCAGGTGCGAGAGCATGGCCGAGCGGACCGGCATCGGTACCAGGGTGCGCAGCGAGTTGGCTCGCGGTTCCTCGCCGCGACCGAGCAGGGCGGTGCGAAATCCCTCGGTGATGGCGGCGAGCGCGACGTCGTTGGCGCTGACGCCGAACTTGCGGCAGACGCTGTCGACGTCCGCGATCGGGACTCGCACCGTGCTGTAGCGCCGCAACGTGGCGGCGGTGTCGGTGCGCAGCGCCGGCCACATCGCCCCGACCACGGCGCCGGTGAGGTTGCCGGCGATCGACGATGCCCGCCACAGCGCATCAACCCAGCCCGGTTTGTCGACCGGTGGTGGCGAAACCTGCTTGCCCGCAACGCCGTTGGCGAAGGTGTCGGCGTCGGCGTCGTCGCAAAGCCTGGTGATCAGGCGGGCCGCCGAGTTGCCGTCGAGCAGGCCGTGGTGGGTCTTCATCAAGATCGCCCAGCGGTTGCCCTGCAGACCTTCGATGACCCAGCACTCCCACGGCGGGCGGTCCAGATCCAGCGGTCGTTCCAGGGCGTAGGCGATGGCCCGGGACAGCTCGGCCTCGTCGCCGGGGCGGGGGATGGCCACCCGGCGCAGATGATGGGCCAGGTCGAAGTCCGGGCAATCGATCCATTCCTGGCTCAGCGGGTGCGCCCGGAGCAACTGCGTGCATCGCGCGATCGGCCGGATACGCTCTGCCAGAAGGCTTTTGAGCCGCTGATAGTCGGGTGCGGCGCCGTCGACGATGGCAACCGCACCGATGGCCAGGCTGGCATGCTGATCCGGATCGTGGGCTTTGAGAAATGCCGTGTCCAGTGTCTGTGCCATGCCGGCCCCCGCCGTAGTCCGCTTTTTGAACTCGTACCAGTGTCTGTGCAGCGCGCCATCTGCGGTAGTACCCGCAGCGTTAAGACCTTGTTTAGGAGTTGAAGATCGGTTTAACAACGGTTGTACTGGTCCTCGGTTAAATCGAACATCAGTTCGATATACTCGACCGGGTGGGCTGGTTTAACGGGCCGCCGAGTTGGGCGGAAATGGAGCGGGTGCTCGACGGCAAGCCGCGCCATGCCGGCGCGCCGGCGGAGCCCCCTGAGGACGCCCCGTTGTCGCGCAGACGTGGGACGTACCAGCCGCCCGGCGACACCCGGCCGTCCCGCTCGTCGGTCGCTTATGCCGAACTGCACGCGCATTCGGCGTTCAGTTTCCTGGACGGGGCGAGCACACCGGAGGAGTTGGTCGAGGAGGCGGCGCGGCTGGATCTGCGCGCCCTGGCCCTCACCGACCACGACGGCCTGTACGGGGCGGTGCGGTTCGCCGAAGCGGCGGCCGAACTCGACGTGCGCACCGTGTTCGGTGCCGAACTGTCGCTCGGCCCGGGGGCGCGCACCGAGCAGCCGGATCCGCCCGGCCCGCACTTGCTGGTGCTGGCCCGCGGGGCCGAGGGGTATCGGCGGTTGTCGCGGCAACTGGCCGCGGCGCATCTGGCCGGCGGCGAGAAGGGCAAGCCCCGGTACGACTTCGACGCGCTGACCGAGGCCGCCGGCGGGCACTGGCACATCCTGACCGGCTGTCGCAAAGGGCATGTGCGACAAGCACTTTCTGAGGGCGGCCCAACGGCGGCGGAGCGGGCGCTGGCCGAGCTGGTGGACCGGTTCGGCGCGCAGCGGGTCAGCATCGAGCTGACCCATCATGGTCAGCCGCTCGACGACGAACGCAACGCCGTGCTGGCCGCGCTGGCCCCGCGCTTCGGGGTGGGCGTCGTCGCCACCACCGGCGCGCATTTCGCCGGGCCGTCACGGCGCCGGCTGGCCATGGCGATGGGCGCCATCCGGGCCCGGCAGTCCCTGGATGCGGCCGCCGGGTGGCTGGCCCCGCTGGGCGGTTCGCACCTGCGCTCCGGCGCGGAGATGGCCCGGCTGTTCGCACATGTGCCTTTTGGGGGCCCTGACGTGGTGACCGCGGCCGCCGAGCTGGGCGAGCAGTGCGCGTTCGGGCTGGCGCTCATCGCGCCGCAGCTGCCGCCGTTCGAGGTGCCCCCCGGGCACACCGAGGACAGCTGGCTGCGGCAGTTGACCATGGCCGGGGCGCGCGAGCGCTACGGGTCGGCCGAGCGCGCACCGCGCGCCTACGCACAAATCGAACGAGAGCTGAAAGTCATTGCGCACCTGACTTTTCCGGGATATTTCCTGGTGGTGCACGACATCGCCCGGTTCTGTCGGGACAACAACATCCTGTGCCAGGGCAGGGGATCGGCGGCCAACTCCGCGGTCTGTTACGCCCTCGGCGTCACCGCCGTCGACCCGGTGGCCAACGAGCTGCTGTTCGAGCGCTTTCTGTCGCCGGCCCGCGACGGGCCGCCCGACATCGACATGGACATCGAGTCCGATCAGCGCGAAAAGGTCATCCAGTATGTCTACGACAAATACGGCCGTGACTACGCCGCCCAGGTCGCCAACGTCATCACCTACCGGGGAAAGATCGCGGTGCGCGACATGGCCCGCGCGCTGGGCTTCTCGCAGGGCCAGCAGGACGCGTGGAGCAAGCAGATCAACCACTGGAACGGGTTGGCCGACTCGCCCGACGTCGAGGGCATTCCCGAACCGGTGGTCGATCTGGCCAACCAGATCCGCAACCTGCCGCGGCACATGGGCATTCATTCCGGTGGCATGGTGATCTGCGATCGGCCGATCGCCGACGTGTGCCCGGTGGAGTGGGCACGGATGGAGAATCGCAGCGTCCTGCAGTGGGACAAAGACGACTGTGCGGCAATCGGTTTGGTGAAGTTCGATCTGCTCGGACTGGGGATGCTCTCGGCACTGCACTATGCCATCGACCTGGTGGCCGAGCACAAGGGGATCGAAGTCGACCTGGCCCGCCTCGACCTCTCCGAGCCGGCGGTGTACGAGATGCTGGCCCGCGCCGATTCCGTCGGCGTGTTCCAGGTGGAGTCGCGCGCGCAGATGGCCACCCTGCCGCGGCTGAAGCCGCGGGTGTTCTACGACCTGGTGGTGGAGGTCGCCCTGATCCGTCCCGGCCCCATCCAGGGCGGGTCGGTGCACCCCTACATCCGGCGGCGCAACGGCCTGGACCCGGTAGTCTACGACCACCCGTCCATGGCGTCGGCGCTGCGAAAGACGTTGGGAGTCCCGCTCTTTCAGGAGCAGCTGATGCAGCTCGCGGTCGACTGCGCCGGATTCAGCGCGGCCGAGGCCGATCAGTTGCGCCGCGCCATGGGATCCAAGCGCTCGACCGAACGCATGCGACGGCTGCGCGGCCGGTTCTATGAGGGCATGCGCACGCTACACGGCGCCGACGACGAGGTGATCGACCGCACTTACGAAAAGCTGGAAGCCTTCGCGAATTTCGGCTTCCCCGAAAGCCATGCGCTGAGCTTTGCGTCGCTGGTGTTCTACTCGTCGTGGTTCAAGCTGCACCACCCGGCGGTGTTCTGCGCGGCGCTGCTGCGCGCCCAGCCGATGGGGTTCTACTCGCCGCAGTCGCTGGTGGCCGATGCGCGCCGGCACGGTGTGACGGTGCACGGTCCGGACGTCAACGCCAGCCTGGCGCACGCGACACTCGAGAACGCCGGCACCGAGGTGCGGCTGGGGCTGGGTGCCGTCCGCCATATCGGTGACGATCTGGCCGAACAACTTGTCGAGGAGCGAAAAACCAACGGCCCGTTCGCTTCTCTGCTGGATCTGACGACCCGGCTGCAGCTCTCGGTGCCGCAGACCGAGGCGCTGGCGACGGCGGGGGCGCTGGGCTGCTTCGGCATGTCGCGGCGCGAGGGGTTGTGGGCGGCCGGGGCGGCGGCCACCCAACGGCCGGACCGGCTGCCCGGGGTGGGATCGTCCTCGCACATCCCCGCGTTGCCCGGGATGAGTGAGCTGGAGTTGGCCGCCGCCGATGTGTGGGCCACCGGCGTCTCCCCGGACAGCTACCCGACGCAGTTCCTGCGGGCCGATCTGGACGCGATGGGGGTGGTGCCGGCCGAGAAGCTCGGATCGGTGCCCGACGGCGACCGGGTGCTGATCGCCGGCGCGGTGACCCACCGGCAACGCCCCGGCACGGCGCAGGGGGTCACGTTCATCAACCTCGAGGACGAGACCGGGATGGTCAACGTGCTCTGCACGCCGGGGGTGTGGGCGCGGCATCGCAAGCTGGCGAACTCGGCACCGGCGCTGCTGGTGCGTGGGCAGGTCCAAAACGCCAGCGGCGCCATCACCGTCGTCGCCGAGCGGCTGGGCCGCATCACCCTGGCGGTCGGCTCGAAGTCGCGTGACTTTCGCTAGTACGAGATAGTCATGACATTCCAACTTCAGGAGGGCAGAGTGTCTGAGACCGCCGCGAATTCCAAAGTCTGGTTCCTCACCGGAGCTTCGCGCGGATTCGGACTCGAGATCGCTCGCAAGATCCTGGCTCAGGGTGATCGGGTGGTGGCGACCGCCCGGCGTGCCAAGCAGATCCACACTGCGCTTCCCGATGCCGGTGACGCTCTGCTCGCAATCGACCTCGACGTCACCGACGCCGACCAGGCCGCACAGGCAGTTCGGTCGGCGGTCGACGCGTTCGGCCGGATCGACGTGCTGGTGAACAACGCTGGCCGCGGCCTTCTCGGCGCCGTCGAGGAAGCGTCCGACGCCTCGGTCCGCGCCGTCTACGAGGTCAACGTGTTCGGCACCCTGACCATGCAGCGGGCTGTACTGCCGATCATGCGTCGTCAGCGCTCCGGCCACATCATCAACATCAGTTCGGTTGGCGGGCTGCTCGGGTCGCCGGGGTGGGGCATCTACTGCTCGACCAAGTTCGCGATGGAAGGCTTCAGCGAGGCGCTGGCCAAGGAGCTACGGCCGCTGGGCATCTGGGTCACCATCGTCGAACCCGGCTACTTCCGCACCGATTTCCTCGACGCGTCCAGCCTCGGCACCGAAGAGAACGTCATTGCCGACTATGAATCCACCGCCGGGGCGACGCGCGCCCACGCCGCCGACGTCAACCATGCCCAGCCCGGCGACCCGATCAAGGCGGCCGCGGCCATCGTCGACATCGCTTCGGCCGCCGAGCCGCCGGTGCATCTGCTGCTGGGCACCGACTGCGTCGCCGCGGTGGAGGCCAAGATCGAAGACCTGAAGGCCGACATCGACGCGTGGCGGACGCTCTCCACATCGACCGACCACGACCAGTGAGGCTGCGGGTACCTCCTAGGCTCGCTTGCATGACTCTCAATCTGTCTGTCGACGAACTCCTCACCACCACCCGCTCGGTCCGCAAGCGTCTCGACTTCGACAAGCCGGTGGGCCGTGACGTACTGATGGAATGCCTGGAACTGGCACTGCAGGCGCCCACCGGCTCGAACGCACAGGGCTGGCAGTGGGTGTTCGTCGAGGACGCCGAGAAGAAGAAGGCCATCGGCGACGTCTACCTGAAAAATGCCCGGGGCTACCTCGCCTCGCCCGCACCCGACTACGCCGAGGGCGACACCCGTGGTGAGCGGATGGACAAGGTCAGGGATTCCGCAACGTATCTCGCCGAGCACATGCACGAGGCGCCGGTGCTGTTGATCCCCTGCATCCTCGGCCGGGAGGACAAGCAACCCATGGGTGGTGTGTCGTTCTGGGCGTCGCTGTTCCCGGCGGTCTGGAGCTTCTGTCTGGCGCTGCGGTCGCGCGGATTGGGGTCTTGCTGGACGACACTGCACCTGCTCGGTGACGGCGAGAAGCAGGTCGCCGACGTGCTGGGCATCCCGTACGACAAGTACAGCCAGGGCGGGCTGTTCCCGATCGCCTACACCAAGGGCACCGACTTCAAGCCGGCCAAGCGGCTGCCCGCCGAAACCCTCACGCACTGGAACAGCTGGTGAGTCAGGTGGCCCCGGCCCCGGCGTAGCCGTGTTGCCGCCAGGCCTCGTAGACGGCGACCGCCGCGGCGTTGGACAGGTTCAGCGAGCGCCGGCCCGCCAGCATCGGGATGCGGACCTGCCCGGTGATGTGCGGGTCGGCCAGCGTCGCGGCGTCCAGCCCGGTGGGTTCGGGCCCGAACATCAACACGTCACCGGCGCGGTAGCGCACGTCGGCGAACGAGGTGGGCGCGTGCGAGGTGAACGCGAACACCCGCTCGGGTGACAGCGCGGCCCAGGCCGCCGCCAGCGAAGCGTGCACAGTGACCGAGGCGAGGTCGTGGTAGTCCAGCCCGGCCCGGCGCAGCTTGGGTTCGGACAGGTCGAACCCCATCGGCTCGACCAGATGCAATTCGCAGCCCGTCGCCGCCGCCGTCCGGATGGCATTGCCGGTGTTGGGCGGGATCCGCGGCGTCAGAAACATCAGCTTGAACACAACGCCGATAATGGTCGCATGGTCGAGCAGAGCATCTGGATGCAGAAGGTCGCTGCCGATCCGGGGCATTCGGATTGGTATATCGAGCGATTCCGCGCCATGGCCCGTGCCGGTGACGACTTGGCCGGCGAGGCCCGCTTCGTGGACGCCATGGCGCCGCGCGGCGCCCACATCCTCGACGCCGGGTGCGGGCCGGGCCGGCTGGGCGGGTATCTGGCCACCGTGGGACACCGGGTGGTCGGTGTGGACGTCGACCCGGCGCTGATCGACGCGGCCGGGCACGATTACCCCGGTCCACGCTGGCTGGTCGGCGACCTCGCCGAGCTGGATCTGCCGGCGCGCGGCATCGCCGAACCGTTCGACGTCATCGTGTCCGCCGGCAACGTGATGGCGTTTTTGGCCCCCAGCACCCGGATCCAGGTGCTGAGCCGGCTGCGTGCCCACGTCGCTGACGACGGCCGGGCGGCGATCGGCTTCGGGGCCGGCCGCGACTACGAGTTCGACGTCTTTCTCAACGACGCCGTCGACGCGGGTTTCGCGCCCGATCTGCTGTTGTCCACCTGGGATCTGCGCCCGTTCACCGACGACTCCGACTTCCTCGTCGCGCTGCTTCGTCCCGCCTAGACTGGGCACGCAGGAGTTTGCCAGGGGTGGCCGAGCGGACGTCGCGCCACCTTGGAGGGACCTGTCTGCTCAGTAGCGATTCTGGTGGCCTGCGCCGCGGGCTGTCATACTCGTCGGATTGCCACACCTACACGCACACGCCTATCTGGCGCGAGGCGGGCGAAATAAAGCAGGAAGTTCCATGAGCCTCTCGTACCTTTCAGCGCTCAGCGTCAGCGCAGCGGCCGGTCGTCCGGCCGCGATGACATGACCATGTTCGCCCGCCCGGCCAACCCGGCCGAGGCGGATGTCCCAGAGCCGGCCCCGGCCGTCGGCGCCGCCGCTGCGCCGGCCAAACGCCCACCGACCTGGTCGCTGAGCAACTGGTCGGTCCGCTGGAAAGTGCTGGCGATTGCGCTGGTCCCGCTGGTTTTGGCGACGGTTTTCGGGGTGCTGCGAATCCACGGCGCGATGACCAACGCGGCGGGTTTGCGATTGGCCGCCACCCGGGCCGACGTCGTGCCGGTGATCACCAAGTACATGTCGGCGTTAGATGTAGCCCTGCTGGCCAGCTCCACCGGACATGATGTCGAGGGCGCAAAGAAGAACTACGAGGCGCGCAAGGGCGAATTGCAGACCAGGCTGGAAGACACCGACGTCAACGACGATGTGCGATCAGGAGTCAACAACCTGCTCGACGGCGGTCAGATGCTGGTCAACAAGGCTGCCGACACTAGCCTCGGTTTGCGGGAGCGGGTGACGCTCTACGCGCCGATCCTGCTGACGGCCGAAGACGTCATCAACGCATCGGTGCGGGTCGACAACGAGCAGATCCGCGCCCAGGCGCAGGGCCTGAGCCGAGCGGTCGGGGCCCGCGGGCAGATGACGATGCAGAAAATCCTGATCACCCGGGGAGCCGAACTTCCCGAGCCGCAACTGCGGACCTCGATGACCACCCTGGCGGGTACCGAGCCGTCGACGCTGTTCGGCATGAGCGAAGTACTCGGCGCCGGATCACCCGAGGCCAAGACACTGCAACAGCAGATGGTCGGCCGGATGGCGATCATGTCCGATCCGGGCAGTGTGCTCGTCGAAAACCCCGACCTGCTGCGTTCCATCCAGACCACCGACGACATCGCCGATCAGGTCATCAAGAACACCACCGCGTCGGTGACCAAGTCGGTGCACGCCCAGGCCGCCGAGCGCCGCTCGGCCGCGATCCTGGACGCCGTACTGGTGCTGGCCGCCATCGTGATCGCGATCGGCGTCGTGCTGCTGGTGGCGCGCGCCCTGGTGCGGCCGCTGCGCATCTTGCGCGACGGCGCGCTCAAGGTCGCCCACACCGATCTCGAAGAGGAGATCGCACTGGTGAAAGCCGGTGGGCCGGAGCCGATTCCGAGCCCGCTGCCGGTGTACACCACCGAGGAGATCGGCCAGGTCGCCCACGCGGTCGACGAATTGCATACCCAGGCGCTGCTGCTGGCCGGCGACGAGGCGCGGCTGCGGCTGCTGGTCAACGACATGTTCGAGACCATGTCGCGGCGCAGCCGCTCGCTGGTCGATCAGCAGCTGGCGCTCATTGACCGGCTGGAGCGCAACGAAGAGAATCCCGACCGGCTGGACAGCCTGTTCCGGCTGGACCACCTGGCGGCGCGGCTGCGCCGCAACAGCGCCAATCTGCTGGTGCTCGCCGGTTCGCAGCTCGCCCGCGACCAGCGCGACCCGGTGCCGCTGGCGACGGTGATCAACGCCGCGGTGTCCGAGGTCGAGGACTACCGCCGCGTCGAAATCGCCGGGCTGCCCGAGTGCTCGCTGATCGGCTCGGCCGCCGGTGGTGCCATTCACCTGTTCGCCGAGCTGACCGACAACGCCCTGCGCTACTCGCCGCCGACCACCTCCGCCCGGATCTCGGCGTCGCGCGGCAGCGACGGGGGAGTGGTGGTGCGAATCGCCGACTCCGGTCTGGGCATGAACGACACCGACCGGCGGATGGCCAACATGCGGCTGCAGGCCGGCGGCGACGTCAGCCCCGACAACGCCCGGCACATGGGGCTTTTCGTGGTCGGCCGGATCGCGGGCCGGCACGGCATCCGGGTGGGGCTGCGCGGCCCGGCCGCCAACGAGGCGGGTTCGGGAACTACCGCCGAGGTCTACCTGCCGCCGACGGTGCTCGCCGGCCCGTCCGGCACCGCCGAGTCGACCGTTCCCCGGCACATCCGCGCCGTCTCCTCGCCGAGCGCCAAGCTCGCCAGTGCGATCGCCGGGCCTGCGGCCGACGACGAGGACGGGCGCCGGGACGGCACACTGGAGCCGGCAGCGCGCAACGCTCCGGACGCCTCCGGGCCGCAGGTCACCTTGCTGCCGCGGCGCAACCCGGGTTCCAGCGGTATCACCGAAGTTCCCGCCCCGCCCGCCGAACAGCTACCCCGCCGCCGGCGCCGTGAGCTGGCGACCCCGTGGTGGGAGAGCGCACCCAAGCCGGCGCCGGCGCCGGCGCCGAAACCAGAAGTCAAACCGGCCCCGGCGCGCGCGGCATCGGACACCTCGGCCTTCTTCGCCGCCCGGTCCCGAGAGGCGGCCCCGGACCCGATCGCGTCCATTCCGGCCGCCCCCAAAGCCGCGGCGAATCCGGCCCACGACGACGTCATCTACCGCCGGATGCTCTCGGAGATGCTCGGCGATCCGTACGACCTGGTCAACAGCCCCGACCTGGACTGGCAGTCGGTCTGGGACCGCGGTTGGACGCTGGCGGCCGCGGCCGACGAGAAGCCGGTCGAGGCGCACACCACCGACCACGGACTGCCGGTGCGCACCCCCGGAGCGCGGCTGGTACCCGGTGGCGCCGGCGGTCTGGCCGAGCAGGACGAGCCCGCCGACGCGGAGCGGGGTCTCAACGGCACATCCGGATCGCACCGGGAGCCGCAGCACGCGGCCACCGGACCGTTAGCCCGGGACCCCGAGGCGGTTCGCGCCTCGTTCAGTAGCCATTTCGGTGGCGTGCGTACCGGACGATCGCATGCCCGTGATACCAATCAAGGATCCGACCAACAATGACGTCACCCGACAACTCCCTGGACTGGCTGGTGACCAGGTTCGCCCGTGAAGTCCCCGGCGTCGCGCATGCGCTGCTGGTCTCCGTCGATGGGCTGCCTATCGCCGCGAGCGAGCATCTCCCGCGGGAACGCGCCGATCAGTTAGCCGCGGTCGCCTCCGGGCTGGCCAGCCTGGCCACCGGCGCGGCGCAGCTTTTCGAGGGTGGCCAGGTGCTGCAGTCGGTCGTCGAGATGCAAAACGGCTACCTGTTGTTGATGCGCGTCGGAGACGGCTCGCATCTGGCGACGCTCGCTGCGGCGTCGTGCGACATCGGTCAGATCGGCTACGAGATGGCCGTCCTCGTCGAACGGGTTGGCGGCGTGGTGCAGTCGACCCGCCGGTCGGCCGTGCAGCAGCACCAGTGAGCCGCGATGGATACCCCCGAGACCTGGCCGGCACACCGTAAGGGGAACCTGGTCCGCCCGTACACCCTGACGTCCGGGCGGACCGACACCAACGTCGACCTACCGGTGGAAGCGCCGATTCAGACGCTGCAGGCCGGTCTGAGCCACCGGTGGCCGCCCAACGATGCGCGAGGCAGAATTATCCAACTGTGCGTCGACAGCCCGTCGGTCGCCGAAATCTCAGCCCGGCTGGACTTGCCGCTCGGTGTCGCGCGCGTCCTGGTCGGGGATCTGGTGTTGTCCGGCTACCTTCGAGTGCACCAGACGTTGTCCGAGCGTTCGACCAGAGATGAGCGCCACGACTTGATAGGAAGGACACTGCGTGGCTTACGCGCACTCTGACGTGCAGCCCGACTCCGGCGTTCACGCGTCGACGAAGATTGTGATCGCCGGCGGATTCGGAGCAGGCAAGACCACCTTCGTCGGGGCGGTGTCCGAAATCATGCCGCTGCGCACCGAGGCGATGGTCACCGACGCCTCGGCCGGCGTCGACATGCTCGAGGCCACCCCGGACAAGCAGACCACCACCGTCGCGATGGACTTCGGCCGGATCACACTGGCCGAAGACCTGGTGCTCTACCTGTTCGGCACTCCCGGGCAGCGCCGCTTCTGGTTCATGTGGGACGACCTGGTGCGCGGCGCGATCGGCGCGGTGGTGCTGGTCGACTGCCGCCGCCTGGCCGACAGCTTCGCCGCGGTCGACTTCTTCGAGCATCGCAACCTGCCGTTTCTCGTCGCGGTGAACGAGTTCGACGGCGCCCCCCGCTACCCGGTGGCCGAGGTGCGCGAGGCGCTGACCTTGCCGCCGCACATTCCGGTGATCACGGTCGACGCCAGGGATCGCCGGTCGGCGACCGACGCCTTGATCGCGGTCAGCGAATACGCCCTGGCCAGCCTGTCGACCAATTGACCGCCCAGACCGCACGCTGGGCCGACCGCGAATTCGAGGGTCACGACTTCACCGACGACGATCTCAGCCGGCTGCAGACCGAGCGGGTCGTGTTCACCGAATGCAATTTCAGCGGCGCCAACCTGGCCGAGTCGCAACACCGCGGTTCGGCCTTCCGCAACTGCACATTCCGGCGGACGTCGTTGTGGCACAGCACCTTTTCGCAGTGCTCGATGCTGGGGTCGGTGTTCGTGCAGTGCCGGCTGCGGCCGATCACCTTCGACGAGGTGGACTTCACGCTCGCAGTCCTCGGTGGCATCGACCTTCGTGGCGTCGACCTGAGCGGCTGCCGGCTGCGCGAGACCAGTCTGGTGGAGGCCGACCTGCGCAAGGCCGTGCTGCGTGGGGCGGACCTGCGCGGCGCCCGGACCACCGGCGCCCGGCTGGACGACGCCGATCTGCGCGGCGCCGTCGTGGACTCGACGTCGTGGACGAGCGCCTCGCTGGCCGGCGCCCGCGTGGACGTCGACCAGGCGGTGGCCTTCGCGCTGGCGTACGGGCTTCGGCTGGACAGCGGCGACTGATCGCTCAGCGGGTGAGCCGGATGCGCCACCGCACCAACGCGGCGTAGGCCACGGTGAGCACCGCGAGCATGCCCATGTCGAACAGCCAGGCCGCCGACGTGTGCTCGAAATGGCTGTCCCTGGGGCTCTGCGGGCCCGGCGACACCGTCCACAGGTCGACCGTCGACCCCTGCGCCGCGTAGCCCCACCGCGAGGGCACCAGCCAGGACAGCTGGTCGAGGAAGAACCGGTGGGTGACCGGCACCATGCCGCCGGAGAGCACCATCTGCAACATCAGCGACACCACCAGCAGCGGCATGATCTGTTCGCCGGTGCGCGCCAGCGCCGAGAGCAGCAGGCCCAGCATCGCCGACGCCACACACGTCGCCGCCACTCCGACGAACAGCTCCAGGGTCGCATTGCCGAGCAGCACCGCCGGTCGCGTGGGCGGCCCCTTGCCCACGACCACGATGGCCGTGGCGATGGCCGCCTGGATGACGGCGAACGTGCAGAACACCGCGACCTTGGCCAGCAGGTAGGCCGTGCTGGACAGGCCGACCGCCTGTTCACGCCGGAAGATCGGCCGCTCGCCGATGAGGTCGCGGATGGTCAGCGCGGTCCCCATGAACGCGGCGGCCATGGTGAGCAGCGTCAAGATCATCCCGGCTTCGCCGGCCGACTCACCGGCCGGATCGGCGTAGCCGAATCCGACGGTGCCAGGGACCGTCAGCGACAGCGCGCCCATCACGAACGGCAATATCGCCAGGAACAGAAAGTACGCGTGGTCGGAGACCACCAAGCGGACCTGGCGGCGTGCGATGGTGGAGAACTGGCGCCGCTTGCTGGTCTGCGCCGGGACGCCGAGGTCGGCCGGCGCCTCGGTCCGCGCCGGGGGCGGGGGTTTGTTCTGGGCCAGGAAGCGGCGATTGGCCTCGTCCGGGTCGGCGCCCACCTTGGCGAAGATGTGCGCCCAGTTGGTAGTCCCCATCGCCGCACCGATCTCGGCGGGCGGACCGAGGAACGCCGTCTTGCCGCCGGGCGCCATCAGCAGCACCTGGTCACAGACATCGAGGTAGGTGAGCGAGTGGGTCACCACCAGCACCACGCGCCCGGCGTCGGCGAGTTGCCGCAACATCGTCATGACCTGCAGATCCAGCGCCGGGTCCAGTCCGGAGGTCGGCTCGTCCAGGATCAGCAGCGACGGCCCGGTCAGCAGTTCCAGCGCCACCGAGGCGCGTTTGCGCTGCCCCCCGGAGAGCTTGTCCACCCGGGTGTTCGCATGCTCGGTCAATCCCAGCTCGTCGAGCACTTCGGCGACGACCTGCTCGCGGTCGGCCTTGCTGGTGTCGGGCGGCAGGCGCAGTTCGGCGGCGTAGCCGAGCGCCTGGCTGACCGTGAGCTGACGGTGCACGACGTCGTCCTGGGGGACCATCCCGATCCTGGTGCGCAGCGAGGCGTAGTCGGTGTGGATGTCGTGGCCCTCGAAGGTGACCGAGCCCGACGAGGGCGTGGCATAGCCGGCGATCAGCCGCGACAGCGTGGTCTTGCCCGCGCCCGACCCGCCAATCAGTGCGGTCAGGGTGCCGGGGCGGGCAACCAGTGAGATCCGTTCCAGCAGGTGCTTGCCGTCGATGTCGAAGTTGACCTCGCGCACCTCCAGGCCGCCGGCCCGAGTCGCCGCCTCCTGGCGGCGCACCAGCACGCCGCCGTGGAACACCAGGTCGACGTTGCCGATCGTCACCACGTCGCCGTCGGCCAGCACCGCGGATCCCACCCTGACACCGTTGACGAAGGTGCCGTTGCTGCTGTTCGCGTCGCGGATCTCGGCGCCGGTCGGCGTCGGCGTCAAGAAGGCGTGATGGCGCGAGGCCAGCACGTCGTGCACGACGATGTCGTTGTTGAGCGCGCGCCCGATCGAGACGGCGCGTCCGGGCGCCGGCCGGCGGTCGGATTCCGGTCCCGGGACGCTGACCCGGGTGGTGCGAAATTCGCCGACGGCGCCGCTGCGGCCGGACCGGGAGGACGGGTTCAGGGCGCCCGGGTGCGGGCCCGACTGCGGCACGCCACGGGTCGCGGCGTCCGGCGGGTTGGCGAACCTGCGCTGGGCGCCCTTGGGTGGGAAGGGGCGCGACGGCCGACTCGGTGGCCCGGGCGGGGCCGTCACGGGCCTCGGGCCGGTGGGTTGTGCCCGCACCGGCGACGATGCGCCGGGCGGCGCCGCGATGAGCGGAATCGACGTCGTGGTCGGCGGAAGCAGGCCGACGGTGCCGGTGTGCTGACCCACTTCGAAGGTGATCCGTGGCCCGTCGGGCTTGCCGATGTTGATCGTCTGGCCGTCGTGGATGTCGACGACCGGCACCCGCTGGCCGTCCAGGTACACCCCGTTCAGGGAATTGTTGTCGACCGCGCGCCACCGGCCCTGTTCGAAGCGCAGCAACACGTGCGCGCGGGCGATCAACGGGTGCGCCACCCGCAGGTCGGCGCGCAGGTCGCTGCCGACGACCACGTCGCGACCGGCAGCGAAGCTGCCTTCGGATCGGTCAGATCGAGCCGTCAGCACCGGCTGCGCAGGTCGGGTCATCACATCCAGGTTAGAGGTCGTTGCTTGCGACCCGGCCTCAGCGTTTCAGCCGGATATGCCAGCGGACGAAGCCGGTGTAGCCGATCGACAGCGCCGCCAGCATGAACATGTCGAAGACGAAAATGTGCTTCGAGTGCTGCCAAATCGGGTCGTTGGTCGGTATCTGCTTGACCTTCACCAGCGACGGAAAGTCGATCGAGGACGCGCCCGCCGCGTAGCCCCAACGAGCCGGCGTCAGCCACGCCATCTGCTCGAGGCCGATGCGCTGATACACCGGGATCATGCCGCTGGAGAACACCAGCTGGGACATGATCGACACCACCAGCAGCGGCATGATCTGTTCGTTGGACTGCGCCAACGCCGAGAGCAGCAGCCCGAGCATCGCCGACGCTATACAGGTGCCCGCCACGGTGACGAACAGCGAGAACGTCGAGTTGCCGAAAAACTGGGGATGCGCCGTCGGCGCGCCCTTACCCAGCCTCACGATGGTGGTCGCGATCGCCGCCTGGGCGGTGGCGAAAACGCAGAACACCGCGATCTTGGCCAGCAGATAGGCCGTCGTGGACAGGCCCACGGCCTGTTCTCGGCGGAAGATGGCCCGCTCGCCGATCAGGTCGCGGATGGTCAGCGCGGTGCCCATGAAGACGGCGCCGATGTTCAACAGCACCATGATGTACTGCGGCTGTGTCGGCGCCGGTCCCAACGGATCGGCCGGGCCGAGGCCGGGATGGGGACCTTTCACGGTCAGCGACAACGCGCCGATCAGGAACGGCAGGACCGCCAAGAAGATCGTGTAACCGCGGTCGGAGACGACCAGCCGAACCTGGCGGCGGGCGATCGTGGACAACTGCCGGAAGAGATCGGTTTGGGGCGGTTCACCCAGGTCCGCCGGACTCTCCGGAGTCGGCGGCGCCGACGACTGCTGGTTGCGCTCCTTGAAGCGGCGGTTGGCCTCGTCCGGGTCGGCGCCCACCTTGGCGAAGATGTCGGCCCAGTTGCGGGTGCCCAAGGCGGGCTCGACCTGATCGGGCGGCCCGCAGAAGGCGGTCTTGCCGCCGGGCGCGACCAGCAGGATCTGATCGCACACGTCCAGGTAGGACACCGAGTGGGTGACCACCAGCACCACGCGGCCCGCGTCGGCCAGCTGGCGCAGCATCAACATGACCTGACGGTCCAGTGCCGGGTCCAGGCCGGAGGTCGGCTCGTCCAGCAGCAACAGCGATGGCTGGGTGAGCAGCTCCAGCGCGACCGACGCGCGTTTGCGCTGGCCGCCGGAGAGCTTGTCGACCCGGGTGTCGGCGTGCTGGGTCATGTCGAGTTCCTCGAGCACCTGCGCGACGACGCGGGCCCGTTCCTCTTTGCTGGTGTCGGGTGGTAGCCGCAGTTCGGCGGCGTAGTTCAGCGCCTGGTTGACCGTCAGCTGGCGGTGCACCACGTCGTCCTGCGGCACCATCCCGATCCGGCTGCGCATGGACGCGTACTCGCTGTGAATGTCGTGGCCCTCGAAGGTGACATTGCCCGAGGTCGGGCTGGTGTAACCGACGATCAGCCGCGACAGCGTGGTCTTGCCGGCACCCGAACCACCGATGATGGCGGTCAGCGTCCCGGGCCGCGCGGTCAGCGAGATGTGGTCGAGCAGCTGCTTGCCGTGGTCCACGGTGTAGCAGACGGAGTTGACCTCCAGCCCGCCCGTCCGCGTCGCCGCCTCGGTGCGTCGCACCAGGCCGTCGCCGGTGAACACCAGGTCGACGTTGCCGATGGTGACCACGTCGCCTTCGGTCAGCACCGCCGAGCCGACCCGGACACCGTTGACGAAGGTTCCGTTCACGCTGTGCGCGTCGCGGATCTCGGTGCCCAGCGGCGTCTGGATCAAGAAGGCGTGGTGGCGCGAGGCCAGCACGTCCTGGATGACGATGTCGTTGTCGGTGGCCCGGCCGATGGTCTGCGACCCGGCCGGCTTCTGGATCGCACCGGACCGCGACGGCAGCAATGCCTGGAACATCTTGGTCGCGAGGTTTGCCACCTCGGGCGGCTTGACGGAGGCGGGCGCCATCTGGGTGTGCGGTCCGGCCACCGAGCCCACGGCCGGCATCTGCGCGATGGGCGGGGCGTGGTGCGGCGGGGGTGGCGCGGCCGGCGGGAACGCGGGCGGGCGTCCGCCGCCGCCCCCGTACATGGTCTGACCCGGTGGCGCCTGGCGCTGCACGGGTGCGGGTTGCGGTCGCCGCGGTGGCGCCGCCCAGTTGGGTGTGCGGCCGGGCGGCGGCGGGGGTGGTGCGGCGACGGGCGGAGCCGGCTGCGCCGACCATGCCGCGGCCTGCGGGGGCGCGGCCACCGGGATGCCCATCGATTCGGTCCGGGGTGGACGCCCGGCCATACCTTGGTGGCGCCCGACGTCGAAGGTCAGCAGCGGTCCGTCCGGGTTGCCGATGTTGAGCGTCTGTCCGTCGTGGATCTCGACCACCGGCACGCGGCGGCCGTTGACGAAAGTTCCGTTGAGCGAACCGTTGTCGATGGCCAGCCACTTGCCCTGTTCGAAACGCAGCAGCAGGTGGGCGCGCGAGATCAGCGGATGGGTGATGCGCATGTCTGCTCGCAGATCGCGCCCGACTACTACATCGTGGCCCGCTGCGAAGGTGCGTTCCGATCCTTCGTGATGGACGGTTAGCGCTGGCGGGGCTGGTGCTGACATCGCCACAACTGTAGCTTGCAGCGCTGTGGTTTACCGCTGAGCGTCAGGCGCGCCGGTGACGACGCAGTGTGTCCGGGTGTAAATCGTGGGCATGCAGCGATTGCAGTGCGTGCACGCCGAATGCACCTGATGCGCGGCGCCATCTGCGGCGATCCGGTTGATCAGATCCGGCTCGGCCAGCAGTGCGCGGGCCATCGCGACGAACTCGAATCCCTCGGCCATCGCCAGATCCATCGTCTCCCGGTTAGTGATGCCGCCGAGCAGGATCAGCGGCATCTTCAACTCGTCGCGGAACAGCTTGGCGTCACGCAGCAGATAGGCCTCGCGGTAGGGATATTCGCGCAAGAACTTCTTGCCCGTCATGCGCATGCCCCAGCGCAGCGGCGGCTTGAACGCCCCGGCGAACTCCTTGAGCGGTGCCTCGCCACGGAACAGGTACATCGGGTTGACCAGTGAACTGCCCGCGGTGAGTTCGATCGCGTCCAGCCCGCCGTCTTCTTCCAGCCACTTGGCGGTGGTCAGCGACTCCTCGGTGCTGATGCCGCCGCGAACGCCGTCGGCCATGTTCAGCTTGGCGGTCACCGCGATGGGGGTGCCTTCCTTCTCCACCGCTCGCCGGACGGCCATCACCATGCCGCGGGCGACCTTGGCCCGGTTCTGCAGCGATCCGCCGAACTCGTCGCCGCGGCGGTTGATCAGCGGGGACAGAAACGAACTCGCCAGGTAGTTGTGGCCCAAGTGGATTTCGACGGCGTCGAAGCCGGCCTCGATGGCCAGCCGGGCGGCGTTGGCGTGCGCGGCGATGACGTCGTCGATGTCCTCGCGGGTGGCCTTCTTGGCGAACCGCATCCCGATCGGATTGAAGAACCGGACCGGCGCCAGGGCTTTCGCCTTGTTGGACTTGGCGTTGGCCACCGGGCCGGCGTGGCCGATCTGCGCGCTGACCGCGGCGCCCTCGGCGTGGATCGCGTCGGTGAGCCGGCGGAATCCGGGCACCGCCTCGGGTCGCATCCAGATCCCGTTGCCCTCGGTGCGGCCGCCGGGGGAGACGGCGCAGTAGGCGACGGTCGTCATGCCGACCCCGCCGGCGGCCGGCAGTCGGTGGTATTCGATGAGGTCGTCTGTCACCAGGGCCTCGGGTGTGCGCGCCTCGAACGTGGCGGACTTGATGGTGCGGTTACGCAGCGTGATCGGACCGAGCTTCGCGGGGCTGAAGACGTCCGGAGGGGTAGGCATAACGGGGAGCCTAATGGCGCTCGCAAGCGCGGCGAAGCCGGGCGCGGCGGGTCGCCATCATCGATGTCTGCCAGACTGTCAGCGTGGGAGCAATCACGCTGGACGGCAAGGCCACCCGCGACGAGATCTTCGTCGACCTCAAACACCGGGTGGCCGCATTGACCGCGTCGGGCCGCACCCCCGGTTTGGGCACCATCCTGGTGGGCGACGACCCCGGCTCTCAGGCATACGTGCGGGGCAAGCACGCCGACTGCGCGAAGGTCGGTATCACCTCGATCCGTCGTGACCTGCCCGCCGACATCAGCACCGAGACCCTCAACGAGACCATCGACGAGCTCAACGCCAACCCCGACTGCACCGGTTACATCGTGCAGTTGCCGCTGCCCAAGCACTTGGACGAGAACGCGGCGCTGGAGCGTGTCGACCCGAACAAGGACGCCGACGGACTGCACCCGACCAACCTGGGCCGGCTGGTGCTCAACCACCCGGCGCCGCTGCCGTGCACCCCGCGCGGCATCGTGCACCTGTTGCGCCGCTACGACGTCGAGATCGCCGGGGCGCACGTGGTGGTCATCGGTCGCGGCGTCACGGTCGGGCGCCCGCTGGGTCTGCTGCTGACCCGTCGCTCCGAGAACGCCACGGTGACGTTGTGTCACACCAAAACCCGCGACCTGCCTTCGCTGACGAAGCAGGCCGACATCATCGTGGCCGCCGTCGGGGTGCCGCACATGCTGACCCCCGACATGGTGCGTCCCGGCGCAGCGGTGCTCGACGTCGGCGTCAGCCGGGTGGACGGCAAGCTGGCCGGCGACGTGCACCCCGATGTGTGGGATGTGGCCGGACACGTGTCGCCGAACCCCGGCGGTGTGGGACCGCTGACCCGCGCGTTCCTGTTGACCAACGTCGTCGAGCTGGCCGAGCGGCAATGACCGCGCGGACCGTGCTGCGGGCTCAATGGCCGATTCTGTTGGTGGGCCTGATCTTTGCGACGGCACTGGTTCTGGTCGGGGCCAACTTCTGGCGCCGCGGTTCGCTGTTGATCGGCATCGGCGTCGGTGTGGCGGCGCTGCTGCGGTTGCTGTTATCCGAGGACCGGGCCGGCCTGCTGGTGGTGCGCGGCAAAGGAATCGACTTCATGACCACCGCGACGGTCGGGGCCGCGATGTTTTATATCGCGTGGACCATCGACCCGCTGGGCACCCGCTAGAACCCTCGGGGCAGCCCCGGCACCTGCCCGGGCAGTTGACCCGGGTATTGGCCTGGTACACCTGGCATCTGGCCCGGTATGCCGGGATATTGGCCAGGCATGCCTGGGATTTGGCCCGGTATCTGCCCGGGCATTCCCGGGACCTGCGGCAGGGCGCCGGACAGGTTGCCGCTGGCGATGTTCGCCATCTCCTCGGGACAGTACGTCTGAATCGCGATCGTGGTGAACATGCGGGCCATCGTGGGTGACATGCCCCGGCCGGCGACGCTGGACGCGGCAGCGGCGAAATTGCCACCGGGCTGCGACAGCATCGGGCAGATCGACTCGCCCACGGACATCGCGTTTCCGGGCTCGCCGAAGTCGATGCCGGCATGGTTGAGCGCGTCGATGAATTCGTCGCCGTTGCCGTCCGCTTCGGCCGGCGCGGCGAACGCCGAGGCCACGGTCAGCAGGCCGGCGGCCGCGGCCAGCAGGCGAATGGTGAAGGGTTGATGACGCAAAACCCAGATCCATTGATGAGTTCGTGCAAGTGCCTTCACGCCAGCTTCCCCGTCCGCCATGGAGTGCGTCTGAGGCACTCGAATCACGCTACGAACTCTGGGCTATGACTGTCACGTTTACGACACGGTGGGATAAAGGTTCGCACAATAAGCGTTTCGTGAGGTCACTGTCTTGGTGGCGTCGGTTATTACCCGGCCCGATTGCGCAAGGCCGACCGGCGGATCGAAGCCACACTGTGATGTGAACACGGGCGGCGGCACCCGATTCCTGGCTGCGTCATGAACCAGAATCCGCCCCATGACGACGAAACGCGGCCGTCCGGTCAACCATGAGATCTCGCGTCAGACGTTTCTTCGCGGCGCCGCCGGGATGTTGGCGACGGGAGCGGTGTTCGGCACCGGTCCGGCGGCTGCTGACCCCACCGCCGGCTGGGGCGGTCTGGCCTCGACCATCGGCGGCAGCGTGTTGTTGCCGGCCAATGGCGGCCAATTCTCCACCGGCAAGCAGGCTTTCAACTCGTTCTACAACAATTCCAATCCCGCTGCGGTAGTGAAGGTTTCGTCGCAAGCCGACGTGCAGAAGGCAGTCACGTTCGCGAAAAACAACAACCTCAAGATTGCCCCGCGTGGCGGTGGGCATTCCTATGTCGGTGCCTCGAGCGCCAACGGCACGATGGTGCTCGACCTGCGCGGTCTGCCCGGTGGGGCGAACTTCGATGGCAACAATGTCACGGTGAGCCCGGCGACGAATCTCTATGCAGTGCACCAGGCTTTGGCCGGCGCGGGCCGCGCCGTACCCACCGGCACCTGCCCCACCGTCGGCATGGCTGGGCTCGCGCTGGGTGGCGGAGTGGGAGCCGACGCCCGGCGTGCCGGGCTCACCTGCGATGCGCTGCAGTCCGCGACCGTGGTGTTGCCCAGTGGCGACGTGGTTACCGCGTCCGCCAACGACAACCCGGATCTGTTCTGGGCGTTGCGCGGCGGGGGCGGCGGCAATTTCGGCGTGACGACGTCGATGACGTTCGCGACCTTCGCCACCGCCGACACCGACCTGGTCCGGCTCGACTTCCCGCCGTCGTCGGCGGTGCAGGTGCTCACCGGTTGGCAGTCCTGGCTGGCGGGCGCCGATCGGAGCACCTGGGGGATGGTCGACCTGTCGGTCGGTTCGGCGCAGGCGAATTGCCATGTGCTGGCGACATCTCCGGCCGGCACCGGCACCGGCGTGGTCGACGCCCTCAAATCCGCGGTAGGGCTGGCGCCCAGCGCCGTCACCAACAAGACGCTCAGTCACATGGATCTGGTCACGTATCTGGCCGGTGGCGGCGCAACCAGTCCGGCACGGGCTTTCGTCGGCGGCTCGGATGTGATCGGACCGATGACTTCCGATGCGGCCCATGCCATTGCGACCGCAGCCGGGCAGTGGCCGGCCTCAGGGGCGGGGCAGGCCTCGGTTCTGATCGATCCGCTGGGTGGTGCGGTGGCCGACGTGGCCGCGGGGGACACCGCGTTTCCGTGGCGTAATCAGTCCGCTGTGGTGCAGTGGTATGTGGAGCCCGCCAGTAACCAGATTGCCGCCGCGACCACCTGGCTAGCCACCGCACATCAAGCGGTGCAACAGTTCTCAGTCGGCGGCTACGTCAACTATCTGGAGGCCAACACCGCGCCGGTGCGCTACTACGGCTCGAACTTGTCGCGGCTGACCACCGTTCGGCAGAAGTACGACCCCAACCGGACGATGTTCTCGGGGCTGGATTTTTAACGGCGCTGCGATGGCGCCGACGCGATGGGCATTACATGGCTACTGCGTCGTTTACAACAATCGCCTAGGAGCGAGGACCAAGTCCGGATCGCAAACAATGTGAGGTATGCAGATCTTGAAGGCAATTCGTTGATGGCAACCGGACGATGTTCTCGGGGCTAGATTTTTGACGAACCAATTGCGCGAGTGTGAATCTATGGTGATTTTCGGGCCTGGTTTTGTCGGTGGTACCGGCTAGTTTGGTGGTGTGAGCGCGAGTAGTCAGCAAGATATCGACGCGGTGTTCGACGCGCTCGATGCCGAGTTGGATCGCGCCTGCACCTTGTCGTTCGATGCGTTGAACACTCGGCAACAGCTGGCGATCTTGGAGCGCTGCGAGAAACTGCGCCGGCGCATACCGGCCATCGAACATCCGCTGATCAATTCCCTTGCACGCGACGCCACTCCGGCAGAGCTCGGAGGTACGTTGTCCCATGCGATCGCGGAGTCGGCGTTGGTCAGCCGCGGCGAAGCCGCGCGCCGTATCAAGGAGGCGCGGGATTTGGGGTGGCGCCATGGTCTGACCGGTGAGCCCGTGCCCCCGGTGCTGGCCGCCACCGCGGCCGGCCAACGTAATGGCACGCTGGGCAGCGGCCAGGTTGCGGTGATTCGCAAGTTCTACCACCAACTGCCCGGCTGGATCGACGTGGCGACCCGCGAGCAGGTCGAAGCTCGGCTGGCCAAGGAAGGCAGCAGATTTCGTCCCGAACAATTGGCGGCAATCGCCAACACGCTCGCCGACTGCCTCAACCCCGACGGCAACTACAGCGACGAGGACCGGGCCCGGCAGCGCGGCCTGACGCTGGGCAATCAGCAAGCCGACGGGATGTCGCAGCTGCGCGGCTGGTTGACGCCCGAAGCACGCGCCACGCTGGAAGCCGTGCTGGCGAAACTCGCCGCCCCCGGCATGTGCAATCCCCTTGACGACATTCCCTGCGTGGACGGCGTGCCCACGCAAGAAGCAATCGAACACGACCCGCGATCTGCCGGCCAACGCAACCATGACGGGCTCAACGCGGGGCTGCGGGCGCTGTTGGCCTCCGGAGAACTGGGTCAGCACAACGGCTTACCCGCCTCCATCGTCATCAGCACGACGCTAAGCGAGCTCGAATCCGCAGCCGGGCGCGGTCTGACCGGCGGGGGCACCATCCTGCCGATGAGTGACGTGATCCGACTGGCCCGGCACGCGCACCACTACCTGGCGATCTTCGACAAGGGCAAAGCGCTTGCCCTCTATCACACCAAGCGCCTCGCCTCACCCGGACAACGAATCGTCTTGTACGCCAAGGATCGCGGGTGCTCGGCCCCTGGATGCACCGTGCCCGGCTACTACTGCGAAGTCCACCACGTCACCGACTACGCCAAGTGGCACACCACGGACGTCAACGACCTCACTTTCGCCTGCGGCCCCCATCATCGGCTCCTTAAGCCCGGCGGATGGAGTACCCGCAAAAACACGCGAGCCGACACCGAATGGAAACCACCGCCGCACCTCGACAAAGGGCGACCCCGCACCAACACCTTCCATCACCCCGAAAAGCTGTTGCGAGAGGGGGATGATGATTGGTAGTCGTCAACCGGCCAGCGTCGCCCGGGTGCACACGGTGACGTAGGGCAGCGCCAGGCCGGTCGAATTCGCCAGCGCCGGATGGGTGGCGAGCAATTCGCGCACCTGGTCGAGCGTTTGGGTGCGGACCTCGGTCGGCGAGGTGATGCAGTAGCTGCGGGACGCGACCAGGTCGATCAATGCTTGTGGCGTAAGGTAACTCGTCCACTCGACCCGATGATGCGCCAGGTCGGTGAACGGCTCGGGCAGCGTCACCTGGGTGCGGCGGCCGTCGCCGTCGCTGCCGATGATCTCGCCCAGTTCGCGCACCCAGCCCAGCCGCTCGTCACGGGTGTTCCACACCAGGCCCAGCCGGCCGCCGGGCCGCAGCACCCGGGCGACCTCCGGAATCGCGCGCTCCGGGTCTACCCAATGCCAAGCCTGTGCCACCAGCACCACGTCAACACTGTTGTCTTCCAACGGAATCTCTTCCGCGGTGCCCAGTAGCGCCCGGGTCTCGGGCAGCGAGGTGCGCAACACCTCCAGCATGTCCGGTATCGGGTCGACGGCCACCACGTCCAGGCCGCGTTCCACCAGCCGCGTCGTCAGCTTCCCGGTGCCGGCGCCCAGGTCGAGCACCTGGCGCGCACCCACCGGCAACAGCCAGTCGATCGCTTCCGGGGGGTAGGAGGGACGTCCACGCTCGTAAGCCGCGGCCGCCGAGCCGAACGATAGGGAGCGGTCGTGCCGCGCGCGGGTCATGCGTTACGACGCGCCTTCCCTGTTGTCGGCCAACACCAGTGTCTTACGGATCAATTCGCCGACCGCGTCGGATTCCACCAGGAAGCCGTCGTGTCCGCACGGGGAGTCCACGACGTGCAGATCGGTGCACCCGGGTAGCTGCTCGGCCAGCTCCTGCTGCAACCGCAGCGGGTACAGCCGATCGGAGGTGATGCCGCCGACCACAACCGGTACCGGGCAGTTGCGCAACGCCTTACCCACTCCACCGCGGCCCCGGCCGACGTCATGACTGTTCAACGTCTCGGTCAACACCACGTAGCTGCCCGCGTCGAAGCGCTCCAGCAGCTTGTCGCCCTGGTATTCCAGGTAGCTTTGTACTGCGTAGCGGCCGCCGTTGGACGGATCTTCGTCGCCCTGCGGATCGTTGCCGAACCGGGTGTCGAGGTCGACTTCACCGCGATAGGTCAAATGCGCGAAGCGCCGCGCAATCGCCAGCCCGGCATCGGGTGTGCGCCCGGTGCCGTGGTAGTCGCCGCCCTGCCAGTTCGGGTCGGCCTTGATCGCCGCGATCTGCGTGGACTGGGTGCCGATCTGATCGGCGGTGGCGCGCGCACCCACCGCCAGCAACAACCCGGCCCGGACCCGGCTCGGGTGACCGACAATCCATTCCAAAGCCCTTGCGCCACCCATTGATCCACCGACCACGGCGGCGACCTCTTCGATTCCCAGCGCGGTCAGCGCGGCGATGTCGGCCTCGACCTGGTCGCGGATAGAAATCCGGGGGAACCTTGAGCCCCAAGGCTTTCCGTCCCGGGCCCGTGAGCTTGGCCCGGTGGAGCCGCGGCAACCGCCCAGCACATTGGTGGCCACCGCGCACCAGCGGTTGGTGTCGATCGGCGCGCCCGGCCCCACCATCTCGTTCCACCAGCCGCCGGTGGGATGCCCGGGCCCGGCGGGCCCGGTGACATGCGAGTCACCGGTGAGCGCGTGCAGTACTACCACCACGTTGTCCCGCGTGGGTGACAACTCGCCCCATCGCTGGACGGCGATGTGCACGTCGTCGATGACCGCACCGCTCTCGGTGGTCAGCGAGCCGATGTGGACGAAGCCGATCTCGCCTTCGTCGGGCAACGTTTGGGTCGGCACGTCGGAGATGGTCATTACCGGGCTCCTCAGAACGCCGCCACGGCCTGCGGGTCGGTGCCGGAGGCTCCCGCGGTCGCACCGAATTTGCTTGCCGCGGCGAATCCGAGCTCCAGGTCGGCCAGGATGTCGTCGATGCCCTCGATGCCGACGGCCAAGCGCACCAGTCCGGGGCTGACCCCGGTGCTCAGCTGTTCCTCTGCGGACAGCTGAGCGTGGGTGGTGGACGCCGGGTGGATCACCAGGGAGCGCACGTCGCCGATGTTGGCCACGTGGCTGTGCAGCTTCAGCGCGTTCACGAACGCCTTGCCGGCCTCGATGCCGCCGGCCAGCTCGAAGGCCAGCACCGCGCCGACTCCCTTGGGCGCCAGCTTCTTTGCCCGTTCATGCCAGGGCGAGTCGGGCAGGCCCGCATAGTTGACCGACAACACGCCCTCGTGGCCGGCCAGGTACTCGGCCACCCGTTGCGCGTTGGCGACGTGTCGCTCGATGCGCAGGCTCAGCGTCTCGATGCCCTGGGCGACCAGGAATGCGTTGAACGGCGATGCGGCCGAGCCGAGGTCACGCAGCAGCTGCACTCGCGCCTTGAGCGCGTAGGCCGGCGGACCGAGTTCGGCGAACACCACGCCGTGGTAGCTCGGGTCAGGGGTGGTGAAGCCGGGGAAGCGGCCCTGCGTCCAGTCGAAGGTGCCGCCGTCGACGATGACGCCGGCGATCGCCGAGCCGTGGCCGCCGAGGTACTTGGTGGCCGAGTGCACCACGATGTCGGCGCCGTGCTTGAACGGCTGGATCAGGTACGGCGTGGCGATGGTGTTGTCGACGATCAGCGGGATGCCGTTGGCGTGCGCGACGCCGGCGACCCCGGGAATGTCCAACACATCGATCTGCGGGTTGGAGATGGTCTCGCCGAAGAAGGCTTTGGTGTTGGGCCGTACCGCCGCCTGCCATGAATCCAAGTCGTCGGGGTCGTCCACGAAAGTGACGTCGATGCCGAGCTTGACCAGCGAGTAGTGGAACAGGTTGTAGGTCCCGCCGTACAGCCGCGGGCTGGAGACGATGTGATCTCCGGCACACGCCAGGTTCAATATGGCGAACGTCTCAGCCGCCTGTCCGGAGCTTAAAAACAGTGCCGCCACCCCGCCCTCGAGCGCGGCGATGCGCTGCTCGACGACATCGGTGGTCGGGTTGCCGATCCGGGTGTAAATGTTGCCCGGCACTTCCAGCCCGAACAGGGCTGCGGCGTGCGTGGTGTCGTCGAAGACGTAGGACGTGGTCTGGTAGATCGGCAGGGCGCGGGCGTTGGTGGCCGGGTCGGGCTGCTGGCCGGCGTGCACCTGCTTGGTCTCGAACGACCAGTTTGCGGTCGGGTCGGTGTCGTGATCAGCGTTCTCGGAGGTCACGGGGGTTGCTTTCTGCTGGTAGGGGATCTGCCGTCGGACGGCCGGGACGCCGGAATGCGGCGTCGACCGGCGTTGCGGGTTAGCAGCGACGCATGATCGGGCGCGAATGAGCTGAGAGAATGCGCATCACGTTTCCCTGTCTACTCAGGGGCCCGTCATGGCGGACCCGCGCTTGCCGGATAGCCGGTATCGGTGGCTACTCAACCTGGTCATCACCCGGGGCACCCCACCGCGGTTGGAGGGTTGCCGGCCAGCAAGCCGGGGCTTGATGCTGGCGCTCATGACCAATACGAAGACTAGCTTACTGTGCCGACTCAGCGCTAACCGTGGCGGTGCGTGTGCAGGTCGACGCCTGCACAAACACCCTTGATAACGTGGCAGTCAGAACGCTGAGCCCCCCAGAATTCGTACCCATCATTGACGCCGGGAGAGGGACCGTGAGCGCCGAACAGCCGACCGTCATCTACACACTGACCGACGAAGCGCCGCTGCTGGCGACTTATGCCCTCCTGCCGATCGTGCGTGCGTTCGCCGAACCGGCGGGCATCGAGATCAAGACCAGCGACATTTCCGTAGCCGCCCGCATCCTCGCCGAGTTCCCCGAGCACCTGACCGAAGAGCAGCGGGTGCCCGACAACCTGGCCGAGCTGGGCCGGCTGACGAAGCTGGCCGACACCAACATCATCAAGCTGCCCAACATCAGCGCCTCGGTGCCGCAGCTGATCGCCGCGGTCAAGGAACTCCAGGGCAAGGGCTTCAAGGTTCCGGACTTTCCGCAGAATCCAAAGACCGACGAGGACAAGGAAATTCGCGAACGCTACGCGAAATGCCTTGGTAGCGCGGTCAACCCGGTGCTGCGGCAAGGCAACTCGGACCGTCGCGCCCCCAAGGCCGTCAAGGAGTACGCGCGCAAGCATCCGCACAGCATGGGGAAGTGGTCGCAGGCGTCGCGCACCCACGTCGCGACCATGCGGCACGGCGACTTCTACCACGGCGAGAAGTCGATGACGCTGGACCGCGCCTGCAACGTGAAGATGGAGCTGGAGACCAAGGGCGGCAAGACGATTGTGCTCAAGCCCATGGTGTCGCTGCGTAAGGGCGACGTCATCGATTCCATGTTCATGAGCAAGAAGGCCCTGATCGAGTTCTACGAAGAGCAGATGCAGGACGCCTACGAGACGGGCGTGATGTTCTCGCTGCACGTCAAGGCGACGATGATGAAGGTGTCACACCCCATCGTCTTCGGCCACGCCGTGAAGGTCTTCTACAAGGACGCCTTCGCCAAGCACGGGGCGCTGTTCGACGAACTCGGCGTCGACGTCAACAACGGATTGGTGGACCTGTACAACAAGATCGAGTCGCTGCCGGCCTCGCAGCACGACGAGATCATTCGCGACCTGCACGCTTGCCACGAGCACCGTCCCGAGCTGGCCATGGTCGATTCGGCCAAGGGCATCACCAACTTTCATTCGCCCAGCGATGTGATCGTGGATGCGTCGATGCCGGCGATGATCCGCGCGGGCGGCAAGATGTGGGGCGCCGACGGGCGGCAGAAGGACACCAAGGCCGTCAACCCCGAGTCCACGTTCTCCCGCATCTACCAGGAGATCATCAACTTCTGCAAGACGCACGGGCAGTTCGATCCGACCACGATGGGCACGGTTCCCAACGTGGGGCTGATGGCGCAGCAGGCAGAAGAGTATGGGTCGCACGACAAGACGTTCGAGATCCCCGAGGACGGCGTCGCCAACATCGTCGATCTCGACACCGGGGAAGTCCTGCTGACCCAGAACGTGGAGGAGGGCGACATCTGGCGCATGCCGATCGTCCGCGACGAACCCATCCGCGACTGGGTCAAGCTGGCCGTCACCCGGGCGAGGAATTCGGGTATGCCGGTGGTGTTCTGGCTGGATCAGGAGCGCCCGCACGAGAACGAACTGCGCAAGAAGGTCAACACCTACCTGGCCGAGCACGACACCGAGGGCCTCGACATCCAGATCATGTCGCAGGAACGGGCCATGCGGCACACGATCGAGCGCGCAATGCGCGGCCAGGACACCATTGCGGCGACCGGAAACATCCTGCGCGACTACCTCACCGACCTGTTCCCGATTCTGGAGCTGGGCACCAGCGCCAAGATGCTGTCCATCGTGCCGTTGATGTCCGGCGGCGGAATGTATGAAACCGGGGCGGGCGGTTCGGCGCCCAAGCACGTCCACCAGCTCGTCGAGGAGAATCACCTGCGTTGGGACTCCCTGGGCGAATTCCTCGCTCTCGGCGCGTGTTTCGAAGACATCGGCATCAAGACCGACAACAAGCGCGCCAAGCTGCTGGGCAAGACGCTGGATGCCGCGATCGGCAAGCTGCTGGAGAACAACAAGAGCCCGTCACGCAAGGCCGGTGAACTCGATAACCGGGGCAGCCAGTTCTATCTGGCGCTGTACTGGGCCCAAGAGCTTGCGCAATCCGACGATGAAGAGCTGAGCAAGCGCTTCGCCGCGCTGGCCGACTCGCTGGGCGAACACGAGGAGGCCATCGTGGCCGAACTCGCCGAAGTGCAGGGCGAGTCGGTCGACATCGGTGGCTACTACTGGCCGGACAGCGAGAAGACCACTGCGGTCATGCGGCCGAGCAAGACGTTCAACGAGGTGCTAGCGGCTTCGACAGGCTAGGGCCGCAACCAGGAAGCCGGACTCGACATGGCAGGCGAAGGCAAGATCAAGGTCAAGGGCCGCGTCGTAGAACTCGACGGTGACGAGATGACCCGCGTCATCTGGAAGTTCATCAAGGACATGCTGATCCTGCCGCACCTCGACATCGATCTCGACTACTACGACCTGGGCATCGAGCACCGCGACCGCACCGACGACCAGGTGACCATCGACGCGGCCTATGCCATCAAGAAGCACGGCGTGGGCGTCAAGTGCGCGACCATCACCCCCGACGAGGCCCGCGACC
>NZ_LZKU01000209.1 GCF_001672975.1 Mycobacterium sp. 1465703.0
AGCTTCCAGGATGGGGCTGCTGGTTGACGACTTGTTGCTATTGGCCCGCCTCGACGTGCAGCGGCCGCTCGAACACCATCGGGTGGACCTGTTGGCACTGGCCAGTGATGCCGTACATGACGGGCAGGCGATGGCCCCGCGGCGTGCCATCACCATGGAGGTGCTGGACGGTCCCGGCACCCCGGAGGTGCTCGGCGACGAACTACGCATCCGGCAGGTGTTGAGCAACCTCGTCGCCAACGCCTTGCAGCACACCCCGGAAAGCGCGGATGTCACCGTGCGAGTCGGCACCAAGGGCGACGACGCGGTGCTCGAAGTCGCGGACAAGGGTCCCGGCATGAACCAGCAGGACGCGTCGCGGGTGTTCGAGCGGTTCTATCGCACCGACTCGTCGCGGGCACGGGCCAGCGGCGGCACCGGCTTGGGGCTATCCATCGTCGATTCGTTGGTGCGGGCGCACGGCGGTGTCGTCACCGTGACCACGGCGCCGGGCGAGGGTTGCTGTTTCCGGGTGACGCTGCCGCGCATCAGTGACGTGCCGGCGCACGAACCGGCTCACGCCAACTGAGCCAGCGCCGCCTTGATCCTGGCCTGGGCCTCGTCCAGGGATTCCGCTGAGGGGTTGCGGTCGACGTTGGCGAAGCCGAAGTCGCTGAGGCTGCGGGTGGGGAAGACGTGCACGTGCAGATGCGGAACCTCCAGGCCCGCGATGATCAGGCCGGACCGCTCGGTTCTGAAGGCCTTGCACACCGCCTTGCCGATCAACTGACTCACGGACATGACCCGGGCGAATGCCGCGCCGTCGACGTCCTGCCAATTGTCGAGCTCGGCGCGCGGCACGACGAGGGTGTGGCCCTGGGTCATCGGCTCGATCGTCAGGAACGCGACGACGTCGTCGTCCTCATACACAAAGCGGCCAGGAAGTTCACGGTTGATGATCTTGGTGAAGATCGACGCCATGGCCCCAGCATAGGGGCGTCGTATTCCCCTCCGGCTAGTGGTCGCCGCTCAGTCCTGTTGGCCGAACGTCATCATCTCCAGGTTCCAGTAGCCGCGCATGTTGGTGATCAGGCCGGCGTCGTTGACCTTGTAGGTGAACACCCCGCGCACCGAGCTGGTCAGGCCGCCCTCGAACTTGCTGTTGAGCACCAAGATGTGGGCGATCTCGTCGGGCGAACTCGACGGGAAGGTCTCCTCGCAGGTGATGGAGAGCTGATTGGCGGCGATGTTGGTATCGAAGAACGCGCCGACGGCCTCCTTGCCGCGGACTCCGGTGCCGTCCGGGTTGGTGACGGACTCGCCGATCGGGTCCTCGATGACGACGTCGTCGGACATCAGCGCCAGCCAGCCCGCCCGGTCGTGTGCCTGCACGCACCGCCACGAGGACTGCGACGCGGCCAGGGCCGGGGATGCCTGAGATTCTCGAGCTGCTGCGGTTTCGGTCATTTGTGTTCTCCTGTAAGTAGATAGCGCATTCGGCGCGGGCCCCGGTGCTGGTGCACCGCCTCCACCAGCGTCCGGTACGCACCGACGTCATCGGTGGCGGCCAGGCGCAAACCACCCGGAGCCTCGCGATGGCGGCGGTCAATTCCGGTGGGGCGCAACGTGATCAGGCCGGTACCGCCGCGGGCGCCCCCGGAATAATCACAGGTGCGCTCCGACGGCGGGCCGTCCAACATGCCATCCCCCTTTTCCGAGGCACTTACGCGGTTGCAGGCCGTTATGGCGCCGATTCGTTGCGGCTCCTTGAGGTGGCCGAAGCCGGTCACGGTACGGACGCGGCTGATGACGGTGATTTACCGGTCGGCGTCGGTGAACCGGATGACGCCGCGAATGTTCTTGCCGTCCAGCATGTCCTGGTAGCCGTCGTTGATCTGCTCCAGCTTGTACTGGCGGGTGATCATGTCGTCCAGGTTCAGCTTGCCGGCCTTGTACATCGACAGCAGCTGCGGGATGTCGTACTGCGGGTTACCGCCGCCAAAGATGGTGCCCTGCAAGTTCTTCTGCATCAGGGTCAGCATTGCCAGGTTCAGGTTGACGTTGGTGTCCAGCAGGCTGCCGATGGCGGTCAGCACGCAGGTGCCGCCCTTTTGGGTGATGTTCAAGTAGTTGTCGACGTCGGCGCCCTGCAGCTCGCCCACGGTAACCACCACCTTGTGCGCCATCAGGCCATAGGTGACCTCGGCCATGCCTGCCATGGCGGCGAAGATGTCCGGGTAGACGTGGGTGGCGCCGAACTTCAATGCCTGGTCGCGCTTCCACTCGATCGGATCGATCGCGAAGATGTAGCGGGCGCCGGCGTTGACGGCTCCCTGCAGTGCCGCCATGCCGACCCCGCCGACACCGACGATGGCGACGTCTTGGCCCGGGCGGATGTCAGCGGTGCGGACCGACGAACCGTAGCCGGTGGTGACGCCACAGCCCACCAGCGCGGCGACCTCGAACGGGACCGACGGGTCGATCTTCACCACAGAGCTGCGGTGCACGACCATGTAGGGGGAGAACGTGCCCAGCAGCGTCATCGGGTAGACGTTCTGGCCGCGGGCCTGAATGCGGAAGGTGCCATCGGACACCGCGGCGCCGCCCAGCAGGCCGGCGCCCAGGTCGCACAGGTTGCGCATGCCGGCCTGACATGTCGGACACTGCCCGCACGACGGGATGAACGACAGCACCACGTGGTCACCTGGGGCGATGTCTTCCACGCCGGGCCCCACCTCGGTGACGATGCCCGCGCCCTCGTGACCGCCGAGTACTGGGAAGCCGGCCATCGGGATGCCCCCGGTGACCAGGTGATGGTCGGAGTGGCACATGCCCGCCGCTTCCATCTGGATCTTGACCTCATGCGCTTGCGGGTCGCCGATCTCGATTTCCTCGATAGACCAGGGCTGGTTGAACTCCCAGATCAGTGCGCCTTTTGTCTTCACGATGGTCCTGACCCCATTTCGCCTTTGGAATTGATCAGAGCTGACCGGCCCCTTTTATGCCGGCCAGCTAGGTGACGGGTGCCACAGGCACCCTCGTCGCGTCAGCATAGCGCGTGCAACAAATCAAATGCTTGGTTGGCTCCGCTCACCAGATCGGGACCGGTGCCTCACCAAGCGGGTAGTAGCCCGGCAGCTTCTCGCCGGCGACGCTGCGCTCAATGCGCTTCTGCATGCCCGCGCTGAGATCGCCAGATTCGATGAGCTTGCCGAACATGTACGCGACGTGGCCGAAGTCGAAGAAGTCGCGCTGCCACTCGATCAGTTGGTCGTCGTTGAGGCGGAACCAGCTGCCGCCGATGCCGTAGATCTCGTCCTGGGTGCCGTCGGTCTTGTTGACGATCTGCTTCCAGAAGCCGACGATCTCGCCCTGCTTCTCGTCGATGAGTACCTTCTGGTACTCGTACACCCAGTTCTCCAGGCCCTCCATCTCCAGGCCGAGGGCGATGTCGCGGATCTCGTCGATGCCGACGCACATCACGTCTTCCTTGGGGCCGATGTTCCAGCCGTAGGTGGCGTCTTTGGTGTAGAAGTCTGCCAATGGCCGCCAGTCACCAGCCTTTTCGCAGTCCTTGTTGGCCTGCAGCCAGCGGTCGACCCATGCCTCGAGTTGCTCGCGCGAGTGTGACGCCTGTGAATTCATGGGTCCTCAGTCTTCTTTCTCTTTGATCAATAGTGCTTGTGTTGGGCACATTTCGACCGCGCGCTCGACTTCGTCGCGGGCGTCTTCGGGCGGTTCCGGGTCGAGAATTTCGACCTTGCCCCGCTTGGGCACCCGGAAGTAGTCCGGCGCCTCCAGTTCGCACATGGCGTGGCCCTGACACAAATCCAGATCCGCTTCGATCCTGAATCCACCTGAGCCCATTGGATTTACTCCTTACGCGTTGCGCTTGCGATAGCGGACCTTCGCCGGCCGGGCAAGCTGCACGACCATCTTGGAGTGGTCGTTGTGGTAGCTGTCTGCCGACTGGGCCATTTCAAAGTCGTACTCGCGCAACAGAACCGAGAAGATCGCTTTGATCTGCATCTGGGCGAAGGCGGCGCCGACACAGCGGTGGCGGCCCGCCCCGAACGGAATCCAGGTCCACCGGTTGACGATGTCGGCCTGCTCGGGCTTGTTATAGCGATCGGGCTTGAACGCGTCCGGGTCTGGGAAGTCCTCGGGAATCCGGTTCGAGATCGCCGGGGACGCCGCGACGTAGTCGCCGTCGTGAATCGGGAAGCCCTCGACCTCGAATTCGCCCTTGGCGACCCGCATCAGGATGATCAGCGGCGGGTGCAGCCGCAGCGTCTCCTTGACCACGTTGTCCAGCTTCGGAATCGAGCGCAGCGCATGGAAACTCACTTCCTGGCCGTCGGCGTAGAGCTCCTCGAGCTCGGCCAGCACCTCGGCGTATACCTCGGGGTGGCGGATCAACTCGATCAGCGTCCACGCCGACGTCCCCGAACTGGTGTGGTGTCCGGCGAACATCAGCGAGATGAACATCCCGGTGACCTCGTCGGCGGAGAAGCGGGGGTTGCCGTCATCGTCGCGGATCGAGACCAGCACGTCGAGCATGTCGCGGTCGCTCTTGTCCTCCGGCGGGTTGGCCAGCCGCTGGTCCATGATCTCCTGAACCACCGCAACGAGCTTGACGCGCGCCTCGTCACGGCGCCGAAAGCTGTCGATGGGCAGGTACGGATCGACGTAACACAGCGGGTCGGTGCCGCGTTCCAGCTCGTGGTAGTACTCGGCGAACCGGTGGTCGAGCTGATTGCGGAATTTCACGCCGATCAGGCAGGCCGTCGAGGTGTAGATGGTCAGCTCGGAAAAGAAGTCGAGCAGCTCGATCTCGCCCTCGTCTCCCCAGTCGGCGATCATCCCCTTGACCTGAGCCTCGATGGTGGAGGCGTGTCCCTTCATCTGCTCGCCACGCAGCGCCGAGTTATGCAGCATCTCTTTGCGCCGCTCGGGGCTGGCGTCGAACACCACCCCCTTGCCGAAGATCGGCGCCATGAACGGATATGCCGCAGCCTGGTCCAATTCCTCGTCAGCGGACCGGAAGAAGAACTCGTTGGCTCCGGCGCCGGACAGCAGAATGACGTGCTTGTCGACCAGCTGGAACCAGCCGACGTCGCCGCACTCATCGCGGACGCGCTTCATCAAACCGATTGGATCGGTGCGGAATTCCTCGAGATGGCCGTGTTCTTCTTCGCCACCGGAAACCCGCGGCACGATGGCTGTGGTTGTCATGACGGCATCCCCTCTTCGCCGAGAGCGAGCTTGTGGCGATCCTTGTTGTCGGCCAACGGGGCTTCGGGTTGCAGTTCCATGTTGGCGATGAAGCCTCCGCGCGGTGTCTCGGCGACGAACGTGATGGCCCGCCCCAAATCCGCTGCGCGCAGGAAGTAGTCGTGGCGGGCCTGGCCCCATTTGGCCCAGTCCTCGAGCGCCGGGCCGATCTTCTCGGCCGGCAGACTCCAGCCCATCGCCGTCTTCGTCGGGCCGGGATGCACGATCGAGGCCCGCACGCCGGTGCCCTCGAGTTCCATCTGGAAATTGGTGACCATCGCGACCAGCGCGGCCTTGGCCGCGCCGTAGGCGCCCATGTGCGGCCGTTGGCGCAGGGCCACGTCGGAGCCGACGAAGATCAGGTCGCCGCGCTGCCTTTCGAGCATTCCGGGTAGCACCGCGGCCGCCAGCCGATTCGCGCCGATCAGGTGGATTTGCAGTTGCGACTCGAACTCGTCGGTGGTGATCTCGGCGAGCTTGCCGAAGTACGTGTCGCCCGCACCGGCCACCAGCACCTCGATGTCGCCGAGCGCGTCAGTCGACTGTGCGACAAAGGATTTCACCGAGTTCGGATCGGTGACGTCCAGGTGGAATCCGACCGCTTCACCGCCGTTGGCGTTGATCTTGCCGACGATGTCGTCCAGCTTCTCCACCCGGCGGGCACCCAAGGCGACCGGGAAACCGTGCGCCGCGAGTTCGATGGCGGTGGCTTCCCCGATGCCGGAGGATGCGCCGGCCACGATCGCAGGCCGCCGTTCGGGCAAGGGTTCAAAGCGGGGCATTCAGCGGACCTCCACGCTCATTGGTAGGTGAGCGAATCCGCGGACATTACTGGAGTGGACGCGGACGGCGTTGGCCTCGTCCACCTGATATCCGCGGATTCGCTTGAACAACTCGGTGAGCGCGACCCGGGCTTCCATCCGCGCCAGATGCGCGCCCAGGCAGAAGTGTGCGCCACTACCGAAACTCAATAGTTTGGGCCCGATTTCGCGCCCGATCTGGTAGTCGTCAGGGTTGGCGAAGACCCGCTCGTCGCGATGCCCCGACCCGGGCAACAGCAGCAGGACGTCGCCCTCGGGAATGGTGGTGTCGTAAAGGGTCAGCTCTCCGGACACGGTACGGGCCAGGATCTGGCTGGAGGTGTCATAGCGCAAGGTCTCCTCGACCCACAGCGGTACCCGGGACAGGTCGCCGTAGACCGGCGTCAGCTGGTCCGGATTCTTGTGGCCCCAAAATGCGGCATTGGCAAGCAGTTTGGTGGTCGTCTCGTTTCCGGCGATCACCATCAGGAACATGAAGCCGAGCACTTCGTCATCGGTGAGCCGGTCCCCTTCGATCTCGGCTTCCAGCAGCGCCGAGGTCAGATCGTCGGTCAACTGCTGGCGCCGCTCGGCGACCATCCCCTGGTAGTAGACGATCAGGTTGAGTGACGCCTCGATGGCTTCCGGCGGTACATCGGTGACACCCTCCTCGCGGTGCATCACCCCGTCGGCCCAAGCCCGGACCTGATCGCGATCCGGCTCGGGAACACCCATCAATTCGGAGATGACGTCCATCGGCAGCTTGCCGGCGAACTCGTCGACGTAGTCGACGGTGCCGTTTTCGGCCTTGCCCAGCATGATGTCGAGATGCTGGGTCGCGATCTCGGTGACCCGGGGCTCGAGTTCGCGAATCCGGCGCGGTGTGAAGCCTTTTGAAACCAGTGTTCGCAGGCGCAGGTGGGCGGGGTCGTCCATCGCCAGAAACGACATCGTCTTGCTGGCATGCGGGCCGCGCGACGCCGGATCCAGCGAGACACCGTACTTGTTGGAAAGCGTTGTGCTGTTCCGGAATCCCTGCAGCACGTCCTGGTGGCGCGACAACGCCCAGAATTTCAGCTCGTCATTGCGGTACAGCGGCGCCTCGTCGCGCAGCCGCTTGTAGTACGGGTACGGATCTTCGTGGAAGTCGTAGTCGTAAGGATCGAGCACCAATTCGTGGTCGCCCACATGGACGGTCATCGTGCGTCTCCACTTAATTGTTCGTGGTCTGCTTCGGGGCTGGCCGGTTGGCTGGTTTGTTGTCCGGTGCCGCTGAGAATGAGCCGCACCACGTAGGCCAGTCGGTCGGCGATCTCGCGATAGCTGAACTCGCCGCTGCCGCCCTGGACCAGCGCGCCGAAAAACGACATCTCCAATGCCGACACGGTGGTCGGGTCGGCGTCGGGGCCCATCGCCGAGGTGATCCGGCGATGGATCTCCGCACCGATCCGGTCGCGGGCCGCACGCACCGCGGGGTCGGCGCCACCGCTGAGCAATGCCGTCGTGCAGGCCGCGCTGACCTCGGGCTCATCGGCCACCACCAGCGCCAGGTGGTGCAGCACCTGCTCCACCCGGGTGGCCATCGGAACGTTGACGTCGGTGAAATAGGGGACCTGTCGCACCAGGTCCAGATAGACCTCGGCGATCAAATGATTCTTGGAGGAGAAGTAGGTATACGCGGTGGCCGGGGCGACCTTGGCGCGGGCAGCTACCGCGCGCACCGTGAGGTCGGCGTAAGACTTCTCGCGCAGGGTTTCTATGCCGGCCGCGAGTACCTTGCGGAAGGTTTCCTCCTGGCGACGGTTGCGCGGCGGCTGACCGGTGTTGCGGTCGCCGTCGGACGTCATCGTAACCAGTGCGTCGCTGGACACATGTCCAAGCTAATCGATGGTATCGGCAGGAAGCAAGCCCGTGCTCCAATTATGCTGGTAAATCGCCATTGTATGAGCGATTCTGATCGGAGCCCGACATCGGCTCTTGCACGGTCGACGGCCGGGCGACTATGGTTCGATCGGATAATATCGGACAACTGTCCACTAGAGCGGCGGGTCGGGTCGGCCGCACACAGACGGGAGCGCGATATGGCCTTGTTGGCCGACGGCGTAAGTGAACTTTTCATCGACGGCAAGCTGTCGGCCGGCAGCGCCGGCAACTTCGCCACGGTGAATCCGGCGACCGAGGAAGTGCTCGGCGTCGCCGCCAACGCCGACGCCACCGACATGGACCGGGCCATCGACGCCGCGCGGCGCGCCTTCGACGAAACGGACTGGTCGCGCAACACGGAACTGAGGGTGCGTTGCATACGGCAGTTGCGCGACGCGATGCGCGACCACATCGAGGAATTGCGCGACATCACCATCGCCGAGGTCGGGGCCCCTCGGATGCTCACCTCGGCTGCCCAATTGGAGGGACCGGTCGGGGACCTGAGCTTTGCCGCCGATACCGCGGAATCCTACGAGTGGAACCAGGACCTCGGCCAGGCGTCGCCGATGGGCATCCCCACCCGGCGCACCATCGCACGGGAGGCCGTCGGTGTGGTGGGCGCGATCACCCCGTGGAACTTCCCGCACCAGATCAACCTGGCCAAGCTGGGACCCGCGCTGGCCGCCGGCAACACCGTGGTGTTGAAGCCCGCACCGGACACCCCCTGGTGTGCGGCCGTGCTCGGCGAAATCATCGGCGAACACACCGATTTTCCGCCCGGCGTCGTCAACATCGTCACGTCCAACGACCACCGGCTGGGGGCGCTGCTCTCGAAAGACCCTCGGGTGGACATGGTTTCGTTCACCGGCTCAACCGCGACCGGCCGAACGGTGATGGGCGATGCCGCCGCGACGATCAAGCGGGTCTTCCTGGAGTTGGGCGGCAAGTCGGCGTTCGTCGTGCTCGACGATGCCGACTTGGGCGGTGCCTGCTCGATGTCGGCGTTCACCGCGGCTATGCACGCCGGGCAGGGATGCGCCATCACGACCCGGCTGTTGGTGCCGCGGGCCCGCTACGACGAGGCCGTCGCGATCGCGGCGGGCACCATGGGCTCGATCAAGCCCGGCGACCCCGACGACTCCGGAACCGTTTGCGGACCGGTGATTTCGGCCCGGCAACGGGAGCGGGTGCAGAGCTACCTCGATCTGGCGATCGCCGAGGGCGGGACGTTCGCCTGCGGCGGCGGCCGTCCTGCGGACAAGGACCGCGGGTTCTTCATCGAGCCCACCGTGATCGCGGGGCTGACCAACGAGGCGCGGCCCGCCCGTGAGGAGATCTTCGGCCCGGTGCTCACCGTGATCGCCTACGACGGCGAAGACAACGCACTGCGCATCGCCAACGACTCGCCATATGGCTTGTCGGGCACCGTGTTCGGTGCCGACCCGGAACGCGCCGCCAACTTCGCCTCGCGGATGCGGGTGGGCACCGTCAATGTCAACGGCGGTGTCTGGTACTCCGCCGACGCGCCGTTCGGCGGATACAAGCAATCCGGTAACGGACGCGAAATGGGCCTGGCCGGCTTCGAGGAGTACCTGGAAGTCAAAACCATTGCCACAGCGGTGCAGTGACCGCGCCAGCAGGCGACCGAGAGGGAAACATGCGATTCGAGAACAAAGTCGGCATCGTCACCGGCTCCGGGGGCGGCATCGGGCAGGCGTACGCCGAGGCGCTGGCCCGTGAGGGTGCGGCGGTGGTGGTCGCCGACATCAACGCGGAGGCCGCCGAGAAGGTGGCCAAGCAGATCGTCGCCGACGGCGGAACAGCCATCAGCATTCCGGTGGACGTGTCCGACCCGGCGTCGGCCAAGGCGATGGCCGACCGCACGCTGGCCGAATTCGGCGGCATCGACTACCTGGTCAACAACGCTGCGATCTTTGGCGGCATGAAGCTGGACTTCCTGCTCACCATCGACCCGGAGTATTACCGGAAGTTCATGAGTGTGAACCTCGACGGCGCGCTGTGGTGCACGCGTGCGGTGTACAAGAAGATGGCCAAGCGCGGCGGCGGTGCGATCGTCAACCAATCCTCCACCGCCGCATGGCTGTACTCGAACTTCTACGGCCTGGCCAAGGTCGGGATCAACGGCCTGACCCAGCAGCTGTCCCGCGAACTCGGCGGCCAGAAGATCCGGATCAACGCGATCGCCCCCGGCCCCATCGACACCGAGGCCAACCGGACCACCACCCCGCAGGAGATCGTGCAGGACATCGTCAAGGGTCTGCCGCTGTCCCGGATGGGCACACCCGACGACTTGGTCGGCATGTGCCTGTTCCTGCTCTCCGACGAGGCATCGTGGATCACCGGGCAGATCTTCAATGTTGACGGCGGGCAGATAATCCGGTCATGACGGGAGGAAGGGTCATATGACCGACCAGCTGACGCTCGGCTACATCGGCCTGGGCAACATGGGTGCGCCGATGGCCACCAAGATGACCGAATGGCCCGGCGGGGTAACGGTTTACGATATCCGCACCGAGGCGATGACGCCGCTGATCGAAAAGGGCGCCGGCGTGGCCGACAGCGTCGCCGATGTCGCGGCAGCCGACATCATCCATATCACCGTGCTCAACGACGCCCAGGTGCGCGAGGTGGTCGGTGAGCTGGCCGCTCATGCGAAGCCCGGCACCGTAATCGCGATCCACTCGACCATCAGCGACACCACCGCGGTCGAGCTGGCGGCCCAACTCAAACCGCAAGGCATCCATATCGTCGACGCGCCGGTCAGCGGCGGGGCCGCCGCGGCGGCGAAGGGTGAGCTGGCCACCATGGTGGGCGCCGAGCGTGAGGTGTACGAGCGGATCAAGCCGGCGTTCAAACACTGGGCGGCGATGGTCGTTCACGCCGGTGAGCCGGGTGCGGGCACCCGAATGAAGCTGGCCCGCAACATGTTGACGTTCACGTCCTACGCCGCCGCGTGTGAGGCCATGAAACTGGCCGAGGCCGCCGGCCTGGATCTGCAGGCGTTGGGCCGGGTGGTCCGCCATACCGATGCTCTAACCAGCGGTCCAGGGGCGATCATGGTCCGTGACAATATGAAAGACCTTGAGCCGGACAACTTCCTGTATCAGTCCTTCGTGCATGCCCGCGGGCTGGGGGAGAAGGACCTGAGCCTAGCGTTGGCTCTTGGCGAGTCGGTGTCGGTCGATTTGCCGCTTGCCGAATTGGCCTACCAGAGTTTGGCCGCTGGGCTGGGGGTACCACACACGGAGAAAGAGGCGTAATGGACGAGCTGCGCAGCAAGGGCCTCGCGAAGATGAACGAGGTCTACGGCTGGGAGATGCCCAACGTCGAAGGCGACGCGTACTTCGACCTGACCGTCGATCACCTGTTCGGCAGCATCTGGACGCGGCCGGGGTTGTCGATGCGCGACAAGCGCATCATGACGCTGACGGCGGTGACCGCGATCGGAAACCGCGATCTGGCCGAAATCCAAATCAACGCAGCACTTCTCAATGGCGAGCTCACCGAGACCGAGCTGAAGGAGATGGCCGTCTTCCTCACCCACTACCTGGGCTTCCCGCTGGGTTCGGCGCTCAACGGCGCCGTCGATGCCGTCGTTGCCAAGCGCAAGAAGGCCGCCGCGAAGGGTTCCGGTGAGGACAAGAAGGCCAACGTGGACGCCGCATTGAAGATGCACTCGGGTGAAAGTCGTGATTAGCAGCTGATGCGCGGTCGCTGCGTCGGATCGCTTTTCCGGCGCCGGTCCTTGTGAGTCCCGCTGAACTCCCGGGTGTACAGGCGCAGCGGAACGGAATATCCTCGATCGCGGTGTTTGGCGCTTAGCACCGCTGATTCCCAGCGTGCTGTGCCCAACGCGCGAGCGGCGGTCTGCACTGCAATCAGATAGGAGCGTAGGGACAGCATGGCAAAGGAAAGCCTGGACGAAGGCGAAGCGCCGATTATCGTCGGTATGGCGGAAGCGGCGATGCACATGTACATCACCGCCATCGCCGCATTGCCCGACGGTAACGACGACTTGTTTCGGCCCCGAGTCGAGGTAATTCTCGCTGGCTTGCGCAAGCTGCAAAAGTCGCTGACCGATGGCGCGGCCCGCAGCAGGCTGACTCCCGGGGTAATCGTTGCGCTCAGCGAAGGTCGCCGGTGTTATGACGACCTAATGGAGCGCGCCGCGGCCGCACCCACGGCCACGCTGGGCCAGCAGCTCTACGTGGCTCGGCTACACGCCAAGCTCTCGGCGAAGGAGGCCGCGAACGGGGCCGGACTGCGTGCGGAACTGCTCGACGCCCTGGAAGCGGGCGAGATACCAACCGAGGATGAGGCGATCAAAGTCAAAGGACTGATCGAGGCCCTGAGCCGCGGCGTGCCAGCAATAAGCATCAACGAGGGTGACCGCGAGCGATCGTCCATCCATTCCCTCGACGAATCCGTGGCGTGAACTTGTCACCCACTACCTCGGCTTTCCGCTGGGTTCGGCGCTCAACGGCGCGGTCGACGCCGTAGTGGCCAAACGCAAGAAGGCCGCGGCCAAGGGAGCCGGCGAAGACAAGAGGCCAACGTGGACGCCGCGTTGAAGATGCACTCGGGCGAGTGATCCGCCAATCTCAGTACGGCTGAACGCCTTCGGGTATCACGTAGTCGGAGATCGGCGCGGTCACGCCGTTGATCGTGGTGCCGCCGTTGATGATTCCCGGCGCCATTTCTAGCATGTTGTGCGGGAAACCAAGCGTGGGTTTGGTCAGTGAGTCGAGCCGCGCCAGCTCGTCGGCGTCGAGGTGGACGTCGACGGCGCGCACGTTGTCCTCAAGCTGGGAGAGCCGGCGTGCCCCGATGATGACGGACGAGACGGCAGGCTGCGCGCGGACCCAGGCCAGAGCCACGCTGGCGACGTTGGTTTCGTGCGCCTTTGCGATGGCCTCCAGTTCGTCGATGACAGCGTAGGTCTTCTCATTGAGGAAGGCATCGACCATTTCGCCGCGGTCGGCGCTGTGCCGGCCGCTATTGGCGCGGGTGTACTTACCGCTGAGGACGCCGCTTTTCAGTGGCGACCACGGCGTGATGCCGAGGCCGAATTCGGCGGCCATCGGTACGAGTTCCTGTTCGATGGCGCGCTCCAGCAACGAGTACTCGACCTGTAGCCCGACGAACGCCGACCAGCCGCGGAACCCGGCGATGAGGTTGGCCTGGGCGATCTTCCAGGCAGGCGTATCGGAAACGCCGATGTAGCGCACCTTGCCGGCACGAACGAGGTCCTCGAGTGCGGCCATGGTCTCTTCGATAGGGGTATTCGCATCCCAGATATGCAGCCAGTACAGGTCGATGTAGTCGGTTTGCAAGCGCCGCAACGAGTTTTCGCAGGCGCTGATCAGCGACTTGCGGCCCGAGCCACCCCCGTTGGGATCACCCGGATACAGGTTGCCGCTGAACTTTGTCGCGATCGCCAACCGATCACGCCGTGCGGGGTGGCGCCCGATGTGATCGCCGATGATCTTCTCGGAGTGGCTGCGGGTGTAGAAGTTGGCGGTGTCGATGAAGTTGCCGCCGAGTTCGAGGTAGCGATCGATGATCTGTTGGGACTCTTCGACACTGGTGCCCCACCCGAGGTCCTCGCCGAACGTCATGGCGCCCAGGCACAACGGGCTGACACGTAAGCCGGACCGTCCGAGTGTCACGTATTGATCCAGCGGCATGTTGCCCACTTCCTGGTAGATTGTTCGCTTATGGGATTGTTCATAACAAAACTAGTTCATAGCTGAACGACAGGCAAGTCGATGTCAGCAGTCGATGCGGCCAAGATCTGGTCATTGAACTACCGGGTGCTGCTTTCGGTCATCTCGTGCGCCGAGGCCGACATCTGCGCGCTGGGCCTCGAGTCCAAGGAGCTTTTCTTGCTCGCCGAGATCGACGAGCACCCCTACCCGGCCGAACTGGCCACGACGTTGAGCATGCCGAAGGCGACGGTGACGCTCTACCTGAAACGGCTCGAGGCCGCGGGGTTCGTCCGCCGCGAGATCGACCCATCCGATCTGCGCCGGCACCGGCTACTGCTCACCCCAGCCGGGCGCCAGGCCGTCAGGAAAGGTCTGACGCTGCTCTCCGACGAGTTCGACAAGCGCCTCGGTCGGCTCACCGCCACGCAACGTAACGACCTGAAGGGGTTGCTGGAGAAAATCCTGTGATTGCGGGGACTGTGAGCGTTAGCCGTTTGGCCGGGCTAGTCTGACCTGTCGTGCGCGTCCTGGTGATTGGCTCCGGTGCCCGTGAACATGCGTTGCTGTTGGCGCTACGCAAAGACCCGCAGGTCACGGGGCTGGCGATCGCGCCCGGCAACGCGGGCACGGTTCGACTGGCCGAGCAACATGACGTCGATATCACTTCGGCGGAAGACGTCGTCACCCTGGCGCGCGAGGTCCGCGCTGACCTGGTGGTCATCGGTCCCGAGGTGCCACTGGTCCTCGGGGTAGCCGACGCACTGCGATCGGCCGGCATCGCCTGTTTCGGTCCCAGCAAGGACGCCGCTCGCATCGAAGGCTCCAAGGCGTTCGCCAAAGAGGTCATGGCCGCCGCGGGGGTACGCACCGCGGCCAGTGAAATCGTCGACACCCCCGCGCATTTGGATGCCGCCCTGGACCGGTTCGGCCCTCCGGCGGGGGATGCGGCGTGGGTGGTGAAGGACGACCGCCTGGCCGCCGGTAAGGGCGTGGTGGTGACCGCGGACCGCGGTGTCGCGCGAGCGCACGCTGCCGGGTTGCTCGAGGCCGGCCACCCGGTGCTTCTCGAGTCCTACCTGGACGGTCCGGAGGTGTCGCTGTTCTGTGTGGTCGACGGCGAAACCGTGGTGCCGCTGCTGCCGGCGCAGGATTTCAAGCGTGTCGGCGACGGCGATAGCGGACCCAACACCGGCGGTATGGGTGCTTATGCGCCGGTCCCGTGGCTTCCCGACGAGGTGTATCGCGACGTGGTCAGCAACATCGTCGAACCCGTTGCGGCCGAGCTGGTTACGCGCGGCAGCTCGTTCACCGGATTGCTGTATGCCGGGCTTGCGATCACCTCGAACGGGCCCGCGGTCATCGAATTCAATTGTCGCTTCGGCGATCCCGAGACCCAAGCGGTGCTCGCACTACTGGACTCTCCGCTCGGCCAGCTGTTACACGCGGCGGCCAGCGGCACCCTGGCGGACTTCGGCGAGCTGCGCTGGCACGACGGTGCCGCCGTGGCGGTGGTGGTGGCGGCGGAGAGCTACCCGGGACGCCCCCGGGTGGGAGACGTCATCGTCGGCTCGGAAGCTGACGGGGTGTTGCACGCCGGAACGGCGCGGCGCGACGACGGCGAAATCGTCTCGTCGGGAGGTCGAGTGCTGTCGGTGGTGGGAACGGGCGCCGACCTGGCCGCCGCGCGGGCCGAGGCCTACCAGGTAGTTCGTTCAATTCGGCTGCCGGGCAGTCATTTCCGCAGCGACATCGCTCAGCTGGCGGCCGAGGGCAAGATCCGCGTCTAGAAGGCGGCGGCCTGGCCGTCGCGGCGCGGATCGCTGGCGGCGAAGTAGCCACCCTCCAGGCGCCAGATCGCCTGGCAGCTGCCGAACTGGTTGTAGTCGTCGACGGCAACCAGATCGTGTCCGCGACGGCGCAGCTCCTCGAGTGTCGCGGCTGGGAAACCTTTTTCGCAGCTGACCTGCATCCCCGCTACCCACCGGAACCGCGGGCCGTCACACGCCGCTTGCGGGTTCTGCCGGTGATCGGCGATGCGCACCATCACCTGCACATGCCCCTGGGGCTGCATCATTCCGCCCATCACCCCGAAGCTCATGACCGGTGCTCCGTCTTTGGTCACAAACGCCGGAATGATGGTGTGGTAGGGACGCTTGTGTGGGCCCACGCTATTCGGATGTCCGGGAGCCGCAGTGAAATTTGCCCCACGGTTTTGCAGCGAGATGCCGGTGCCCGGGACCACCACGCCCGATCCGAAACCCATGTAGTTCGACTGGATCATCGACACCATCATGCCGGCGGCGTCGGCGGCGGTCAGGTACACGGTTCCGCCGGCCGGTGCCCCGGAGGTCGCCGGCTTGGCTCGGGCACGGTCGATCATCGCCGCACGCGGCTTGAGATAGTCCTTGTCCAACAGGCGCTCTGGCCGCAGCGGCATGTGTTCGATGTCGGCGACATAAGCCTGGGCGTCGGCGAACGCCAGCTTCACCGCTTCGATCTGCAGGTGCACGCTGTCAGCGGAATCGGCGGGCAGCGAAGCCATGTCGAAATGCTCCAGGATGCCCAGAGCGATAAGTGCGACGATTCCCTGCCCGTTCGGCGGGATCTCGTGCACGGTGTATCCGCGGTAGCCGCCGTCGACCGTGCCCACCCAGTCAGCCTGATGGGCCGCGAGGTCGCCGCCCCGCATGGCCCCGCCGTGGTCCAGCGCATGCGCCTCGAGTTTGGCGGCCAGGTCCCCGCGATAGAACGCCTCGCCGCCGGTTGCGGCGATCGTCTCGAGGGTAGCGGCGTGATCCGGGAACCGGAATCGCTCACCGGCTCTCGGTGCTCGCCCGCCGGGTAGAAACGCGTCGGCGAAACCGGGCTGGTCTTTGAACAACGGCACCTGCGCGGCCCACTGCTCCGCGACCGTCGGCGAAACAAGAAATCCATTGCGGCCATAGGCTATTGCCGGTTCGAAGAGCCGCTCGAACGGTAGCTTGCCGAACTTGGCATGCAGTTCCGTCCACGCCGACACCGCGCCCGGCACGGTCACCGAATTCCAGCCGAGGGCCGGAACACCCTTGCCGTCAAAGTATTCCGGCGTCCATGCGGCAGGCGAGCGGCCCGAGGCGTTCAGCCCGTGCAATTGCTTGCCATCCCACACGATGGCGAAGGCGTCCGAACCGATGCCGTTGGATACCGGCTCCACGATTGTCAGGGTGATGGCCGTGGCGATGGCCGCGTCCACCGCGCTGCCCCCCTGGGCGAGCATGCGCAAGCCGGCTTGGGCGGCAAGCGGTTGCGATGTGCACACAACGTTTTCCGCCAGGAGGGGCTTGCGCGGCCAGGCGTACGGGAAGTTCCACTCGAAAGGCGTGCTCACCTCCCCGAGCGTAACGGCGGTGGGACACTGAGCTCCCTTCGCCGCCCTGACGTGCCGCTCGAGGCGTCCTCACGCCGTGAGCAGCGGCGCCATCCAGGTCAGCTCGGCCGGCAACTGTGAGCTCCAAAACGCTGCATCGTGGCCACCCGGTGAGAAGCCGCCGGCCGGCGGATTGGGCAGCTGTGCGATGAATTGCTTTGTCGCAGCGTAAAACGGATCGCTGTTGCCGCAGTCGATCCGGATGGGGATCGAGGCCAGCGCGGGCATGCCGAACACCGAATTTGCCGCGAAGTCGTCCGGCCCGTCGAAAGCTCCCGGTGCGGTCGCGCCGGAGGACATCCACAGTGCCGGACTCACCGCGCAGATCGCCGCGGTGCGGCCCGACCCCAGCCGGCCGCCCAGCAGCAATGCGCCGTAGCCCCCCATGGACCAACCCAAGAACGCCACCCGTGAGGTGTCCAGATTCTGATTGCCCAGCAGCGGGATGAGCTCGTTGAGCACCATGGCGCCACTGTCCTCCCCGGAAGAACGCTTGTGCCAATATCCGCCACCGCCGTCAACGGCGACCACCGCGAACGGCGGCAACCCCGCGTCGACGGCCTGCGCCAGACCCTGTTCGACACCGCCGGCCATCACCGTGGACGCGTCACTGCCCTTGCCGTGCAGCGCGATAACCGTTCGCAGCGGCTTGGTTTGTCCCGGCGGACGAGCGATAGCCCAGTTGGTACTCACGCCGCCGCGCGCCTCGGAAACGAAGGAACCGGTCACCATGGTGGGCGCGGCCGCCGCCGGAGGAGCCGGATCGCGCGGCACGCTCGGCGCGGGCGCCAACGGCAGCTGAGTACTGGCCGTCGACACCGGGGCAGCGTGAGATGCGCGGGGCTCTAACAGGTTGTCAACCCCGTAGACGCCGACGGCCCCGAGAGCTGCGCCGGCGCCGAGGCCGAGCAGCGCGCGTCGGCTCAAGTCGGGCATGCGGGCCATTATGCCTTGGCCGTTTGGCCGAAATGGCAATGCAGTACCACTT
>NZ_LZKU01000210.1 GCF_001672975.1 Mycobacterium sp. 1465703.0
ATCATTGACAACGCCATGTCCAAAAAACCCCAGGTGGTGCAGATCGATCCTGGCGACAAAGCGTTCAAGACCTCGGGCTGTCAGCCGTGGCAGCTGACTCCCGACGCTGCTCTGCCGCCGTCGGCGCCGCCCGCGGGTGTGCAGGGCACACTCGGCATCCTCAATGGGTTGATGGGCGGCAACAACCCACGACCGGCCTCGCCGCCTTCCCAGCCGCCGGCGGCTCCGCCGGCCCCGCAGGCGGCGCATTCCTGATCGGCGCCTAGGCGCCCGTCGCACCCACGGCCGGCTGCTTTTCGCTACGGTGGCGCCGTGGCACGCAAGCAGCAGATTGTCGTCATCGGCGCCGGCGTCAGCGGATTGACCTCGGCCATCTGCCTGGCGGAGGCGGGCTGGCCGGTACGGGTCTGGGCGGCGGCGACGATGAAGCAGACCACCTCGGCGGTGGCGGGCGCTGTCTGGACTCCCCCGCGGCCCGCTGAACGCGCGGCCGAGACACTCGGTTGGACCGCGCACTCGCTCCACGTGTTCACCGACCTCGCCCAGGATCCGGATTCGGGTGTGCTTTTGGCGCCCGCGCTGGCCGTCGGTGAGCTGACCGCGGCAGAGGCGATGTCGTCGGCGGCGGCGCTGATCCCCGAGTTGCGGCCGGCCGATCCGGCCGACCTGCCCGACGGATTCGGAAGCGGATTTCGTGCGACAGTGCCGATGATCGACATGCCGCACTATCTCGGTTACCTGACCCGCCGGCTGATGGCGGCCGGCTGCGAAATCGAGGAGCGCCCCGTGCGATCCCTGGACGAGGCCGCCGACGACGCGCCGATCGTGGTGAACTGCGCCGGCCTCGCCGCGGGCGCGCTGACCGGTGACCACAGCGTGCGGCCGTTATTCGGCCAGCACGTCGTGCTGTCCAATCCCGGTCTGCAACAACTATTCCTAGAACTGAACAGCGGCCCGGAATGGACCTGTTACTTTCCCCACCCACAACGGGTGGTCTGCGGCGGCATCAGCATCCCCGACCGCTGGGACACCACGGCTGACCCCGAGGTGACCGAGCGCATCCTGCAACGCTGCCGCCGCGTCGAGCCGCGACTTCACGACGCCGAGGTGATCGAGGTCATCACCGGACTGCGTCCCGACCGGCCGTCGGTGCGGGTGGAAGCCGAGCCACTGGGGCAAGCCCGCTGCATCCACAATTACGGCCACGGCGGCAACGGTGTCACCTTGTCCTGGGGTTGCGCGCGTGATGTGGTGAGCCTGGTCGGCGGGGACTGACGTCAGGCGCCGGCACGCCGAATCACCAAGGACAGCAACCAACTAACGATCGAAAGTACGATCGCCGCCCAAATCGCCGTCCACCAGAAATGGTCGATCTGCAGTCCCCAGTGCGTGGTGTGCTCGGTGATCCACGCCGTGAGCCACAGCATCAGCGCATTGATGACGATGTGGAACAGGCCCAGCGTCAGGATGTAGAGCGGGATCGCCAAGATCTGCACGACCGGCTTGATGAACGCGTTGACCAAACCGAAAATCACCGCGACGACGAAGATGATGCCGACCCGCTCCAGCTTCGTGTCGCCGCCCACGAACCTCAGGCCGTGCACGAAAAGGGTGACGATCCACAACGCCAGTCCGGTCAACGCGGCGCGTAGCAAAAATGGGCCCATGCCCGAAAATCCTGCCACTTCGTCACCCGAGGAGGTAAGGGGTAAAAGTCACTCTCAATTCAGGTTGTAGAAGCGCTGCGCGTTCAGCCCGCCGATCTTTTCCCGGCTGCCCTCGCTGATATCGGTTCGGGTCCGCAGGTGCTTGGTGCTCTCCGGCCACTCGCCGTCCCAGTGCGGGTAGTCACTGGCGAACATGATGAAATCGTCGCCCAGCACGTCGATTACGCCGGGCAGGATGGGTTCTTCCGGCTCGCACGTCACCCAGATATTGCCCGCGGCCAGATAGTCGTGCGGATCGCGCCGCCAGCCGCGCTCCACCCAGTCGCCGCGCTTTTCGTAATGCTCGTGCAGTCGATCGATGAAGAACGGGACCCAGCCCGCGCCCGCTTCGAGGAAGGCGACCCGTAACTGTGGGTGGCGCTCGAACACGCCGCCGGAGACCATCGCGGTCATCGCGGTCATCTGATCAAAGGGAAAACTGATGCAGTGCACCTGAATGTAATTCGTGAAACGGTCCACACCGATCTTGGGCAGATGGATGCCCGGGGCGCCGTGCACGCCCAGTGGCATGCCGAGGTCGACGGCCGCGGCGTAGAACGGGTCGAGGTCGGGGTGATCGAGGTTGCGGCTCTTGAGCGCCGGCGGCACCAAAACAGCAACCAGCCCAAGCTCTTTGGCTTCGGTCATCACGTCGATGGCCGCTCGGCCGTGCTCGATCGGGGTGACGGCGACTCCGCGCAACCGGCCACCGGACGAGGCGCAGTAGTCAGCGATCCACTGGTTGTACAGCCGAGAGAACCCCGCGGCGAAGTCGGGATCCTCGAGGCTCGGGGCGCACAGCCCCATGCTCGGATACAGCACCATCGTGTCGATGTGATCGCGATCCGCATCCCCCAGCACGCCCTCGGGTGAGCGGCAATTGATGTCGGGAGCCTTGCTGATCCCATGCTCGGGTGGGCAACCCGCACCAGGACCCGTGTCCTCGGGATAGTTGCGGCCTTCGAGCGTCAACCCCAACCGGCCATCCGCGCTGGGTTTGACATGCTCCGGCCATCGTTTGATCGCTTCGACTGCCAGCGAGGAATTCTCGGCCACGTGCCCGTCGGCGTCGATGATCCGCATGTATCCGGAACTTACTCCCGGCGCGCGGACGGCGGAACAGGTCGCGCCATCGCGTTGCATAGGCCACGATGCTGACGTGACCACTCAAAGTCCTCAAAAGAGGTTGACCTCCGATCAGCGGAACTCCTTCATCGCGGCACTACTGGGCTGGACGATGGACGCCTTCGATTACTTCATCGTGGTGCTCGTCTACGCCGACATCGCCAAGACGTTTCACATCAGCAAGGCGGAGGTCGCATTCGTCACCACGGCCACCCTGATCATGCGTCCCGTCGGCGCACTGCTCTTCGGGCTCTGGGCCGACCGGGTCGGCAGGCGGCTGCCGCTGATGGTCGACGTCATGTTCTATTCCGTGGTGGGTTTCCTGTGCGCGTTCGCGCCGAACTTCACCGTGCTGGTCATCCTGCGACTGCTCTACGGCATCGGCATGGGCGGTGAATGGGGACTCGGTGCCGCACTGGCCATGGAGAAGGTTCCGGTGGAGCGACGCGGGTTCTTTTCCGGGCTGCTGCAGGAGGGTTACGCGTTCGGCTACCTGCTGGCGAGTGTCGCCTCGTTGGTGGTGATCGATTGGCTGGGGCTGTCGTGGCGGTGGTTGTTCGGTCTGAGCATCATCCCCGCCCTGATCAGCCTGGTCATCCGGTATCGGGTGCAGGAATCCGAAGTCTGGGAAGCCGCGCAGGACCAGATGAAACTCACCAGCACCCGAATCCGCGACGTGCTGCGCAGTGGCGCGATCATCCGACGGTTCATCTACCTGGTGTTGCTGATGACGGCCTTCAACTGGATGAGCCACGGCACGCAGGATGTCTATCCCACCTTCCTGGGGGCGCACACCAACCACGGCGCCGCCCTGTCCAGCACGACGGTCAAGTGGATCGTGGTGGTCTACAACGTCGGTGCCATCATCGGCGGCCTGGTCTTCGGCACCTTGTCGCAGCGATTCGGCCGCCGCTACACGGTGGCCTTCTGTGCGGTTCTGGCGCTGCCGATCGTCCCGTTGTTCGCTTACTCGCGCAGCGCGGCGATGCTGTGTCTGGGTTCGTTCCTGATGCAGCTCTTCGTGCAGGGCGCGTGGGGCGTGATTCCCGCCCACCTCACCGAGATGTCCCCGGACGCCATCCGAGGCTTCTACCCCGGCGTGACCTACCAACTGGGTAACCTGTTGGCGGCGTTCAATTTGCCGATCCAGGAACGTCTCGCCGAGTCGCACGGCTACCCGTTTGCGTTGGCGGCGACCATCGTGCCGGTGTTGATCACGGTCACGGTGCTGACACTGATCGGCAAGGACGCCACCGGGGTCCGGTTCGGCACCACCGAAACCGCTTTCCTTGCAACCGAAATGACGTGACGCTAGTCGGCGTCGCCCAAGAGGCGCCGTAGCAGATGCATGGCCACTGTGGTCGAGCGTTCCCGGATGTCCGAGCGGTTACCGGGAAGTCGCAGGGTGCGGGTGTCCGTGCGGCCGTCGGCCACCACGCTGAAACAGACTGTGCCCACCGGCTTTTCTTCGGTACCGCCACCCGGGCCGGCGACGCCGGTGATCGCGACGGCGACGTCGGCCGAAAAGCGCGACAGCGCACCCGCGGCCATCGCCTCGGCCACCGGTTCGGAGACCGCGCCGTGCGCCTCGATCAGCGCCGGGTCGACCCCGAGCAGCTCCACCTTTGCCTCGTTCGAATAGGACACCACACCGCCGGCCACGTAATCCGACGATCCGGGCCGGTCGGTCAGCCGCGCTGCCAGCAGCCCCGCCGTGCAGGACTCAGCCGTCGCGATCCGGTGGCCGGCCAACAGTTGCGCAACGAGGTCATCGACGCGCGAGCCGTCGTCGGAGTACAGCTGATGTCCGTGCTTCTCCCGCAGCAGCTTGACAAGCTGGGCGTAGGCGTCGGCGGCGTCCGGCTCGTAGCGGGTGACCATCTCGATCTCCCCGCGCCGCAGGCAGGTGGTGATTTCGAGTTCCCCGAAGCCGGGGACGGCCTGTTCCGCGTCGCGCAATGTTTCGGCCAGCCCCGACTCCGGCAGTCCGAACATGCGCAGCATCTCCTGTCGGTAGACGGTGCGGCCGGCGATCGCCTGCTGCGCCGCAGGTGTCTCGATGGCCGTGTGCCACATCGGCTGCAACTCGCGTGGCGGCCCAGGCAGCACGATCACCGTGGGCTTGCCCGGCACGACGACACCGGGCGCGGTACCGACCGGGTCGAGCACCTGCGCTCCCGCGGGGATCATCGCCTGCTTGCGATTGGCGGCTCGCAGCGATTCGAAAGTGCCCGGATCCAAGGCGGATTGGAATGCGGGGTTGCGTGCCATCAGCTTCTTGAGAATGTTGGCGATCTTCTCCTCGACCTCGGCATCCAGCACCAGCTCGCGTTCACAGAAGCGTGCCACCACCTCGACGGTCATATCGTCGGCCGTCGGCCCTAAGCCGCCGCTGGTGACGATCAGGTCCACCCCCTGATCGGCCAGGAATCGGAGCTGCGCTTCGATGTCGGCCGGACGGTCACCGCAGATCGTGATGTGGGCCAGCTCGACCCCCAGCTCCAGGAGACGATCGGCGATCCAAGGACCGTTCGCATCTTGGATTCGTCCGGTGAGAACTTCGGTTCCGGTGACAACGATGCCTGCGCGTGCGCTCACCGCCATGAGCCTACGCATGGGGATACGGGGACAATGAGGCGATGATCGAGTTAGAAGTGATTCAGGCTGACGTCACCAGGCTCGAACTCGACGCGATCACCAACGCCGCCAACACGCAGTTGCGCCACGGCGGCGGTGTCGCTGCGGCCATCTCACGTGCGGGCGGGCCGGAAGTGCAGCGCGAATCCACGCATAAGGCGCCGATCGGGCTCGGCGAAGCGGTCGAGACCACGGCGGGCCAGATGCCGGCGCGTTACGTCATCCACGCGGCGACCATGGAACTCGGCGGGCCGACTTCGGCCGACATCATCGCAGCCGCCACGGCCTCGACGCTGCGCAAGGCCGACGAACTCGGCTGCCGCTCGCTCGGGCTGGTGGCCTTCGGCACCGGCGTGGGCGGCTTCCCACTTGACGAGGCGGCGCGGCTGATGGTCGATGCCGTTCGGCAGCACCAACCGAGTTCGCTGCGCAAGGTGGTGTTCGCCGTGCACGGCGATGCGGCCGAGCGGGCGTTTCACCGCGCGGTGGCCGGCTAGCTTTCGGCGAGGTAACGCTCGACGGTGGCGACCTTCTGCGTCATCGCGTCGCTGGTCCCGGCCCGCCAGTCCGCCTTGATCACCGTGCTGACCCTGGGTGCCCGGGCCGCCACGGCCTCAACCGCGCGCTGCACCACGGCCATGACTTCGGCCCAGGTTTCGCCTTCGATCACGGTGAACATCGAGTCCGTCTTGTTGGGCAGCCCGGATTCGCGAACCACCCGGACCGCTTCGGCGACAATCTCCCCGACACCTTCGCCCACCCCCATCGGGGTGACGGAAAACGCGACGAGTACAGACACTCAACGAGCGTACCCAACCACCCCGGAGCCGGTCTGGCACCATCGAGGCCCATGCGGGTGTTGGTGCAACGGGTCTCGTCGGCGACGGTTTCGGTGCAGGGCACAGTGGTCGGCGCAATCGATCCGGACGGCCAGGGCCTGTTGGCATTCGTCGGCGTCACCCACAGCGACGACGAAGACAAGGCACGGCGACTCGCTGAGAAGCTCTGGAATCTAAGGATTCTCGCCGACGAACGCTCGGCGGCCGACGTCGACGCCCCCATCCTGGTGGTCAGTCAGTTCACCCTGTACGCCGACACCGCCAAGGGCCGGCGCCCGTCCTGGAATGCGGCCGCTCCGGGGTCGCTCGCCGAGCCGCTGGTAACGGAGTTCGCCGACACCTTGCAGCGGCTCGGTGCGCAGGTGCAGACCGGTGTGTTCGGGACGAACATGCAGGTCGAGCTGGTGAACGACGGTCCTGTCACGGTGTTCTTGGAACTTTGAGGCCAGCACCGGGAGGTACCGTGGAATGTCGGCTGGTGATGGTCGATGTCGACGGGAGGGGTAGGCAGGCATGAGCACGACACCCGAATTCGGATCGCTCCGTTCCGACGACGACAACTGGGACATCGCCAGCAGCGTCGGGTATACCGCGCTGCTGGTGGCCGGGTGGCGGGCGCTGCATGCGGTGAGCCCGCAACCGTTGGTCCGCGACGAATTCGCGAAGGACTTCATCGCCGCCTCGCAAGACCCGTATTTGGCGGGCGTGCTTGCCAACCCGGGTTCCTCCGACGATGAGATGGCCTTCCCGCGGCTGTACGGTGTGCAGACCCGCTTCTTCGACGACTTCTTCGAAGCTGCGGTCTCCGCGGGCATCCGGCAGGCGGTGATCGTCGCCGCCGGCCTGGACTCGCGCGCGTATCGGCTCCAATGGCCTGAAGGCACAAGGGTCTTCGAAGTCGATCTGCCGAAGGTTCTCGAATTCAAGGCCCGGGTGCTCGCAGATCGGGGCGCTGCCCCGAAGGCTAGCCGCATCGAGGTCGCCGCCGATCTGCGCACCGACTGGTCGCGTCCGTTGGAAGCGGCCGGGTTTGATGTGGAGAGCCCCAGCGCCTGGTCGGTCGAGGGGCTACTGCCCTACCTGACCGATGAGGCCCAACACGCGCTGTTCACCCGGATCAGCGGGCTCAGTGCACCGGGCAGCCGGATCGCCATCGGCGCGCTGGGATCGCGACTCGATCACGACCAGCTCAACGCCTTAGAGGCCAATCACCCGGGCGTCAATGTGTCCGGCAATGTGGACTTTTCGGCGCTGACCTATGAGCCGCAGTCCGATCCCGCGGAGTGGCTGACCGCCCACGGATGGGCCGTTGAACCCGTCCGCAACACACTGGATCTACAAGCGGGCTACGGCATGACCCCACCGGAGGTCGACGTGAAGATCGACAGCTTCATGCGGTCCCAATACATCACCGCCACCCGGTGACGACCTAGGGCTTCAGCAGGACCTTCACGTCGTCGCCCGACCGTGACTCCGCGGTCGCGTAACCTTGGGCCGCCTGGTCCAAAGGCATTGTGCTGGTGAAGATGCCGTCCACGTCAAGCCGGCCCGACTGCAGCAGCGGGATCAATTCCGGCCAGGTGCGCTGCACCGGGGCGGTGGTCATCCGCAGCGTGATGCTGCGAATCAGGCAACCCAGTGCGTTGAGGGGAAACGGATTCATATCATGCACGCCCACAACGGAGACGGTGCCGCCGGGCCGTACGGCGTTGAGCGCCTCGGTCAGGGAGGCATCGGTGGCGACGGCGTCGATCACCGCATCGGCGCCGCGGCCGTCGGTGGCGGCGAGGATGGCCTCGAGCGCGGGCGCTTTGATGGGCGTCGCTCCCCAGCGGGCGGCCCGCTCCAACCGGCCCTCGACCTGGTCGACAGCGAAAACCGTTGCCGCACCCTGAAAAAGAGCGCTGCGTAGCGAGCACAAGCCAACCGCACCCAGGCCGATGACCGCCACCGTGCCGCCGAAGGGGATGTCGGCCCGCTGCGCCGCGGCCCAGCCGGTGGCCAGGTTGTCGGTGAGCAGCAGCGCCTGCTCGGTGCTGATTCCTTCGGGCATCTTCAGCAGCTGAAAATCGGCGGCGGGCACCGCGAGCAGGTCGGCCTGCGCGCCGCCGAGCACGCCGCCGCCGAAGATCTGAAAGCCGGAGTGACACATCACCGGATCGCGAGTGGCGCATCCCGCGCAGGCGCCGCATCCGGTCACCGACGACACCATGACCTGATCGCCGACTTTGATATTGCGCACCTGCGGCCCGGCTTCGACCACGGTGCCGATGGCTTCGTGGCCGAGCGCGATCGGATCCAGCATCGGAAAATCGGCCTCGTAGAAGTGCAAGTCGGATCCGCAGATACCGGCGGCGCTCACCTCGACGATCGCCCCGTCCGGCCCGGGAAGGGCTGGGTCGGGACGGGTGTCGACCCGGATGCTGCGGGGCCCATCGACGACTACGGTGCGCATAGTGGCGTGCTCACTTTCCTTGTTGCGCTGGATCTTTCGTTCGCACTAAAAACTGTGACCAGTCCGGCTCGCGCACCGCCGACCAATATTCGTTGAGACGCCACGGGCTTACGGTGTGGATTTCCCCGTCGGCGTTCTTGAAATACGAGTGCTTGACCGCCGGATGCGACCACACCATCTTCTTGATCTGCGTCTGCGTCCGCCGGTGCCAATCGGTGGCGGCTTCGGGTTTCGGCTCGATCGAATGCACGTTGGCCTCGGTCAGTCGCGCCAGACACTGGTCGACGTAGCGCATCTGCAGCTCGGACTGGAAGATCAGGCTGCCGCCGTGGGCCAGGTGAGTCCCGGGCCCGTAGACGATGAAGAAATTCGGGAATTCCGGAACGGTGATGCCGAGGTACGCATAAGGCCGGCTCCCCCACATTTCATGCAGATCGGTTCCGTTTCGGCCGGTGACTTTCATCGGCCATAGCACGTCGGTGTGCCGAAAACCGGTGGCATAAACGATGACATCCGCGTCATGAGTCACGCCGTCGTCGGTGACGATGCCGTGTGGTGTGATCTTCTCGATAGGCGTGCGCACCAACTCGACATTGTCGCGCTGCAGGGTTCGCAACCAACTGCCGTTGTCCTGCAGGGTCCGCTTGCCGCATGCCGGATAGTCGGGCATCACCTTGGCCAACAACTCGGAATCCTCGCTGACCTGGCTGGTGATCCATTGGGAAAACATCATGTGGGCGGCGGCGTTGATGTCGCTGACCGCGTGATCCTGGTCGGCGTAGTTCGGGTCGCCTTCGGCGGCGTCCAGCCCTTTGTCCGAGCCGGGCCACAGCACCAGGAAGCGGTACCACCTGCCGTAGAACGGAAGATGGCGCATCGCCCAGCGCACGCCGTCACCGACCTCGTCGTGATACATCGGATTGGGGAACATCCACTGCGCGGTCCGCTGGAACACCGTGAGTCGGTCCACGTCCTCGGCGATGGCGGGGGCGATCTGGAAGCCACTGGCACCGGCGCCGACCATAGCAACCCGCTTGCCTTTCAGGTCGACGGTGTGATCCCAAGCCGCCGAGTGGAACGACGGTCCTTCGAAGGTGTCCGCTCCGTCGAAGGCGGGAAGCAGGGGTCGGTTCAACTGGCCCACCGCGGTGATGATCGCTCGGGCGCGCGTGGTGGTCGTCTGGCCGTGCGTCGAGCGCAGTGAAACGCTCCACGTGCCGTCGTCGTCGTTCCATTCGGCCGCGAGAACCTCTGTCTGCCACTGCACATGCTCGGCCAGGTGGTGTTTGTCGATGACCTTGGTGAAGTAGTCCTGCAGCTCGTATTGCTCGGCGAAGAAATGCGTCCAGTCGTTGTTGGGTTCGAAGCTGTAGCAGTAGAAGTGGTTTGCCACATCCACTCGCGCGCCGGGATACCTGTTCTCCCACCAGGTTCCGCCGGGTCCCGCGTTCTTCTCGATGATGGTGAACGGGACGTTGGCCTGCTTGAGCCGGATGCCGGCGAGGATGCCCGATTCGCCGCAGCCGATGACCAACACCGGAAGTTCGGCGGCGCGCTGCGCCGGCAACGCCGCGGGGCGTCGGGGATCGACGCCGTCGAGATCGAGTTCTTCAGAAACCAGCGGCAGGTAGTCGTCGGGAACGTGTTCACACGCCGCCCAGTCGATCATTTCCCTGATCAGTTCCGGGCTCAGCGGCGGCGGTTCTGGGCAGCCGCGGTCTCGATACTCGGTGATCACCGACAAGGCCTCGGCGCGGGCTCGCGCCTTGTCCTCCTCCGACATGAACCCCTGGACCTCGTTGAGGAAGATGCCCATCTGCTTGAAGTCGCGGATGAAACGTGGGTCGCCGGTGATGTGGACGAGTGAGAGCAACAGCGTGGGAATGCTGACATCCTCTAGCGCGGCGGCGATCTCGGAGTTGGATGTGGTGAAGGGATCGCCGGCGTAGCGGCTGCGCATCAAGCCGATTCCTCTCGATGGTTTGGAAACCAATTACGCTACGATCCGTTTCGTAATTGGCAGCACCACGGTACCCGTTGGTTCGGCACCGGATCAAGAGATCGGCCGCTCGGTCATCGGCGGCCCGTCGTCTTCGTCGGCTTCGTCCGCCAGGAGTTTTTCGGGGTGGTGGAAGGTGTTCACGCGGGTTTGCCCGCGGTCGAGGTGTGGTGGCGGGATCCAGTCGGTGTCGCCGTTGGCGCGTTTTCGAGTGGTCCAACCTTTGTCGAGGAGTCGGTGGTCGGGTCCACAGGCCAGAGTGAGTTGGTCGATGTCGGTGCGGTGGGTGTGCGCCCAGTCTTGGACGTGGTGGACTTCGCAGTAGTAACCCGACACGTCGCAACCTGGTGCGGTACACCCGCGGTCCTTGGCGTACAACACAATTCGCTGCCCGGGTGAGGCCAGGCGCCTGGTGTGATACAACGCCAGCGCTTTGCCCTTGTTGAAGATGGCCAGGTAATGATGGGCGTGGCGGGCCAGCCGGATCACATCCGGCATCGGTAGCACGGTGCCGCCGCCGGTGAGGCCCTTGCCGGTGGTGCGTTCGAGATCGCGCAGCGTGGTGGTGACGATGATGGATGCCGGTAAGCCGTTGTGCTGGCCCAGTTGTCCGCTGGCCAGTATCGCGCGCAGCGCGGCGTTGAGGCCGTCGTGGTTGCGCTGGGCGGCGCTGCGGGTGTCGCGGTGCACCGCGTCTTCGGACGGGGCGCCGTCGATGACCGGCTGCTCGTCGGCGGGGTTGCACATGCCGGGGGCGGCGAGCTTGGCCAGCACTGCCTCCCAGCCGGCACGCGCCTCTGGCGTCAACCACCCACTCAGCCGCGACATGCCGTCGGCCTGCTGGGTGCCGAGCACCAGCCCGCGCATTCGCGCCCGATCGGCATCGGTGTAGCTGCCATCGGGGTTGAGGCAATCCATCAGACGCCGGGCTAGCTTGGCGAACTGCTCTGGCCGAAACTCGGTCGCCTTGATCGCCAGATGCTGTTCGGCGTGCGCACAGGTCTCGACGTCGACGGACTCGCGCAACTGGTGGAAGAACCGCCGGATCACCGCCACGTGATCAGTCCCGATCGCCCCGTCCTGCTGGGCCGCCGCGGTGGCCGACAACAGCGGCGGCAACGGTTCGCCGGTCAACGCTCGACGCGGCCCCAGATCGGCCGCCTCGGCGATGCGGCGACCGGCGTCGGCGCGAGAGTGATGTGCAGCCGTTCGGCCAACGCCCAGGACAACTTGCCGCCTAACTCGGTCGCATCCGCTTGCTCGCCGAGCTGATTGATCAGTTCATGACTTGGCCTTTGCAGTCGGCGCATCTCGCACTCGAATATCTCCAGCATCTGCAACCGCTCCGGGTTGGTCAGAGTCGCATACGAACGCGCGCAGAAGCGGGAGACGGCGGCACGCAACGCGTCGACGTGTCCTGCAACTCCTCACGATCGATCGAATGCATGTTCGAATACTATGCCCCGCCGCCGACAAGAAGCATCCCACCGAGACCACTGAAACTAAAGTGGCACAAGTGATTTCAGCCAAGGGCCGCGCGGCGGCGGTCACCGGCGGCCGGCCGCCTATTGCGTCGCCGAGAACAATGGGTCCAAGTGGCAACGGCGCTCGGCGCGGTGCCCGGGATGACTCAGAGGTGGGTGAGTGCCATGGCCTCGTTGCTCATGGCCTGCGGCGGGTTCCTGTTCGCCGTCTTGTGGATGGACTTGATCTTCGACGTCCAAGTTCTGCGTTACCGGAAGGCCACGCCTGAATTGCCTGAGACGGTGCTCGCCTCCATCGCGGCGTACTACCACCGCGCGACCACCACGTCTCGGCCGATGGGCCGCCTGATCGCGCTCGTCATGCTCACCCTATTGGGAACGCTGGTACTGCAGGCGGCCCGCGGACACGACCCGGGCTGGCTCTTGGTGACCTCGGCCCCGCTGGTGGGCATCCCGACCATGCTGGCGTTGACGCACACGGTTCCCGATGCGGTGAGACTTGGCCATCGCGCGGACAGTCCATCCGAGCAAACGCGCCTGGCGCGGTCGGTCTGCCGCGATCATCTGCTGGGCGCCGCCTGCATACTCGTGTTTCTCGTCCTCTGGGTGGCGAATAGCACCGCCATCTGACTTCGGTGACGGGTCGTAGTGAGGAAGTGCAGGTCAGGACCCGCTGGCCACGTCAGTGCGCTCCGTACTAAACTAGAACACGTTCCAATTCGGCGAGCTCCCAGGAGTTGTAATGCACACCCCTATCTGCGACGAACTCGGTATCGAGTTCCCGATCTTCGCCTTCACCCACTGCCGCGACGTCGTCGTGGCGGTCAGCAAGGCCGGGGGGTTCGGCGTGCTCGGAGCGGTCGGCTTCACGCCCGAGCAGCTGGAGATCGAACTCAACTGGATTGACGAGAATATCGGCGACCACCCCTACGGCGTCGACATCGTGATCCCGAACAAGTACGAAGGCATGGACTCCCACCTGTCCGCGGAGGAGCTGGCAGACACGCTGCGCAAGATGGTGCCGCAAGAGCATCTCGACTTCGGCAAGAAGATCCTCGCCGATCACGGTGTGCCGGTCGAGGACAGCGACAGTGACAGCCTGCAGCTCCTCGGCTGGACCGAGGCGACGGCCACACCCCAGGTCGAGGTGGCGCTCAAGCACCCGAAAGTGAAGATGATCGCCAACGCGCTGGGCACCCCGCCGGCCGACATGATCAAGCACATCCACGACGCCGGGCTCAAGGTCGCCGCGCTGTGTGGCTCCCCCTCGCAGGCTCGCAAGCACGCCGACGCGGGCGTCGACATCATCATCGCCCAGGGCGGCGAGGCCGGTGGACACTGCGGCGAGGTGGGCTCCATCGTGCTGTGGCCGCAGGTCGTCAAGGAGGTCGCCCCGATTCCGGTGCTGGCCGCCGGCGGTATCGGCAGCGGCGAGCAGATCGCCGCCGCACTGGCGCTCGGTGCGCAAGGCGCGTGGACCGGATCGCAGTGGTTGATGGTCGAGGAATCTTCGAACACACCGGTCCAGCAGCAGGCCTACGTCAAAGCCGGCAGCCGCGACACCGTCCGCAGCCGCTCGTTCACCGGCAAGCCGGCCCGCATGCTGCGCAACGACTGGACCGAGGCATGGGAGGCGCCGGACAACCCGAAGCCACTCGGAATGCCGTTGCAGTACATGGTTTCCGGCATGGCCGTGCGGGCCACCAACAGGTACCCCAATGAATCCGTCGACGTGGCGTTCAACCCGGTCGGTCAGGTGGTCGGCCAGTTCACCAAGGTGGAGAAGACCTCAACGGTCATCGAGCGCTGGGTGCAGGAGTACCTGGAAGCCACCAACCGGCTGGACGAGCTCAACGAGGCTGCCTCGGTTTAACTGCCGAGGCGTCGCGTCTAGACGTCGTCGACCTCGTCGTGGCCGGTGAACACTTCCTTGGTCCGGTCCACCGCGTAGGTGCCGATGTCGATCGAATTCTGAACGATGCCGCTGGCACCACCGGCGATGTCGCCGCGAATGATGTCACCGGCGTGTTCGACGATGTCGGAGGCTTTCTCGACGGCGTTGGTCGCGATGTCCCTCACCGCGTCGACTGCATCCCTGGCATTGAAGGCCATCTCGAGTCTCCTTTTGTTGCAGGCGGTCGCTTTGACTCTAGACGGCCTCAGTGGCCATTTCTCGTCGGCATTGTGTTCTGGTAGTGAACCAGGGAACGCCAGTAGTCCTCGGGAATTTCGGTCCCGGAGCGCATTATTCGGGCCAGGCCGATGGCCATCGCAATGCCCAGCAACCCCAGCCATAACCCGGCCAGTGCGATGACGCCCCACAGCACGGCGGTGACCGTGGGCCATGGTGAGAGCACGGCGAGCACCGGCGCGAAGAAAAATCCGCTGCCGATGTACCACGCCGACCCGGCGCGATCGGAGGCCAGCACGAAACGTAGCCAGCGGGGAACGGGAAGTTCGGCGGGCTCACTACGTTTCATGACTGCACCGCTTATCCGCTGGGCGGGAAAAACCCTGCCCCGGTGAACCATCCGGGTTGCCACCCCTGGGCTCCCAAACACAACATGGGAAGCCCGTCCGGAGTCTGCGCCGCAGCTTGCGAGCCAGGGCATTTGGCACCGGTCTGCTGTACGCCGTACAGCGGGTAAGACGCCACCCAATATCCGGTGGTGGCCGCCGGGAACTGATTCGGCGGCGGGAAGTGACAGGCCTCGGCCTGGCCGCTCGGGCCTCGTCCGAAGATGAAGCGCTCGTAGTTGTCGCACGGCGCGCCCAGTGACGCCTGATAGTTCATGCCCGGCACGTCGCCGTCGTAACCGGCAGCCGCGCACGGTGCCAAGCCGATCGTGATGCCCGCTATCGAAGCGGCGCTGAGCAGTTGCCGAATCATGTGCTACCCCGCCTGTCGTCGCCGATGACCTGCACCAAAGCATATCGGTCGGGCGGTCAGCCACAAGACCGTATCGGCCGCGGGGCCCCAGAACGAGGAACACGTTTCAATTTGTCCTCGGCGATCTTGTGTCAACGCTTCCCAACCGTGGTGCGGCAATGGTTTATTTGCACAAAGACGACTAGACCACTTCGTCATCGAGGAGCGGGCAATGCCAACCGTCGAGCCAACTGCCAAGCCGGTCCCCAATCTGCCTCCCGGGTTCGACTTCACCGACCCCGACATCCACGCCGAACGGCTACCCGTGGAAGAGCTGGCGGAATTGCGCCGGACCGCGCCGATCTGGTGGAACGAGCAGCCCAACGGCGTGGGCGGATTCGACGACGGCGGCTTCTGGGTGGTGTCCAAGCACAAGGACGTCAAAGAGATTTCGCGGCGCAGCGATGTGTTCTCCAGTCTGGAGAACACCGCCCTGCCCCGCTACAAAGAGGGAACGGTGCGGGAACAGCGGGAGACCGGCAAGTTCGTGTTACTCAATATGGACGCCCCGCAGCACACCCACCTCCGCAAGATCATCTCCCGTGGCTTCACCCCCCGTGCCGTCGAGCGACTGCGCGATGACCTGAACGAGCGCGCCCGGCAGATCGTCGCGGCCGCCGCCGCCCAAGGCGCCGGCGACTTTGTCCAGCAGGTTTCGTGCGAGCTGCCGCTGCAGGCCATTGCCGGCCTGCTGGGAGTGCCGCAGGAAGATCGCATGAAGCTCTTCCATTGGTCGAATGAAATGGTGGGCGACCAGGATCCCGAATTCGCCCGCAATGATGCGATGGGCGCCTCGATCGAACTGATCACCTACGCCATGCAGATGGCCGCCGAGCGGGCGCAGAACCCGGGCGAAGACATCGTCACCAAGTTGATCGAGGCTGACGTCGACGGGCACAAGCTCTCCGACGACGAGTTCGGCTTCTTCGTCATCCTGCTGGCGGTGGCCGGCAACGAGACCACCCGCAACTCCATCACGCAGGGCATGATGGCCTTCACCGACTTCCCCGACCAGTGGGAGCTGTACAAGCGAGAGCGTCCCGCCACCACGGCCGACGAGATCGTCCGGTGGGCCACCCCCGTCACGTCGTTCCAGCGGACCGCCCTGGAGGACTACGAACTGTCCGGCGTGCAGATCAAAAAAGGGCAGCGCGTCGTAATGGTCTACCGCTCAGCGAATTTCGACGAAGAAGTGTTCGACGACCCGTTCACGTTCAACATCCTGCGCGATCCCAATCCCCACGTGGGCTTCGGCGGCACCGGCGCGCACTACTGCATCGGGGCCAATCTGGCGCGGATGACCATCGACCTGATGTTCAACGCGATCGCCGATGCCATGCCCGATCTGGAATCGGCCGGCAAACCCGAGCGGCTACGATCGGGCTGGCTCAACGGAATCAAGCACTGGCAGGTCGACTATCACACCAACGGTGCGCAGAAATGTCCGGTCGCGCATCAGGCTCAGGGCTGACAAGCTACCAACATGCCCACGCACCGAGCTGTCCATGTCCCGTCCGCCGGCGCAGCTTTGGAGCTGGTCGATGCCGAAACCACGCCGCCGGGCCGCGGTGAGGTACGACTGACGGTCGCCGCCTGCGGTGTGTGTGGCACCGACGCGCACTTCGTCAACGGCGGGTTTCCGGGCATGTCGTGGCCGCTGACCCCCGGACATGAAATCGCCGGCAAGATCGCCGAAATCGGTGACGGTGTCCAGGATTTCGCTGTCGGTGATCGGGTCGCGGTCGGCTGGTTCGGCGGCTGCTGCAACCGATGCGATCAATGCCGCAAAGGGCTTTTCATTCACTGCGAGAACGGCAAGGTGCCTAGTTGGCAGTATCCCGGTGGATACGCCGAGTCGGTGACCGTGCCGGTCAGTGCGCTGGCCCGAATACCAGCCGAGCTTTCCGACGCCGAAGCCGCCCCGATGGGATGTGCCGGTGTGACCACCTACAACGCTTTACGACACACCAAGGCGTTCCCCGGCGATCGGGTGGCGATACTCGGTGTCGGCGGGCTGGGGCACCTTGGGGTGCAGTTCGCCCGGGCGATGGGCTTCGAGACCATCGCGATCAACCGGGGTACCGGCAAAGCCGACGACGCGCGGAAACTGGGCGCTCATCATTACATCGACTCCACGGCCAACGATCCCGCCGAAGCGCTGAAGGCCTTGGGCGGTGCGACGGTCGTGCTGGCCACCGCGGGCAATTCGAAGGCCATGGCCGCCACGGTCGGCGGCATCCTGCCCCAGGGTGAACTGGTTACCATCGGGGTCACGCCCGAGCCGCTGCCGATCAGCCCGGTGCAGCTGATAACGCCGGGCATCAGCATTGTCGGCCACCCGTCCGGCACGTCGAAGGACGTCGAGGACACAATGCATTTCGCCGTCTTGTCCGGTGTGCGGGCGTGGATCGAGGAACTCCCGCTGTCGCAAGCCGCGCAGGGTTACGCGGCGCTGGAAGAGGGTCGGGCGCATTACCGCACCGTTTTGACCATGTGACACAGTCGGTCGGTGACTTCCGATCAGGGCGCAGTCTGGACGATCGGTCCGGCCGACGGCGAATTGTTGTTGCACACCGGCGTTGCCGGCAGGGCGGCACGGATGGGCCATCGGCTTGCCATCGCGATGACGCGCTGGCGCGCCACCGTAACCTGGGCCGACTCCCGTCCGGTCAGCGCGGTGCTTGCGGTCGAGACCGATTCGTTCGACGTGTTGCGCAGTGAGGGCGGTGTCAAGGGACTGTCCGGGGCCGAGAAGGCATTGGTACGGTCTAACGCCCTGAAGTCATTGGCGGCCAGTCGATTTCCCGAAATTAGCTATTCCGCAGACGCCATCGAGAAGGCTGACGACGGGTACCGCCTGACCGGTGCGCTGAAAATCCGCGGGGTTTCGCGAGAACACGTAATCGAGTTGCACACCGAAGATCTCGGGCACGCATGGCGGATGTCCGTCGAATCCACCGTCCGTCAGTCCGATTACGGCATCGAGCCCTATTCGCTGTTGATGGGATCGGTCCAAGTCGCCGATGACGTGGCGCTGTCGTTTTCCGCGGTCCACGCACGAGGCAATTGAATGCGGCCGGCCGTCGGCCGGCGGGCGAACTCAGGGCTGGGGTTCGGTGGCCGCATGCGGGGCTGAGTCGACCGCCGGTTCGCCGGTGTCGCCGGGAATGTGCTCGAGCACCCGGGTCAAGTAGGGCTGTCGGCTATCGCCGTCTGACCCTCGATCGCCACCAGCGCCCGGTTCATCTTCCGGAGCCCTCGGCTCCGAAACCGGTTCACCAGCAGTCGGTTTCGCCTGCGGGGTCGGCGGCTTGGCCGGTGGGGCCGCCGGCAGCGGTGCGACGGCCGTGACCGCCTCGGCGATCTGTGGAGTGGGCGGGTGGGTGGTGTGCTTCGGTGCGGCGGCGCTGGCCGGACCAACGTGAATTCCCACCGCGAGTGATACCGAGCCGACGAAGGTGATCGCACCGGCCGCCAATGCCGTCACGGCTCCGGCGTAGGACAACTGCCGCTGGCGAGCGGGTGCCGGAACGGGTTCGCTGATGCGCTCCACCAGCTGCTCGTCGGTGAACTCGGTGCTGCGAGCCGCGGACAGCGCCGCTCCCCGAGCGACGGTCACCTGGGCCATCGATTGCACGAAAACCGGTACCGGCAAGGTTTTTTCGAGTTGCCAGGAGAGCCCATCGATATCGCTGTGGGCGCCGACCACCACAACGCCGCCCGGCTGCCACCCGTTGCGTTCGAACATGCCGGTCAGCCAGCGGGTCAGACCGTCGAAGCCGCCGCGCACCTGCTTGGTCGCCGTCTGGGTCTCCCCATCGTGCGTGTCGACCATGACGACGGTCGTCCAGTCATGGTCGAGGATGCAAACCGCGGTCTGCTCGTAACCGATGACCGGCGCGATCGCCTGGGCCAAAGTCTCGATGGCATCGAGGAACCGGATCGGCACAACGTTGTCGAGCCCGGCGTCGGTCAACGCCTCCAATACCAGCGCGGCTTGTGCGGCGGCCTCGTCGTTCCAGGTCACTCCGATGACACGCACACGGTTTTCGTTCGCAGCCGCCGCGGTCTCGACTCCCAACACCTCGTCGACTATCTGCTCCGCGGTACTCACGGCGCGGACGCCATGGCCTGCATGCAACGTCAGCTCCTGGTGATCCAGGATGGTGCCGTCCGCGCCGTGTCCTTCAGCGAGGACCCACCCAACCGTGGTCGGCGTCACTGATAGGCCAAGAACGGTGTCCAAATCTATGCCCCAATCGGTCCCGCGCCTCCGCCCTCAGCCGCACCGGCGCGCACCATCAAGCAGCAGGTGCGTTGGTTCGTGAGAGCCGGAACCGACCCGGGATAGCGTGGTCTTCATCGGCTTGCTTCGAGAGAGCCTACGCGCTCGGTGCAAGTCCGGCTTGCCCGGTCAGACATCGCCCGAGAATCGCCAGATGAACAGGGCGCCCGGCGACGTCGGGCCAGCGTGACGATCAGCTCTCCGATCGCGTAGGCGGCCGAAGTGCCGTGAAGTGGAGACCGATTTGGCGGCAGTTCGGCGAGCGCGAAACCCGGTACTTTCGTCAACCACGTAAATAAATACGGTGCCGCGACGCGCCGACGGCGTCGTCAAACCGTCAAACCGCGCTGTCGATTCGTCGGTCCTCGCCAAATCGGTTCCGGAGTTCATTTCGGGCGTTTTCCATAACGTGGCTAACGGCGCTGCCCTGACCTGGGCAGCGCCGCTGCCTCGCGTTTTGTCCAACCCGATGAGTTTGACTGTCGTTGAGCGGGTAGTCGTGCTCAGTCGCCGCCCAGTCGGCCCGGGCGGCGACATTGTGAAGTGAAAAGCGATGCCAAACCGAGACGCGATCGCGTCCCAATCGACATTTGACGGATTCACACGGTAAATTCGCCTGAGACCATGATCACACTGACCACATCCGACAAGGGGCAGGTATGACAGATCTGAGCGAGAAGGTCCGGGCCTGGGGGCGCCGGCTTTTAGTCGGTGCAGCGGCGGCTGCCACCTTGCCGGGCCTGATCGGTCTTGCCGGCGGTGCGGCGACTGCGAACGCGTTTTCCCGTCCGGGCCTGCCCGTCGAGTATCTGCAGGTGCCGTCCGCGGGAATGGGCCGAGACATCAAGGTCCAGTTCCAGAGCGGCGGCAGCGGCTCACCCGCGGTCTACCTGCTCGACGGGCTGCGAGCTCAAGACGACTACAACGGCTGGGACATCAACACCCCCGCGTTCGAGTGGTACTACAAGTCGGGGCTGTCGATCGTCATGCCGGTCGGTGGTCAGTCCAGCTTCTACGCCGACTGGTACGGCCCGGCTTGCGGTAAGGCCGGCTGCCAGACCTACAAGTGGGAGACCTTCCTGACCAGCGAACTGCCCGGGTATCTGGCCTCCAACAAGAGCGTCAAGTCGAACGGCAGCGCCGCGGTCGGTATCTCCATGTCCGGTTCCTCCGCGCTGATCTTGGCGGTGAACCATCCGGGACAGTTCATCTACGCGGGATCGTTGTCGGCCTTGATGGACCCGTCGCAAGGCATGGGTCCGTCACTGATCGGCTTGGCGATGGGAGACGCCGGCGGCTACAAGCCCGACGCCATGTGGGGCCCGTCGAGCGATCCGGCGTGGCAGCGCAACGACCCGACGCTTCAGGTCGGGGCGCTGGCCGGGAACAACACCCGGCTCTGGGTCTACTGCGGCAACGGCACACCGTCGGAGCTGGGTGGGGCCAACATGCCCGCCGAGTTCCTGGAGAACTTCGTGCGCAGCAGCAACTTGAAGTTCCGGGATGCTTACAACGCGGCCGGTGGTCACAACGCGGTGTTCAACTTCGACGCCAACGGCACGCACAGCTGGGAGTACTGGGGTGCCCAGCTCAACGCCATGAAGCCCGATCTGCAGGGCACGCTGGGCGCTTCACCGGGCGGCGGCGGATAACCTATTCGCCCGCTCGGTCACTACTGCGCCTGACGACTCCGTCTGGCGCAGTAGTGCGTTATAGGGGTTGATAATCGTCGTCATGCACCGCCGCCGGTACCAGCGTCGTCTGGCCGCTGCTGCCTGGTGTGTGGTTATCGGAAGCTGGGCGGTGCTTGTGGCGCCGGCCCGCGCCGACACCGCCACTCCGCTAACCGCTTTGGTCGAGGCCGCTGCGCAACGGCTGCAGGTTGCCGAACCGGTCGCCGCCTTCAAATGGAATAGGCATGGCGCCGTTGAAGACCCGGCGCGGGCGCAGGAAGAGCTGGCCAAGCTGGGCGACGAGGCCGCCGCCGAAAACATCGACCGCGACTACGTCACCCGGGTTTTCGGCGACCAGATCAGTGCGACCGAGGCCATCGAATACCGCCGATTCGCGGACTGGAAGCTCAATCCGTCGAGCGCTCCGGCTGCGTCGCCGGACCTTTCGTCGTCGCGGTCAGCGATCGACGCCCTCAACCAGACAATGCTGACTCAAGTTTTGTCCAACTGGGACCTGCTGCATTCGCCCGCCTGCGCCGCGCAACTGGATGCCGCGCGGGCCGGTGTCGTCCAGGGCCGTCAGCTCGACGGCCTTTATCAACAGGCCTTATCGTCAGCGACGCAGTCATACTGCCAGCGATAATTTACTTTTTCCTCACCATTTTCTAACGGTTTCATTCGCCCTGCTAATAAGGCGATTTCCGCTGATAGATGGCATATCTCGCGCCATTTTCGAATAGGTAACGCTTTGGCTACGCCAGCCGAAATGCTGGACATGAAATATCTCTGCAAGCTTCTCGTCAAGTCCATGGTGGTCGGCGGGTTCGTTGCAGCATCGATGACTTCGTCCGCAGGTGTGGTGAGCGCAGACCCCGCTCCCAACTGGGACGCGATCGCTCAGTGCGAATCCGGTGGCAACTGGCACGCCAACACCGGGAACGGCAATTACGGTGGACTGCAATTCAAACCGAGCACGTGGGCCCGCTACGGCGGCGTGGGCAACCCGGCGGCCGCATCCAGAGAGCAGCAAATCGCGGTGGCCAACCGCGTTTTCGCCGAAGAGGGCGTGGAGGCCTGGCCGAAGTGCGGCGCGCAATCGGGTCTTCCGATCGGTTGGTACTCCCACCCCGCCCAGGGCATCAAGCAGATCATCAACGGGCTCATCCAGGCGGCCGTCCCGCGCTGATGAAACGCACCTGCGGTCTATGACCAAGCGCCCGGCTGTGTTTGGATCAGGCCATGGAAGGTTCGGCGACTGTTCATATGGCGGCGCCTGCGGCCAAGATCTGGGATCTCATCGCAGACGTCCGCAACACCGGAAAGTTCTCTCCGGAAGTTTTCGAAGCCGAGTGGCTGGGCGGCGCGACCGGCCCGGCCCTCGGCGCGAAATTCCGCGGTCACGTCAAGCGCAACGAGATGGGGCCGGTGTATTGGACGACGTGCAAGGTCACCGCGTGCGAACCGGGTCGCGAATTCGGCTTCACGGTGCTCCTCGGTGACAGGCCGGTCAACAACTGGCACTATCGCTTGGCTCCCAGCGGTGGCGGAACCGATGTCACCGAGTCGTTTCGGCTCAACCCGGCACCCTGGCTGGGCGTGTACTGGTTGTTCGGTGGGTTTCTGCGTAAGCGCCGCAACATCCGCGACATGACTAAGACACTGAACCGCATCAAAGACGTGGTCGAGGCGGCTGACACGCCGTGAAATCGGTCTTCATCACCGGCGCGGGCAGCGGTATGGGCCGCGAGGGAGCAAAGCTGTTCCATGCCAACGGTTGGCGGGTCGGTGCGATTGACCGCAACGACGACGGCTTGGCCACACTGAACGACGAACTCGGCGGCGATCGGCTGTGGACCCGCGCCGTCGACGTGACCGATAAGGCCGCCCTGGACAGTGCCCTGGCCGACTTCTGCGCCGGCAATCCCGGTGGCGGTCTCGACATGATGTGGAACAACGCCGGCATCGGCGAATCCGGTTGGTTCGAGGACGTGCCCTATGACGCCGCGATGCGTGTCGTCGAGGTCAATTACAAAGCGGTGCTGAACGGCGCGTACGCGTCATTGCCCTATCTCAAAAAGTCCCCTGGCAGCCTGATGTTCTCGACGTCGTCGTCTTCGGGGACCTACGGCATGCCCCGCCTCGCCGTCTATTCGTCGACCAAGCACGCGGTCAAAGGTCTGACCGAGGCGCTCAGCGTGGAGTGGCAGCGACATGGCGTACGCGTCGCCGATGTGTTGCCCGGTCTGATCGACACCGCCATCCTCACGACGACCACCAACCACTCCGACGACGGCCGCGCGCCCATGACGGCTGAGCAACTGCGGGCCACCGCGCCCAAGAAGGGCATGCTCCGGCTGATGCCGGCCAGCAGCGTGGCCGAGACGGCGTGGCAGGCTTACCACAATCAAAAGCGGTTGCACTGGTATGTACCCAAGAGCATTCGGCTGATCGACTTGTTCAAGGGCCTGAGCCCGGAGTTCGTGCGACGCAGCATTGTCAAGTCCCTACCCGCGCTCATGCCGAAGCGGCAGTAAGGAGGTCGGCTGGTGCAAAAGCGTTTGCTCACAGTCGCTTTGGTGTTGACGGCGATTATCGTCAGCGTCCCAGGGTGCAGTTCGCCGCAGACGACGTCTCGCCGTGCGGCCCGGCTGACCATTGACGGCGCCACTCACACGACGCGTCCGCCGTCGTGCCGGCAAGACCAGATGTATCGCACCATCACCATCGGCGAGCGCGATGGCGGGGTCGAAGCGGTGGTGTTGCTCAGCGGCTACCGAGTTATGCCGCAGTGGGTGAAGATTCGCAATGTCGACGGATTCACCGGCAGCTTCTGGCAAGGCGGGGTGGGCGACGCGCACGTCGATCTCACCAACGACGCGTACACCATCGCCGGCAGCGCGTACGGGATCAACAACAGCAACCCCAACAAAGTGGTGACCACCGACTTCAAAATCGTCGCTCAGTGCTGACTCCCGAGGTGGTCGGGGCCTAGGCTCGAACCGACACCCGAGCGAGGGAGGGGCCGGTGAAGGAACGATTGCACTGGTTCGCGATGCATGGGTTCATCCGGGGCGCCGCGGCGCTGGGAGCCCGCCGCGGTGACGTCCAGGCCAGGCTGATCGCCGATCCGTCGGTGGCCGCCGACCCAGTGCGCTACTACGACGAAGTGCGTGCCCGCGGCAAGCTGGTGAAAGGCCGCGTCGCCTACCTGACCGCCGACCACCCACTCGCTCATGAGCTGCTGCGGTCCGATGATTTCCGGGTGCTGATCTTCGGATCGAATCTGCCGACGCCGTTGCGATGGCTCGAACGCCGGACCCGCGACGACTTCCTGCACCCACTGCGTGCACCGTCGCTACTGGCCGTCGAGCCGCCCGACCACACCCGCTACCGCAAAACCGTTTCGGCGGTGTTCACCCCCAGAGCGGTTGCCGCGCTGCGAGATCGGGTGCAGCAGACCGCCGGTGAGTTATTGGATCGGCTGGCCGGCGAATCGGGTGTGGTGGATATCGTCGGGCGGTATTGCGCCCAACTCCCGGTCTCGATCATCAGCGACATCCTCGGTGTGCCCGAGTCGGAGCGGCGGCGCGTCTTAGAATTCGGTGAACTGGCCGCGCCGAGTCTTGACATCGGGTTGCCGTGGCGGCAGTACCGCAGCGTGCAGGAAGGGATCGCCGGCTTCAGCTGCTGGCTGGCCGAGCATTTGCAGCAGTTGCGAGTCTCCCCCAGCGACAACTTGATGAGCCAGCTGATCCAGACCGCCGAAAGCGGTTCTGCCGAAACCTATCTCGATGAACACGAGCTCCAGGCGATCGCCGGACTGGTGCTGGCCGCCGGCTTCGAGACCACGGTGAACTTGCTCGGCAACGGGATTCGCATGCTGCTCGATGCGCCCTGGCACCTCGAGACTCTGCGGCGACGTCCCGAATTGTGGCCCAATGCCGTCGAAGAGATCCTGCGGCTGGAATCGCCGGTGCAGTTGACCGCGCGGATGGCGCGGGGTGATGTCGAGGTAGCCGGGAGGCAGCTGGAACGGGGCGATCTGGTGCTGGTGTATCTGGCTGCCGCCAACCGGGATCCGGCCGTGTTTCCCGATCCGCACCGTTTTGATATCGAAAGGTCAAACGCCGGAAGGCATCTGGCCTTCTCCGGCGGCCGACACTTTTGCCTGGGCGCGGCCCTCGCCCGTGCGGAGGGAGAAGTCGGACTGCGCACGTTCTTCGACCGATTCCCCCAGGTGCGCGCCGCGGGCGCCGGCAGCAGGCGCGAAACCCGGGTGCTGCGAGGGTGGTCGACGTTGCCGGTGACCCTGGGGCCGGCCCGGTCGATGGCTCGTGTCGACGGCTAGGAGTCTGCGCGCCTCCGAAACGCTAGGAGCCCGACGATGATTACGCCGGCAGCGGTTCTGGCAACGCAGCCACGGTTTTTCGCCCACCAGTCGTCGTGCACCGTTTACAGCCGTGGCCCTCGACCCACTGGCGACAACCCCGGTTGACGCTAGGACTCGGCCAGCCTCTTGAGGCGCTTGAGGGTTTGGCTCACGTTGCGCCCGACCTGACGCACCGCGATCCGGTCGGCGATGTACCCGAACAGTCCCCCGGGCGCCTGATAGGAAAGCCGGAACGTCACCCTCGTGCGACCATCGTTGTCACAATCGCGCAGCCGGATCCGGCCCCGCAGCGTGACCCCGGTGATCCCCACCCACGCGATGTCGCGGTCGTCGTCGAACTCGACCACCTCGATGAGGCCGCCGACGGGGACGGAACCGATCTTCCAGTGCACGGTGTAGCGCGCGCCGACGCCGGCCGGCTGGTCGTTCGAGGATTCCCAGCGCTCCAGGCTGGTCATGAACGACGGGTAGCAGTCCGGGTCGCTGACGATCTTCCACACCGTGGACCGGTCGGCCTTGATGACGCAACGGCGTTCGACGCGCATCAGCCGATCACCGGGAATCGCCGTTCGGCGGCCAGCCGGTCGACGCCGCCCTGCAGGCTGGCCATCACCTTGTCGTGCACCGCCTGGTCGTCGCCATCCACGTCGATCGGGTGCTGGACCTCGATCACGATCTTGGTGGGCAACGGAATGTGGCCCGCCAGGTCGCTGATGTTGAGGCCCCAGGGCAGCGCCAGCGATATCGGGATGCTTTTGAGGCGGAGCAGCTTGTCGGCCATCAGTAGCTTGGCCAGCCACTGCCCGCGGTTGAGGAACAACGCGCTTTCCTGACCGCCGACGCTGGCGACGGGGACAATCGGCACCCCGGCCTCGCGGGCCAGCTTCACGTAGCCCATGCGCCCGCCGAAGTCGACCTTGTGGCGTTCCCACGAGGGCCGGAACACCTCGTAGTCGCCGCCCGGATAGACCAGCAGCGCGGCGCCGGAATCCAGTGCGAGACGGGCGTTTTCGGGATTGGCGGCGACGGTGCCGAATTTACGCAGCCAGCCCAGCGGCGGTGCGGACACCACGAGGTTGTGGGCCAACTGGTAGAAGGGTCGCTCGACGCCGAAGTAGGAGCAGAAGGCCAGCGTGAACACGAAGGTGTCGGGTGGCACATTGCCGCCACTGTGGTTGCCGACCAGCAGGACCGGCCCTTCCGCCGGAATGCGATCGAGGCCCCGTACGTCCGCCCGGAAATAGAACGACGCGAGCAGCCAGGTGCCCGGGAGCTGGTCGCGAATGTAGTCCGGGTCGCGCTGGTCGAGGTCCGCTTTGGGCACCCACGACACAACCTTGTCGCGGGCCCACTCCAAGACGCCCTTCGCGGTCGCCATAACGACCCGTATACCCCGGCTTCACCAGGGGGCAAACGCGCTAGCGACCGGTGGCGTTATCGTGAGCGATCAGGTCGACGACCCGGATGGCGTCGCTCTCGCTCCAGTCCCCATTGATCACGAATTCCCGACACGCGATGAATACCGGTGCGCCACAGGGCCGTACCGAGGAAGTACACTTCCGCGCGGCCGGCAGCGGGCGCGAAACCCGGGCGCTGCGAGGCTGGTCGACGTTGCCGGTGACCCTGGGGCCGGCCGGGTCGATGGCCGCGGTGGACGGTTAGCGCTCCGCGCCCGGGCGAAACCGCCGGTATGACCCGACTGGTTGACAGCGGGACGGCAACAGAGTTTATTTGCCGCTATGACAGAGGTGTCTATGATCGCGGTCGAGGATGTCGTACGTGGGCTGTGGCAGGCGCTTTCACGGCGGGATTGGGAAGCGATCAAGTCCTTCCTGTCCGACGACTGCCTGTACGTCGACATGCCGGTGCCGGCGCTGTCGGCCCGCGGTCCCGAAGACATCGTCAAACGCCTTAAGATGGGGCTCGAAAACTTGGCGGGTTATCAGAACCACACCGGTGTGCTGGTGGCCAACGGCTCCGACGTGCTCTACGAGCACTCGGAGACATGGACTTTCGCCACGGGCGAGCAGGGTGTGCTGCGATTCGTCACGGTCCACAAGGTCGCCGACGGCAAGATCACCGTCTGGAAAGACTATTGGGACATGAACAGCCTGGTGGCCTTCGCTCCCCCGAACCACTTCGAGGGTTTGGCCAATGGCGATGTGAGCTGGGTATTCGACGCCTCAGCGCTGGTTTGACAGCGCTTTTCGCGCACACCGAGATTCAGCAGAACCTGTTCCGATAAACACCTGGGATGGTCACCCCTCGTACTCTGACCATCCCGGTGTCTTCGGCAGCCATCACATGGCTACAAGTACTGCTTGACGCCTCCATGGCCGTGGCAGGTTCCGCCGGCGTGCGGGTGCTCGCTGAACGACCAACTTCCATCCGAGCACTGGGCCGTCGCCCCCGGTGGCTGTGAGCCACCCTGCTGTGGATATGGCACGCAGTCACCAGAACTGGCGGTGTAGCAACCCGGTGACGCGGAGGCCGATGGGGTCAAGGCCGCGGCAGCGGTGACAATTGCTGCGGTGACGAACGCAGCACGGGACAACACGTGCCCAAACCTCCTTCTTCGATCATCAGTTTGGTGACGTTTGCCCGATTCGTCGATGGAAGCTTATGCCCGCGAACGGTTACACCACATCAAATTGTGGAAACCGGTTGATCAGCCGCTCGCTACTCCCCTAGCTCATGTAACACCCGGATCCGGACGGGGTCGCGCTTGCCCTTCACCGCGGCCCAGCCGTGCATGGTGATCCGTGCGGACGAACCAAGCGCTACCGCGGTATTGGGGCCGATGACCACCTGACCCGGCCGGGCCAGTCCCTCCAGCCGCGCCGCCAGGTTCATCGTGTCGCCGATCGCGGTGAAGTTGCGCACCTGCACCGCGCCGACATTGCCCACCAGCGCGGGACCGGTGTTGATCCCCACCCGGAAGCGCGGCCAGTCCTCGCGTCCGGCGGCAACTTCGTCGACGACGGCATGCAGGGCCAGCCCGGCGCGGGCGGCCCGCAACGCATGATCGGGCTGGCGGACCGGAGCATTCCAGATCGCGACGATCGCATCGCCGGCGAAAGGCAGCACGGTGCCGCCCGCTTCGAGGATGACCGGAACGACCGCACCGTAGTAGGCGTTGAGCATGCCGACCACCTGGGCCGGCGAGGTCGCCTCGGTGAAAGCGGTGAAGCCGTGCAGGTCGGCCATCAGCACGGTGATGTCGGTGATCGCGCCGCCGAGCCCCGCCTGATCGGGATCGGCGACCAGGGCTGTGGCGACCGCGGGCGACATGTAGCTGCGGAACAGTCCGTCGAGATTCTGGTAGAGCCGGGCGTTCTCCAGTGCCATCGACGACTGCATGGCGAACGAACGCAGCAGTGCGACGTCGGCGTCGGAAAAGCCGCCATCGGGTGCGCGTGCCTCGACCACCCCGGCAACCTGGCCCTTCACCATGAGTGGAAGTTTGAGGCATGCGGGTTCCGGTGTGTTGGCGCTGGGTCCGTCGGCTGAGTCGGTCCCAAAGCTGAGCTCGCCGGCGCGAACCAGTCCGAGCCGGAACTCATTGTCCGGGAAGGCTTCCGCGAGGGCCGCCATTACCCGGGCGAGCAACGCATCCTCGTCCTGAATGACGCTGGTTTCCTGGCCCAGGGCGAGCAGCTCGCCTAGTTTGCGCACGCGTTCGCGTTCGGCGCCCAGGGCTTGCGCACCGCGTTTGAGCACTGCTACCTGCTGCTCGGTGAGCTCGAACCGGTCGGCGAGGGCGGCGGTCGCAGTGCCGGGCGACACTTTCTCGCCCCGCTCGCGGCGCTGCAGCATGTCAACCATCGCCTCCAACGCCGCGGCATAATCGCGACGCAGATCGGCGATCGTCTGTTGGGTGGCGAGTGCGTCGAAAAGCCCCTTGACGGTGCCCTCGCGGCGGAACTGGACTCGCGCGCTGTAGGCGATGAAGCAGAAGGCCATCGTCATCAGCACGTGCCACAGCCACCAGGAGGCATGCCAGCTCATCCCGAAAGCCAGCGCCACCGCCGCCTCGGACAGCAACACGAAAGCGGTCAATACCGATATGACGACCACGGCCGGGCGGCGCCGGTAAATCGGGAGGTAAGCAAGTGCGGCTAGGGCGAACAGCGCCGCGCCGAGCAGCGCGGCGGCCTGTTCCGAGTGTTCCACCAGCTCTTGGTCGGCCAACCGATCGAGTAATCCGTACCCGATGACCACCGCACAGGCCGCCATCAGCGCAACCAACGACACGGCCAAGGCACGCCGCAGCGACCAGAGACGGGCGCTTCTGGCCGGATTGAATGTCATGGACGAGGCCAGCGCCGCAACCCCGGCCAGTACCAGCCCCATTCGTGTCGGCAGCATGAAGTCCGCATCGGAGGTATCGAACAGCACGCCGGGGGTGAAGACGGCGTGCACTCCGAAGAAGCCCGCGGTGGTCAGGAACACCAGCGAGACCAGCCAGAGGCGGGCGTCGTCGCGTGCACGAGACGCACGCGCTATCAGGGCTCCCAACACAACACTGACCGTCGATGCGGACAGCACCAAAATGAAGTGGGCGACCCGGTTGTCCCATTCCAAATCGACTTTGGGTTTGTCCAGTAGCAGCCACAGCGCCAGCATGGGCAGCGCCATGTGCATCAGCCAGTTCGCCGTGCGGAGCCTGGACCCCCGGCGTAGCTCGCTCGGCCTGCCCCGCCAAGAGTCCAACAACTTCGGACGGGTGGTCATGGCTGACCACCGCGCGGTGTCAGGTCGTAGATACGCGCGGCGTTCTCTCGTGCAATGAGATCTACCACCCGGATGGCATCGGCTTCGCTCCAGTCGCCGCGGTCCACGAATTCGCGCAGCACGCGATCAACACCCCTGCGCCACAAGACCGTCCCCAGGAAGTGCAATTCTGCCGGGCCGAATCCATCGGACGAATAGAGGATCTTGGCGAAGGGTGCCATCTCCAGCAACCGGGCCAGGAAGTTGGGCGACCGCGCCCCCAGGTAGTTCACGCTCAACCCGCCATCGACATAGACGTTGTTGAACGCCTGAGCCAGATAACCGGCCTCACGCTCGTAGGGATAACAGTGCAGCAATACGATCGGCACATCCGCCGCGCACCGCAGAAAGTCAAGCAGCAGAAGCGGATTAGCCTTGTTCAGATCACACTCACGGTCGCCGAACCCGACGTGGAATTGCAGCGGCTTGCCAAGCCGCAACGCCTGGTGCAGCCCGAAGCGCAGCAGGACCCGGTCTTGCAGCCGGGTGCCGCCTTGCTGGCGCCAGCGACTCGCGGCCTCGGCTACCTCCGCCGGCGACGGTTTGCTCAGGTCGCCATCGAATCCGCCCCGGTAAGCGAGAATCGATTTGGTAGCGACCGCGTGGGCCGCGCGACGGTGCAGGATGTCCGCAAAGGCGGTCGCATAATCACCCGTCGCCTGCGCGGCCTGCTCCGCGACCTGCTCGAGACGAACGACCTCGTGCGCATGACCATCGGACAGCCGCTCCATGTCCTCGACGTCGGCGACCGCACCGCTCCCGATGCCGGTGTCCACCAGCCAGTCGCTCACGCCGGCGGCCGTCAGGAACAGCCGCGCCAGTGCATCCTCGTCGAATTGACAGCGGCGCTCCCAATAGTCCTGCGGCTCGGCATGTTTGGGTAGCCCCAGCACGGGTGCGCAATGCGCTCGCACCGCGAATCCGAGCTGGGAGTCAAAGCCAGAGTGAGCGATGGGTTCGGTGTTGGCCTCGTTGAGTGCATTCTCGAATCGGCGGCGGTCGCAGGGCGATAACCAGCAACCGTGGACATGCTGATCGATCAGCGCCACTTCGCCAATGTGCTGGGCGAGGGCGCTGATGTCGGAGACCATAATCAGCCGTCACAGACTCCAGGCCATGCGGAATTTATCCGCCAATTGCTCGGGGCCCAGGTCACCGTAGCGCTCCTGCTCCATGCGGCGAACTGCGACGACCATGTCGACCGCCGGATCGCCCAGGATGCGCCGCATCTCCTCCGAAGCATCAAGGGCCGCAACCGCCTCGGTCTGCGAATCGGTCAGGCGCACGATGCCGTCGCGGTCGCGCTCGGAATCGGATAGCACCGCCGGGTCGAGCGTGATCTGTGCTGGAAGTGTCGCCTGACACTTGATTCCGTCCAGGGCCAGGCCGAGGATCGCCGCCGACGCCAAGTAGGGATTCGCCGATGGATCAACGATTTTGACCTCGACATTGCCGCCGCGCGGACTTCCGGGCCCGCCGGTGATGAAACGCACCGCCGCCTCCCGGTTTTCGGTTCCCCAACACGCGTAGGCGCCGGCCCAGTTGCCGGGCCGCATCCGTAATCCGGAAACAATCGACCCGCACAGTACCGCCTGGGCTTCCGGAAGACCACGAACCACACCGGCTATCGCGCTCTCGCCTGCCGGCGTCATGCCGGCTGTTGCCGTGCCGCCGGAGAACAGTGGTCCATCCGACGTTGTCAGTGAAAAGTGTTGGTGTGCACCGGATCCCACGCCATCGGCGAAAGGTGCGGGCGACAAGCTGATCCGAAGCCCGTATCGGCGTGCCGCGCGGCCGATGATGAGCCGCATCAGGATCAGCTGATCGGCGGCGGCCACTGGATGTTGCGGTGACAGCGAAATCTCGAACTGGTTGGCGCCGTACTCGGGGTGAAACTGTTCGATCGAGATGCCGGCCACCGTCGCCGATCCGATCACATCGCGAATGAAGGCTTCGTGTTCCAGCACGCCGGCCAGACCGTACTGGGCCCACATTGTCGACGGCAGCCGACCACCGTCCGGACCCACCAGAAGGAATTCGATTTCATGTCCGATCGCCGCCTCGATACCGGCCTCGGCCAGGGCGGCCTCGGTCCGCCGCAACGTCTGCCGGCTACAGGCGGGAACCGGTGAGCCGTCCTGTTCGAAGAACGCAGCGGGCGCCCATGCCAGACCATCACCGGCGATGCGCAACGCCGACAGATCGATACGAAGACGTTGATCCCCCACCACCCCGACATCGGCGGTGAAGGCGATGCCAGTCTGGTCGATGGCGAACGCGTGCCAGGAGGGGCTGGCGCCCAGACCGGGGTCTGCGAAGGTGTTCGTTTGCCGGATCGGGACGGCCTTGGCCAACGTGAGACCGGCGGGATTGACGACGGTGCCGATGACCGTGTCAACTCCCTCGGCCTCCAACTGGGCAATCGCTGCGGCGGCAAGGGGCGTGCCGGTCATGGCTGCCATTCTCCCAACCTCGCGCTGTCCCGGTACGGCAAACGTGTCCTCACCTGTATGACCGATCAGTTCTGCCGGCTGACGAGCTCGGTGACGAACCGATCGAGGAACCCGTCCACCGGTGTCTGGCCCACCGGCCGGATCACGAATTTCGTCAAGCCCGCCTCGATGTAGGCGTCGAGTTGCCGGTGCAGGTGATCCCACCCGGCGGCGACCAACTCGCCGGGTTCGCGGTCCGGGCGGCGGCGGCGCACCGCCGCGGCCAATTCCGCGGGCAATTCGCGATCCGCGACGGCCAGTGAGATGCCGAAGTGATCGGGCTCGATGCTGCGGCCGGCCTGCGCCGCGGCGCGCTCAATCGCCTCGCGCCCCGCGCGCGCTTCCGCCGGGGTGAGGAAGCTACCCAGCCAGCCGTCGCCCAGCGCGCCGATGCGCCGAAACGCCGCCGGCGCCGAGCCACCCAGCCAAATGTCCAGCGGGGGTGTCGGTCTCGGGGCGACAGCCGCGTCCGTGACGCTGAAGAACCGGCCGGTGAACGTCGCCGAATCCTGCACCAGCGCCGCGCGCAACACCCGCAGTGCCTCGTCGAACACCGCCGCCCGTTCACCGTCGGGGACCACGAACACCTCGCGTTCGGCGGGTATCGCCGAGCGCAGACCGAAGACGGGTAGCACACGCTTGGGCGCGAGTGCGGCCAACGAGGCCAACTGTTTGGCCACCAGCACGGGATGCCGCCCCGGAAGCACGGCCACCGAGGTGCCCACCTTCAACCGGGTCGTGCGCGCCAGCGCATACGCCATACCGACCACCGGGTCGACCGCCGGGGAATACACCAGTTCGGAAAACCACAGCGAGTCCACCCCGCCGGTCTCGAGCTGATCGACGATGGCGGCGAGCTGGTCCGGGGCGGTATCGGCGCCCAGGCCGACGCCGAAACGAATTTTCACGTTGCTTCCCTCCGAGTGCTCACTCGTGCAGCAACATCGCCGTGCCACCATTTGTGCCCGGGCGCCCGTCATTGCCGGTTGCCCGGGTTGGAGAGCGGGAAATGCGCCGGCTAGCCGCGGCTGGGGATGGTGAGCTTGCAGGCCTGGCCGATGTCGAGGGTCCGCAGCACTCGCCCCATGCCGACCCACAATGCGCAGGACAGCACCAGATCGGCCAGCAGCTCATCGGAGAAGTGCGCAGCGCAACGGCTCCAGAAGTCTTCGTCGTCGCGCAGGGCGGTGTGCTCGGTGGCGAAGCGATCCGCGAACTCGGCCGCCAGCCGTTCCTGTTCGCTGTAGCCGGGCCAGGTGCGCCACTCGTGGACGTGGTCGTACAACTCTTCGTCGACACCCGCGGCGGGCCCGTCTTCGTCGCGGGTGTTGACACAGACGACGCATTCGTTGCGGTGGGCGATCACCGCGCGGGCCAATTCGCGAGTGCGCAACGGCAACCGGTTCTTGGTGTAGACCGCCTGGCTGAAGCCGCCGAGCGCGCCGCCGATGTCAGGAGACTTCGCAAACCAGCCGGCCAGGTCGTCGTCAGCAAATGTTCCGATTCGGCTCATGGCGTGATGGTACGCCCGGGGCGGGACCCCGGTCGGGGATGTCGGCGAATGCGGATTGGTGCCCGCTAGCGAGCGGCCGACGGAATCGCCACTGTTGGTTGCTCGTCGTGCCAATCACGTTGGGCCAGAACGCGATGCGCGACACGTTCCAGTGCGGCCTCCACCGCCCGACGGTCCGGGCGCCCCTCGAAACCCGGTGACCGGGCGAGCTTGTCGACCAGCCACGCCAGTAGCAGCGACTGCACGTAGGCGACTTGCTGCCCCCCGGCCGGGGTGAGCCACAACTGTTCACCGTCGCGCTGCGCGTAGCCGCCGGAAACCAGGCGGGCGAAGGTGGGCTCGAGAACCTCGAACGGTATCCTTAGATAGTCGGCCATATCGGTGAGCCGGGCGGTCCCGTACATCTGCGTGTACCGATTGATCCGCAGGACTCCCCACAGCCCGGCGACGTCGAGCCGGCAATCGGGCCGCATCGCGATGCTGCGCAACCGCATGCCGGTTTGGCCACGCATCATCCGTGCGATCGCGTTCTCCAGCATCTGGTCCGGTGTCTCGCTGGTTGGCATCCCGAACGCATCGCCGAGATCGACTGTGCTGTCGTGGAATTCCTGCAGCGGGACCTCGCGCAAGAACAATGCGAGCACGAACCCCACCAGCGCCACCGGAACCGCCCAAAGGAAAACCTGGGTGAGCGAGTCGGCGTAGGCGGCGACGATCGGGGCGGCCGCCTCTCGGGGCAGCCGGTGCAACGCCTCCGGCGACGCGGCGGCCGCGGCGGGCGCGCGGCTGGCCACCATCGCCGGGCCGATTCGGCTGTGCAGAAAGTTTGTGAACAGCGAACCGAAGATGGCGGCTCCGAACGAGCTGCCGATCGTGCGGAAGAAGGTCACGCCGGAGGTCGCGACGCCGAGGTCGTCGAAGCTCGACGTGTTCTGCACGATCAAAACCAGGGTCTGCATGCACATCCCGATCCCGGCGCCGAGGATGACGAGGAACAACGATTGGACGACAGCTGATGTCGACGGGTCCATCCGTGACATCAGAAAGAACGCCACCGCCATGACGGCGGTGCCGGCGATCGGGAAGACTTTGTATCTGCCCGTGCGGCCGACGATGACACCACTACCCATCGAGGTGGTCAGCATCCCGATCACCATCGGCAACGTGCGCAGGCCCGATGCGGTGGCCGAGACACCGTCGACGAACTGCATGTACGTCGGCAGGAACGTCAGGGCGCCCAGCATCGCGAACCCGACCACGAAGGACAGCACACAGCAGACGGTGAATACCGAACTCCGAAACAGCCGGATCGGCAGGATCGGCTCGGCGGCGCGGTTCTCTACCCACGCGAAGATGCACAACGCGATCACCGACGCGACGAACAGGCCGATGATCACGGGCGATCCCCAGGGGTAGGTCGTTCCGCCCCAACTGGTGGCCAGTGTCAGGCCGGCGGCGCCCAGGCCGACGAACAGGATTCCGGTGTAGTCGATGACCGGTTTGGTGCGTTCGGTCAGCGCCGGGATGGCGGCGGCCGCCACGAAGAAGACCGCGACCGAGATCGGCACGTTGATCCAGAAGGCCCACCGCCAGGTGAAGTGATCGGTGAAGTAGCCGCCGAGCAAGGGGCCGATCACGGTGGTGACACCGAACACCGCCCCCATCGCCCCTTGGTAGCGGCCGCGGTCCCGCAGCGGGATCACCTCGCCGATCAGGGCCATGGCGGTGACCATGAGCCCGCCGCCGCCGATGCCCTGCAGCGCACGCGACGCGACCAGCATGCTCATCGAACTCGAGAGCCCGCACAGCACGGATCCGGCGACGAAGAACACGACGGCCGCCTGGAAAATGCGCTTGCGGCCGAACATGTCACCGAATTTGCCTACCAGGGCGGTGATGATCGTCGACGCGAGCAGGTAGCTGGTGACGACCCACGATTGATGGCCTGCGCCACCAAGATTGGCGACGATGGTCGGCAAAGCCGTCGCTACGATCGTTTGGTCCAGTGCGGCCATCAGCATGCCGAGCAGGATCGCCACGAAGATGAAATTGCGTCGCTGCGAGTCGACGGCGACATCGCCGGGTTGCGAATTCGAAGCGTGGCCGGCCGGAGCCGCTGCTGGTGTCGCCCTCGTCATGCCTACCTTCTCTCGGCGTTCGATGGTAATGAGTGCCCACCGTCAACCGGTGGCAACCAAAACCTCGCGCGCAAGGCGGCGCCCGAGTCTCAGCTGGGTGGCCGCGACACGCACTGCGCCGAGTACAGCTCCACGCCCAGCTTGTCCATCAACTCGAGCTGCGTCTCGAGGTAGTCGATGTGCTTTTCCTCGTCGGCGACAATGCCCTCGAAAAGGGTGGCGGTGGTGGAATCTTGCTTTTCCCGGCACAGGATGATGGCGGGCTTGAGCCGATCCATCACCTCATATTCGATGGCCAGGTCGGCTTCGAATTGCTCGCGCAGCGTCTGGCCGATGCGCAGCGAGAAGAGCCGCTGGTAGTTCGGCAAACCGTCCAGCAACAGGATGCGGTCGGTGATCGCCTCGGCGTGTCGCATCTCGTCGAAAGACTCGGCACGCGTGTGCTCAGCTAACTCGGTGAAACCCCAGTTGTCCTGCATCTTGGAGTGCAGGAAGTATTGGTTGATGGCGGTGAGCTCGCTGGTCAACTGCTCATTGAGCAGACGCAAAACTTCCGAATCCCCTTGCATAGTCACTCCTATGGTGTGAGCGGCTGTCATGTGTGGCCGCGGTGGTGCACTGGGCTGAAGCGCACCATTCTTGGGCTGTAGCAGCACTTTGCCACGCGAATTACGAATCTTCCAGCAAGGTTTGGCTGCACTCACTGGGTCCCTGAGTGACCTAAGTCGCCCCTTGGTTAGGTTAGACTGGGCTAAGGAACTTAGGTTAGACTCCACTAATATGCGGCATGTGTATTCAGCCCCATCGCCATGGCGTTCGTTGACTCGGGACGCCCGGATTTGGGACGGATCGCAGACGCCACACCGAGCTTTCGACGAAGGGGACGCCGACGTGCGGGAGGTGCGCTGATGTACGTGTGCCTGTGTGTCGGGGCCACCAACCAGACCGTGTGCGACGTCGTCGCACAGGGCGCATCGACCTCGAAGGAAATCGCCGCTGCGTGTGGAGCAGGCGGTGACTGCGGTCGTTGCCGGCGCACGCTGCGAGCCATTCTCGCCGCCTCGGCGAAGATGGAAACAGCCCCGTCGGCCTGATATCGGCCGGCCGTCTCAGCCCTTGTTGCGTCAGCCCTTGTTGAAGTCGGCCAGGGCCGCGGCGTTGGCTTGTGCGCCCATCAGTTCGGCGAAATGGGCGTTCTCCCGAGCGGTGGCCGCCGCGATCTCCGGGCGCACCGGCTCCATCATGGTGTGCTTGACGGCCATCAAGCTCGAAATCGGCCGGGAGGCAAGGATTTCGGCGTGATGACGGGCCTGCGCCAAGAGTTCGTCGGGTTCGCAGACCCGCCAGACCAGTCCCATCCGCAACGCCTCCTCGGCGCTGACCCATTCGGAAGACATCAACAGCCAGGCCGCGTTCTGTCGGCCCATCAGCTGGGGCAGCAGGTATGACGAAGCCGCTTCGGGTGCCACACCCAAACTGGTGAACGGGCACTTCAGCCGGGCGGTCGACGACATGAACGCCAAATCGGCATAGCCGAGGATGGTGGCGCCGATTCCCACGCCGACACCGTTGACCGCACAGATCAACGGCTTGGGAAACGCGCTGAGCGCATTGATCAGTCCGATGAAGCCATGCTTTCCCGGGGTGAAGTCCGGGTCGGTGATCCGGGCCTGCATCTCGGCCAGGTCGGTGCCGGCGCTGAAGCCACGCCCCGCGCCGGTCAGCAGCGCCACCGCGACCTCGGGATCATCGGCGGCTTCCAGCAGCGCCTCGGCGGTGGCGTCGTAGAGGGCTTCGTTGAACGCGTTGAGCGCCTCCGGCCGGTTCAGCGTGAGGGTGCGTACTCGCTTATCGTCATCGATCTGCAGCGTCACGCCAGCAGCCTAACCAGCTCAGCCGTTGCTGTAGACGCGGGTTGGGGCGATCAGCACCACCGCGCGTCGCTCCTGGGCCATCACCCGGTCGTACTCGTCCCAGTTGTCGTGGGTGCCGCCCGCGGCGGTGAACACGTCGCGAAGCAGCAACCGCAACTGATCGGCGTCCGCGAGCCAGGGCTGGGTGTCGTCCGGGCCGGCCAACTCCGCGTGGCCCTCGACAGTCGCCCACTGCCACCCGTTGCGGAAGGTCACCGCCAACTGTGGGCGGGCCCGCAGGTTGGCCAGCTTGACCCTGCCGTAAGTGGTGAAACCGAGAACTTCTTCACCACTCGCCGGGTGCGCCAGCAGCCCCACGTTGACCAGCGAAGCCTGCACCGTGCCGTCGGCGCGGACGGTGGACACCACCGCCAGACCGCTTTCCGCCGTGGCCAGCGCCACGGCTTCGCGCAATGTTGTCATCTGAGTTCCTCAAAAGTTGAACGGTGTTGCGAAGACATACCGGCTCGTCGGCACGGTGTCGATGTTCTCGTTGGCACCAAAAGCAGTGGTGCTGGCGACCATTCGGCCCAACCGATCCTGTAGGTCGTCGTCATCGGCGGCTCCGAAAAAAGCGTGGAGGTCGGTGATGGCCTCTTGTGGGAACAACTCCTCGACGATGCCCGCGATTCCCGGCGCATCCGGGGTGAGGGCCCGCACCACCCAGTTCTGGGTGTAGCCGAACGTCGACTGCGTTTCGATGGCCACCGAGGTGTGATCACGCTGCCAGCGGGTCAGCCAGGTCGCCTGGTCCATGTCAGGGGGCCGGCGCAGTAGCGCGATATTGGCCAAACCTGGTGTGCGAGCACCGAATTGGACGGCGGGCGGACACAGTGGAACCGATTCGGTCACCAGGTATGCGGCGAGCTGCTCACATTCTTGGGCGAGGAACTTGAATGCCGCCGTCGTTTGGTCGCCGTAGCACTGCTGGGTCCACAGGCTCACCACCGCGGCCACCGGCGGGTCCAAGGTGGTCAATGTCATCAGCGAGTGACGCACGGTGCTGTCACGAACGTTCATCTGCAGCCCGGCGACGCCCAGTTGCAGCAGCGCATCAGCGACATGACCGCGTTGCCGGGCGCACCACGCGTCATCCGGCTCCGCACGCCGGAGCACCACGATCACCTTTTCCATAGGCAGAACTTACCTGTGGCGGGTTGTGGTGCAGGCCTACTTCACCAGCCGGACCTGGTGCTGGCTACTGATCAATGTGCCGATCAGCGCGGCCAGCCGGCGATAGGACTCGTCGCGCCCGCTCGATGAGCGGAAAACCAAACCGATCCGCCGTCCCGGGCGGGGCGCGGCGAACTGCGCCAGGCCCAGCCGGCTTCTTGCCGCCTCGACCGGTACCGCGCTCTGTGGAATCAGCGTCACGCCCAGACCGCCGGTCACACATTGCACCGCGGTCGCCAGGGAGGCCGCCCGGGTGTTGGCCAACTCCGCTCGTACCCCCGCCTTATGGCAGACGTCGAGTGCTTGATCGCGCAGGCAGTGCCCCTCGTCCAGGAGCAGCAGCGGCAGGTCAGCCAGAGCCGTCGCCGGCACCCGGCGCTTGCCCGCCAGCGGATGGCCGGGCGGTAGGGCGAGCACGAAATCTTCGTCGTAGATCGGGATCGCGGTGAGGCCGGTGCCCTCGGCGGGCAGCGCGATCAGGGCCGCATCCAGTGCGCCTTCACGCAGCACCGCGAGCAGCCGCTCGGTCTGGTCTTCGGTCACCCGCAACGTCAGCCCTGGGAGTTCTTCGGCCACTCCGGCCAGCACGGTCGGCAGCACATAGGGCGCCACCGTGGGAATCAGTCCCAGCCGGATACCGGCCCGCAGCGGATCCGATGAGCCCGCCGCCGCGGCACTGAATGCGTCCGCCGCCTCGACCACGGCCTGGGCGTGCGGCAGCAGTTCGATGCCCTCCGCTGTCAAGAAGACTCGCCGAGTGGAGCGCTCGACCAACTGGGTGCCCAAGCCCGCCTCCAGCGCCGCCAGCGCCTGCGACAACGTCGATTGGCTTACCCCGAGATCGGCTGCAGCACTGCTGAATTGGCGCTTCTCCGCGACCGCGACAAACGCCCGCAGGCCGGCGATAGTGGGCTGATAACTCTTATCGGTCATACCTATAAACCTAGTGGGAAATATCACCTTTACTTCATCAAGGGTACGCGGCAACATGGTGAACGAAAGCTAATCTTGAGTAATTCCAGATAAGGAGCGACATGCCTCTGCTGACCATCGGCGACCAGTTCCCCGCCTATGAGCTGACTGCATTGATTGCGGGCGATCTGTCCAAGGTCGACGCCAAGCAGCCTGGGGACTACTTCACCACCATCACCAACGAGGACCACGCCGGCAAGTGGCGGGTGGTGTTCTTCTGGCCGAAGGACTTCACCTTCGTGTGCCCGACCGAGATTGCCGCGTTCGGCAAGCTCAACGACGAATTCGAAGACCGTGACGCGCAGGTGCTGGGTGTTTCGATCGACAGCGAGTTCGTGCACTTCAACTGGCGGGCACAGCATGACGACCTCAAGAAGCTGCCCTTCCCGATGCTCTCGGACATCAAACGCGAGCTCAGCCTGGCCACCGGTGTGCTCAACGCCGAGGGCGTGGCGGACCGGGCGACCTTCCTGGTGGACCCGAACAACGAGATCCAGTTCGTTTCGGTCACCGCGGGTTCCGTGGGCCGCAACGTCGAAGAAGTGCTGCGCGTGCTGGACGCACTGCAGTCCGACGAGTTGTGCGCGTGCAACTGGCGCAAGGGTGACCCGACGCTGGACGCGACCGAACTGCTCAAGCAGTCGGCCTGATCCCCTAAGGTCGGTGTAGGAGGCGAGATGAGCGTAGAAAACCTCAAAGAAGCGCTACCGGAGTACGCCAAGGACCTCAAGCTCAACCTGGGCTCGATTACTCGAACCACCGAGCTCAACGAGGAGCAGCTGTGGGGCACCCTGCTGGCCAGCGCCGCAGCGACCCGGAACACCCAGGTGCTCAGCGAGATTGGCGCCGAGGCGGCTGACATCCTGTCCGCCGAGGCGTACAACGCCGCGCTGGGAGCCGCGTCGATCATGGGCATGAACAACGTGTTCTACCGTGGCCGGGGCTTTCTGGACGGCAAGTACGACGATCTGCGCGCGGGATTGCGGATGAACATCATCGCCAATCCCGGCGTAGAGAAGGCGAACTTCGAGCTGTGGTCCTTCGCGGTGTCGTCGATCAACGGATGTCCGGACTGCGTGGCCGCCCACGAGCACACGCTGCGCGAGGCCGGTGTCAGCCGGGAAACCATTCAGGAGGCGTTGAAGGCCGCGGCGATCATTTCCGGTGTGGCGCAAGCGATCGTCGCCTCCCAGACGCTGGCAACCGTCGGCTGACCGCGCCGCCGTGACCAGTGCCGTGACGAGACCCGCCTGGGTCCAGCACGCCATCTGGTGGCAGGTCTACCCGCTGGGATTCGTGGGGGCATTCCCCAGACCGCAGTCAAACGAGCCGCCGCAACCGGAGGAACACCGGTTGCGGCGGCT
>NZ_LZKU01000211.1 GCF_001672975.1 Mycobacterium sp. 1465703.0
AGCGCCTTGTCACATCCGCCACTGGCGTCTCATCGCCGAGGCACATGGTCTGGTGCCCGCCTCTGAGCGACAACGGGCGGGCGCGCGCGTGCGCGCTCGGATTGGCGCGCGTGCTGGTGGCCGGCTTCCAGCCCTTCCGCGTCCCGTTGTCGCTCAAAGGCGGGCACCAGACCATGTGCCTCGGCGATGAGACGCCAGTGGCGGATGTGACAAGGCGCTAGGCTCAGGCGGTGGCTGCTGTGGACCTGAACGCCGAAGTCCCGATGACCCCGCAGGAGATGTGGGACCGTGTCTCCGACCTGTCGGACTTGGGCGACTGGCTCACCTTGCACGAAGGATGGCGCAGCGACCTACCCGACGAGATCGCCGAGGGCACCCAAGTCATCGGCGTGGCACGGGCCAAGGGTTTGCGCAACCGGGTGACCTGGACGGTGACCAAGTGGGACCCGCCGCGCGAGGTGGCGATGTCGGGGTCGGGCAAAGGTGGCGCCAAATACGCCGTCACGCTCACGGTGCGGCCCACGCAGGACGGATCGACCCTGGGCCTGCGGCTGGAGCTGGGCGGGCGGCCGCTGTTCGGTCCGGTCGGATCCGCGGCGGCTCGCGCCGTCAAAGGCGACGTGCAGAAGTCGCTGCAGAACTTCGTCGAGTTGTACGGCTGACCCCCGCACGACACACTTCGCGACACGCCCGAAACCCGTCGGTCCGCAGTCATAGACTGGCGTCCCTATGAACCACTCGTCCTTCGTGCACCTGCATAACCACACCGAGTACTCGATGTTGGACGGTGCCGCGAAGATCGCGCCGATGCTCGCCGAGGTGGATCGGCTGGGAATGCCCGCGGTCGGGATGACCGACCACGGAAACATGTTCGGCGCCAGCGAGTTCTACAACGCGGCGACCAAGGCCGGGATCAAGCCGATCATCGGCGTCGAGGCCTACATCGCGCCGGCGTCGCGCTTCGACACCCGGCGGATCCTGTGGGGAGACCCGGGTCAGAAGTCCGACGACGTCTCCGGCAGCGGCTCCTACACGCACATGACGATGATGGCCGAGAACGCCACCGGACTGCGCAACCTGTTCAAGCTGTCCTCACTGGCCTCGTTCGAGGGCCAGCTCGGCAAATGGTCGCGGATGGACGCCGAACTGATCGCCGAACATGCCGAGGGCATCATCGCCACCACCGGCTGCCCGTCTGGCGAGGTGCAGACCCGGCTGCGGCTGGGCCATGAGCGGGAGGCGCTGGAATCGGCAGCCAAGTGGCGCGAGATCTTCGGCGCCGACAACTACTTCCTGGAGCTGATGGACCACGGGCTGTCCATCGAGCAGCGGGTCCGCGGCGGGCTGCTGGAGATCGGCCGCAAGCTGGGCATCCCGCCGCTGGCCACCAACGACTGCCACTACGTCACCCGCGACGCCGCGCACAACCACGAGGCGCTGCTGTGCGTGCAGACCGGCAAGACGCTTTCGGACCCCAACCGGTTCAAGTTCGACGGCGACGGCTACTACCTGAAGTCCGCCGCCGACATGCGCCAGATCTGGGACGAGGAGGTTCCCGGCGCGTGTGACTCCACGCTGCTGATCGCCGAGCGGGTGCAGTCCTACGACGAGGTGTGGGCGCCGCGCGACCGGATGCCGATCTTCCCGGTGCCCGAGGGTCACGACCAGGCGACCTGGCTGCACCACGAGGTGATGGCCGGCCTGCAACGCCGCTTCCCGTCCGGCGTCGGCCAGGACTACATCGACCGGGCCGAGTACGAGATCAAGGTCATCTGCGACAAGGGCTTCCCGTCCTACTTCCTGATCGTCGCCGACCTGATCAACTACGCGCGATCGGTGGATATCCGGGTCGGGCCGGGGCGTGGCTCGGCGGCCGGCTCGCTGGTGGCCTACGCGCTGGGCATCACCAACATCGACCCGATCCCGCATGGTCTGCTGTTCGAGCGGTTCCTCAACCCGGAACGCCCGTCGGCTCCCGACATCGATATCGACTTCGACGACCGTCGGCGCGGCGAGATGGTGCGTTACGCCGCCGACAAGTGGGGCTCCGACCGCGTCGCCCAGGTCATCACTTTCGGCACCATCAAAACCAAAGCGGCGCTGAAGGACTCGGCGCGCATTCACTACGGCCAGCCCGGGTTCGCGATCGCCGACCGGATCACCAAGGCGCTGCCGCCGCCGATCATGGCCAAGGACATTCCGCTGTCGGGCATCACCGACCCGGGCCACGAGCGGTTCAAGGAGGCCGCCGAGGTCCGCGGTCTGATCGAGACCGACCCGGACGTACGCACCATCTACCAGACCGCGCGCGGCCTGGAAGGGTTGATCCGCAACGCCGGCGTCCACGCGTGCGCGGTGATCATGAGCAGCGAGCCGCTGACCGAGGCCATTCCGCTGTGGAAGCGGCCGCAGGACGGCGCCATCATCACCGGCTGGGACTACCCGTCGTGCGAGGCCATCGGCCTGCTGAAGATGGACTTCCTGGGCCTGCGGAACCTGACGATCATCGGCGACGCACTGGAGAACATCAAGACCAACAGGGGAATCGACCTCGACCTGGAATCGGTTCCGCTGGACGACAAACCCACCTACGAACTGCTCGGTCGCGGCGACACCCTGGGTGTGTTCCAGCTCGACGGTGGGCCGATGCGAGACCTGTTGCGCCGCATGCAACCCACCGAGTTCAACGACATCGTCGCGGTGCTGGCGCTGTACCGGCCCGGGCCGATGGGCATGAACGCCCACAACGACTACGCCGACCGCAAGAACGGTCGTCAGGCGGTCAAGCCGATTCACCCGGAGCTGGAAGAGCCGCTGCGCGAGATCCTGGCCGAGACGCACGGCCTGATCGTCTATCAAGAGCAGATCATGTTCATCGCCCAGAAGGTCGCCTCCTACACGATGGGCAAAGCCGACGCGCTGCGTAAGGCGATGGGCAAGAAGAAGCTCGAGGTGCTCGAGGCCGAATACAAGGGCTTCTACGAAGGCATGACGGCCAACGGCTTCTCCGAAAAGGCGGTGAAAGCGTTGTGGGACACCATCCTTCCGTTCGCCGGGTATGCGTTCAACAAATCGCACGCGGCCGGCTACGGACTGGTCTCCTATTGGACCGCCTACCTCAAGGCCAACTATCCGGCCGAGTACATGGCCGGCCTGCTGACCTCGGTGGGCGACGACAAGGACAAGGCCGCGGTGTATTTGGCCGACTGCCGCAAGCTCGGCATCACGGTGCTGCCGCCGGACGTCAACGAGTCCCTGGTGAACTTCGCCTCGGTCGGCAAAGACATCCGGTTTGGGCTGGGCGCGGTGCGCAATGTCGGTGCCAACGTGGTGGGCTCGCTGATCGAGACCCGCAACGGCAAGGGCAAGTTCACCGATTTCTCGGACTACCTGAACAAGATCGACGTCGCGGCCTGCAACAAGAAGGTCACCGAGTCGCTGATCAAAGCCGGCGCGTTCGACTCCCTGGGTCACGCCCGCAAGGGTCTGTTCCTGGTGCACACCGACGCGGTCGACTCGGTGCTCGGCACCAAGAAGGCCGAGGCGATGGGCCAGTTCGACCTGTTCGGCGGCGACGACGGGTGCACCGAATCGGTGTTCAACATCAAGGTGCCCGACGACGAGTGGGAGGACAAGCACAAGCTCGCCCTGGAGCGAGAGATGCTGGGCCTCTACGTCTCCGGGCATCCGCTCAACCAGGTGGCGCACCTGCTGACCACGCAGGTGGACACGCAGATCCCGGCGATTCTCGACGGCGATGTCCCCAACGACGCCCAGGTCCGGGTGGGCGGCATCCTCGCTTCGGTCAACCGTCGGGTCAACAAAAACGGAATGCCTTGGGCATCAGCCCAATTGGAGGACCTCACCGGTGGCATCGAGGTGATGTTCTTCCCCCAGGCGTACTCGGTGTACGGGGCCGACATCGCCGACGACGTCGTGGTGCTGATCAAGGCGAAGGTGTCGCTGCGCGACGACCGGGTCGCGCTGATCGCCAACGAGCTTGTGGTGCCTGACTTCTCCAATGCGACGCCGAACCGGCCGCTGGCGGTCAGCCTGCCGACGCGGCAGTGCACCATCGACAAGGTCACCGCGCTCAAGCAGGTGCTGGCACGGCACCCCGGCACGGCGCAGGTGCACCTGCGGCTGATCAGCGGGGACCGCATCACCACGCTGGAATTGGATGCCTCGCTTCGGGTTACGCCGTCGCCGGCCTTGATGGGGGATCTCAAGGCGCTGCTCGGCCCTGGTTGTCTGGGCGGCTAGCACCGCTAGTCGGACAATGCCAGCGCCGCTTGGTGGTCATGGGTCGCGACGATGGTGACCGCGTGCCGCGCCAGGTGCAGGCGCTGCAGGGTCTTGAAGGTCTGCTCACGGTCCTCGTCCACCAAAACACCCGGGTACCCGGCCTTTTGGCGGACCTTCTCGATCTGCATGGCGTGCCAGGCCGCGTCGCCGGCGATCAGGATCCACCCGCGCCGGGTGTGGGCGAGCACCCCGACGCTGCCTGGGGTGTGCCCGGCAAGGTCGACCAGCAGCACGGAGTGGTCCCCGAAGAGGTCGTGGCTTCGCGTGAAGGTGAGTACCGGCGGACCGTCCAGCTCGTAGTCGACCACGGCCCGGCCGCGCAGCGAATCCCGTACACCGCCGACGGGCGCCGTCACGCCCGAACCGATCCAGTCCCGTTCGGTGCGATGCAGGCGGACGGGAAGGTCCGGCAGATCCAGCAGCCCCGAGACGTGGTCCCAGTGCGCGTGCGTGGGCAGCGCGAAATCCAATCGCACCGCCTCGGCCAGCCCGCCCAGTGCGGTAATGGTGGGGACGGTGTCGGCCGGGGGACGAACCGCGACCCGCAGCACCGCGGGCAGTTGGGCGATCGCGCGTTGCTCGACGTCGACGCACACCGCGGGATCGACGATGAAGGTGGCTTCCGAATGTCTGACGATGAACGACGTCAGCGAGTTGTCGACGCGGGCCGGTGTGAAGGTGCCCTCGACGATGGCGGCGGTCGGCACCGAGCGCGGGACTTGGGGCAGCGCGGTCACCGTCACCGTTCGATCAGTGTTCGGCAGGCCGGCGTCGACCACGCTGCGGAGGAACCGCTGGTCAGGCCGCTTCGGGCGTACCATGCCAAGCATCAATCCCGCTGCGGCGCTGCAGCATTGGACAAGGCCGGGGGAGCGGACCGGGTCGGGCACGGTTGCGGTCGTCATGGCAGGTCCACCCGCACGATGACGCTGTCCGGCCACACACCGCGGTCGCGGGCGCGACGCAATTTCTCACCCGCGCACAGATCTTGGTGCACATTGGTCACGCCCGGAAGTTTGATCAGCGGGACGATGTTCCATTGCCAGCCGTACCGCTGGTGCAGCAGGCGGTTGGCGCGCGCGGCCTCAGCGCCGGACAGGATGGTGGCACGGCCGGTCACCGTCGGCGCGCCCGGCCGTGGCCGGCCCCGGTAGTCGCAGGCCGCGAGTTCGACGTCATGGTGCGCGGTCAGCCGCCTGGTCTTCGGGCCCACCTTGGTTCGAAACAGCACCGCACCGCCGTCGATCGCGAACCAGATCGGGGTGTCGACGGGTGTGCCGTCGCGGCGAAACGACCGCAGCAGCGCGTAGCGGGAATCGCCCAGTTCTTGCGTAGGGATGGTCATCAGCACAGTCAAGGACTTAGAGTTGGCTCGAAGTCAAGCATCCGGCTCCCGGGAGGTGTGATGGCACCAAACCTGACGATCGGGGAGGTGGCGCGCCGAGCCGGGGTGGCCGCGACGGCGCTGCGCTACTACGAGCAGATTGGCCTGGTGCCGGAGCCGGCCCGGCTGGGTGGTCAGCGCCGCTACGACGATTCGATTCTGGCTCGCCTCGAGGTGATCGCGTTGTGCAAGGCCGCCGGGTTCGCGCTGGAGGAGATCCAGTTGCTGTTCGCCGATGACGCTCCCGGGCGGCCGGTGAGCCGCGCACTGGCCAAGGCCAAGCTGGCCGAGATCGACGCCCAGATGGAGTCGCTGGCCCGGGCCCGCGCCGTCATCGAGTGGGGGATGCGCTGCAGGTGTCCCTCAATTGACGCCTGTACCTGTGGTATTCATCCGCCCCCCGCCGACATGGAGCCTTGATGACCCGACCGCACCCCATCGCCGTGCAGAACTTCTCGCACATCTGCATCGGCGTGTCCGACATCGAGGCGTCGCTGGCCTTTTACACCGCGGTGCTGGGCATGGACGTGGTGTTCGACGTCGAACTGCAGGGCGCCGGACTGGATTCGGTCACCGGCGGTGCCGCCCAGCAGGGCCGTATGGTCGGCGGGCTGATCGGTGCGGCGATGGTGGAACTGCTGTCGCTGGGCGTGGTCCCCGAGTGCCCCAGCGGCCCGCACCTGGGCTACACCAACATGTCGTTTCGTGTCGACGACCTCGACGCCAGCTACGACACCGTGGCCCGCCAGCACCCCGGTGTCCGGGCCGACCCGCCGGTCGATATCGGGGGAGTGCGGATGTTCTTCATCTACGACCCCGACGGCACCCCGATCGAGCTGGTGGAACTGCCGGGCGGCGCAACGAGCACGGTGCAACTCTGGCGCCCTCAGGCCTGAACCGTGCGTGAACCGGCCGAAAGGTTCCTCGCCCCTTGACCCGGACGTAGGCTCACCAAGGCAGTGCTGATGCGACGCCGAGGAGGACGGAAATGACGACGGCCCAGGAACCGACCACCTTGTGCGAGGCGTTTCAGCGCAACGCCGCGATCCAGCCCGACGCGGTCGTGCTGCGCACCCCTGGCGCAATCCAGACACTGACGTGGCGCGAGTGCGCCGAACAGGTCCGCAAGGTGGCCGCGGGGCTGGCGGGGCTGGGGATTCGGCGCGGTGACACGGTGTCGCTGATGATGGCCAACCGCATCGAGTTCTACCCGTTCGAAATCGGTGCGCAACACCTTGGCGCCACGTCGTTTTCGGTGTACAACACGCTGCCGGCCGAGCAACTGACGTACCTGTTCGACAACGCCGGCACCAAGGTCGTGGTCTGCGAGGAGCAGTACGTGCACCGGATCCGCGCCAGCGGCGCGCCCATCGAGCACATCGTCTGCATCGACGGCGCCCCGCCCGGCACGCTGTCGACCGAGCAGTTGTACGCGGCGGCCGAAGACGGCTTCGACTTCGAATCGACTTGGCGGGCAGTACAACCGGAGGACATCGTCACTCTCATCTACACCTCGGGAACCACCGGAAACCCCAAGGGCGTGGAGATGACCCACGCCAATCTGTTGTTCGAGGCGCACGCGCTCAACGCCGTACTCCCGTCTCGATTCGGTGACCGGGTCACGTCCTACCTCCCGACGGCGCATGTCGCCGACCGCGTGATGGGCCTGTACGGCCTAGAGGTGTTCGGCACCCAGGTCACGGCCGTCGCTGATGCCCGTGCTATCGCCGCCGCGCTGCCCGACGTGCGGCCCAACGTGTGGGGCGGGGTTCCGCGGGTATGGGAAAAGCTCAAGGCCGGAATCGAATTCGCCGTCAGCAACGAGACGGACGAGGCCAAGCGGCAGGCGTTGCAGTGGGCGATGTCGGTGGCCGCCAAGCGGGCCGACGTCCTGGTGGCCGGGGAGCCGATGCCGGACGAGCTGGCCGCCGAATGGGCCAAGGCCGACGAGCTGGTGCTGTCCAAGCTGCGCGAGCGGCTCGGGTTCGGCGAACTGCGCTGGGCGGTCTCCGGTGCGGCGCCGATCCCCAAGGAGACGTTGGCGTTTTTCGCCGCCATCGGTATCCCGATCACAGAGGTGTGGGGCATGTCGGAGCTGAGCTGCGTTGCGGCGGTGAGCCATCCGTGTGAAGTCCGGCTGGGATCGGTCGGCAGGTTACTGCCCGGGCTGGAGGGCAAGATCGCCGATGACGGTGAGTTTCTGGTGCGAGGCCCGCTGGTGATGAAGGGCTACCGGAAAGAGCCGGCCAAAACGGCGGAGGCCATCGACGCCGACGGCTGGCTGCACACCGGCGACATCCTGGAGGCGGACGCCGAAGGCTATCTGCGGGTGGTGGACCGGAAGAAGGAGCTGATCATCAATGCGGCCGGAAAGAACATGTCCCCGGCCAACATCGAGAACACCATCCTGGCGGCATCTCCGATGGTCGGGGTGATGATCACCATCGGCGAGGGGCGGCCCTACAACACCGCGCTGATGGTCTTCGACGCCGATTCGGTCGGCCCGTATGCGGCCCAGCGCGGACTGGCCGACGCCTCGCCCGCCGCGCTGGCGGCTGACCCGGAGGTGATCGCGCAGGTCGCCGCCGGGGTGGCCGCGGGCAACGCCAAACTCTCCCGGGTGGAACAGATCAAACGGTTCCGCATCCTGCCCACCTTGTGGGAGCCCGGCGGTGACGAGATCACGCTGACGATGAAGCTCAAGCGCAAACCGATCATGGCGAAATACGCCGAGGAGATCGAGCAGCTCTACGCGCCCGAACCGTACCCGGATGTGCACGAGCCTTCCGAAGCCGCCTCGGTGCAGCCGGCATGATCGGGGGACCGGCGGGCAGCGCCCGCGAAATCGGCCGGGCCGGGGTCCGAAAGCTGTTGCAGCGCACGGGCATCTTCGAGGAGTCGACGTCACCGCTGCCAACGGACCCGGCCGAAGTCGTCGATTTGCTGGGCGCGCCATGGTATGACGAGCGGCTGGGCAAGCTGGCCCAGGAACTCGGGCGCGATCTGGACAGCGTGCGCGCTGAGGCCGCCGGCTACCTGCGCGAGATGGCGCCCTCGCTCGACGAGCGGGCGGTGAAGGCCTGGCGCAGCTTCAGCTGCTGGCTGATGCGCGCCTACGACGTGCTCACCGACGAGGACCAGATCGCCCAGTTGCGTAAGCTGGACCGCAAAGCCACACTGGCGTTTGCCTTTTCGCATCGCTCCTATCTTGACGGCCTGTTGCTGCCCGAGGTGATCCAGGCCAACCGGCTCTCGCCCGCGCTCACCTTCGGCGGCGCCAACCTGAATTTCTTCCCGATGGGCGCGTGGGCCAAGCGCACCGGAACCATCTTCATCCGGCGGCAGACCAAGGACATTCCCGTCTATCGCTTCGTGTTGCGCGCCTATGCCGCGCAACTGGTGCAGAACCACGCCAACCTGACCTGGTCCATCGAAGGCGGCCGGACCAGGACTGGCAAGCTGAGGCCGCCGGTGTTCGGAATTCTGCGGTACATCAGCGATGCTGTCGACGAAATCGATGGACCAGAAGTGTATTTGGTGCCCACTTCGATCGTGTACGACCAGCTGCACGAGGTGGAGGCCATGACCACCGAGGCCTACGGTGCGACGAAGCGGCCTGAAGACTTTCGTTTCCTGATCCGGCTGGCGCGACAGCAGGGCGAGCGGCTCGGCCGCGCCTATCTCGACTTCGGTGAACCACTGCCGCTGCGCAAGCGCCTCGAGGAGCTGCGCGCCGAGGAGTTCGGCACCAGCACCCAGATCGAACGCATCGCATTAGACGTCGAACACCGGATCAACCGCGCCACGCCGGTCACCCCCACCGCGGTGGTGAGCCTGGCCCTGCTGGGCGCCGACCGTTCGCTGTCCATCAGCGAGGTGCTGGCCACGGTGCGACCGTTGGCGAGCTACATCGCGGCACGCCACTGGGTGGTGGCCGGGGCGGCCGACCTGACCAATCGTTCCACCATCCGCTGGACTCTGCACCAGTTGGTCGCCTCCGGCGTCGTCAGTGTCTACGACGCCGGGACCGAACCAGTCTGGGGCATCGGATCTGAGCAGCACCTGGTCGCGGCCTTTTACCGCAACGCGGCCATTCACATCGTGGTAGATCGCGCCATCGCCGAAACGGCATTGCTGGCCGCCACCGAGGACGCCGAGGGCACGGTCGACGGGCTGGTCCAACCGACTGCCGTCCGCGACGAGGCGCTGAAACTGCGCGAATTGCTGAAATTCGAGTTTTTGTTCTCCGCACGCGCGCAATTCGAGAAGGAACTCGCCGACGAGGTGCGCCTGCTCGGGCGGGTGGACGACACCAGCAAGGCGGCCGGCGCTGCCGACGTACGCGGCCTGCTGGAAAAGGCCGACGTGCTGCTGGCGCACCTTGTGCTGCGCCCGTTCCTCGACGCGTACCACATCGTCGCCGACCGGCTCGCCGATTACGACGACGAATCCTTCGACGAGGACGCGTTTCTCGCCGAGTGCCTCGAGGTGGGCAAGCAGTGGGAGCTGCAACGCAGGATCGCCAGCGCCGAGTCAAGGTCGATGGAGTTGTTCAAGACCGCGTTGCGACTGGCCCGGCATCGTGAACTGTTGGACGGCGTCGAGAACCCGGATATTGCGCGGCGGCGTCGTGAGTTCGCCGACGAGGTCGCCACCGCCGTCCGGCGGGTGAATACCATTGCGGAGCTGGCCGGAGCGCGCTGATCACCCTTGTCGCCAAGCTGGGCGAGCTGGTGCCCGCGGATACCCTATCCTCAGTTGCGGATGCCAGGACTACAAATGAACGTATCGTCGGGCCGTCAGGTGGCATTCGAGTCCAGCCGGTAAGGGGACACACGAGATGCCGAGCCTTTCCAGCGTCGTGCGCTCAGCGGCTTCCTGGTGGGAGCAGCCCGACCACTTCGACTGGTTGTCGGGCTACCTCGCGACACAGGATCTGCAGCGTCTTGTCCGCTGCACGCTGGCCGCCGCCACCATTCTGTTGAGTGCGAACACCGTCAGCATGCAGTGGAGCCCGGGTGGGTCGTCGCGGCCGGTGGGGTTGGCTGCGGCATTGGGCGCCGCCGCGGTGTGCCTGGCAACCGCCGGGCTGTGGATACGCCGGTGGCCGAGCTGCCGGCAATCCGTGTGCTACGTGGCCATTTCCGATGTCGGTATCGCGATCGCCTGCCTGAGCTACCGCGACGCGCTCCTCGGTCTGGCCGGATGCATCACCTTCGCCGTGCTCGGCGGCTATATCGCGTTTTTCCACAGGCCGCGGATCTTGGCCGCACACTTGGGCGTCGCGCTGGGTACGGCCGTCGCACTCCTTGCGATGCAGGGAATGAGGAGCGGTGACTGGGTCGCGGCCGCGTGCACCTTCTCGGTGGTCGTGGTGGGCATACTGGCCGTGCCGATGACCACTCAGGTGCTTGTTCATCGTTTGACCGTCGACGTTGCCGTCTCTGATGTGGATCCGCTGTGCGGGTTGTTGAACCGGCGAGGATTTTATCGGCGCTGCGCTGAATTGCTCGCCGGCGCAACGCACCTGGCTGCGCAATATCTGGCGGTCACCATGGTCGACCTGGATCAGTTCAAACGGCTCAACGACGCCCTCGGTCACGCGGTCGGTGATCGCGCCCTGGTCGCCGTCGCCGAGATCCTCCAACGCCACCACGACGGGGCGGTCGTGGCACGCATCGGTGGCGAGGAGTTCCTCGTCGCCGAAGTTGCTGACCACCCTGACAGGGCGGAATCCGCTGAGCGGCTGCGGCGCGCCATCGCCGATTCCCCGTTTGGCCTCACCGCCAGCATCGGAGTGGTCAGCGCACTGGTACACCCGGGGTGGATCGCGACCGCCCGTGATGTGATCGACGAGTTGATCCGGTGCGCCGACATCGCGATGTACGAGGCAAAACGCTCCGGCGGCAACCAAATTCGAAACCGACTGGCCTCGGTAGGCAGTTAAGCCAGGCTAGCTCCCAGGCCTCGACATCTCGGGATACGGACCACTGACGGGTGTCGCTGACGTCATGATCTGGTCGATCGTGGCCAGGTCGTGTCGGAGAGCACGAGCTCGGTTGCGCGGACGCTGTCTTCCAGGTAATTGAGATGCTGTGCGCCAACGACGGCGACGTGCACGCCGGGTTGCGCCAGTGCCCACGCGATAGCCAATTGGCTGATCGTCGCGCCGAGGTCAGCGGCCAAACGCTCAAGCCGCGCAACGATTTCCAGGTTATGCAGAAAGCCGCTGCCGCTGAAGATGTCACTGCGACCCCGCCAGTCCCCGGCGGCGAAGGTGGTGTCAGGCTTGACCGTCCCGGTGAGTAAACCGTGGGCTAACAGTCCGTAAACCATCACCCCGATGTCGCGGGTGCGGCAATAAGGCAGCAACCCAACTGTGTCCCGAACAAACCCGTTGCAGCGGAACCGACTCCGCTCGGTATCTTTCTTGGTCGTCGACATGTGTCGCAGCACAGACTAGAAACTTGTTAGGTTGCAGAACGAGCGTTCCGATGGGGATGCTGGAATCCGGGTGACCGGCGAAGCGAGGATGTGAATGAGTGAGGAAGCCAGTGAGCAGTCGCGCCCATTGATCGGGTACGTCACCCATGACATCGCGCCGCCGATCAGCCCCGCTCCGATCGGCCGGACGTGGATGTCAGAGATACGGCAAGGGTGGCCGCACCGGTGTTTGCCGATGCTGATCGCCAACCAGAGCGGCTGGGAGGTGCGCAACCGGAACGCGTTCACCGCGACCTGGATGGGTGGGAATGACCGCACGAATCTGATGATCGCGCCCGACACGCGCGAGAGCGGTCAGTTCCTGCCCTCCAGCCACTTCGGCTACGGCATCTTGACCTGGCACCTGCCGATCCTGTTTCGCACCCCGCCGGGATATAACTTGTTGGTCCGCGGGCCGGCCAACTATCCGAAAGACGCGATTTCTCCGTTGGAAGGCATCGTCGAAACCGATTGGTCCAGCTCGAGTTTCAGCATGAACTGGAAGTTCACCCGCGAGTTCATGCCGGTGCGCTTCGAGGTCGACGAGCCGATCTGCATGATCGTGCCGCAACGCCGGGCCGAGCTGGAGGAGTTCGCCCCCGAACTCCGGCCTATCGAGTCCGATGAAGAGCTGCACCGCAAGCACGAGTACTTCCTGGGCTCGCGTGGCGCGCTCGGCCGCGAACAGGAAGCCGCGGCCGGCGCCGAGAACGAGAAGGTGCCGTGGCAAGGCGATTACACCCGGGGCCGGCACAGCGACGGCGAGCCCGGCGCCGACGATCACCAGACGCGCCGCCGTCTCCGGTCGTTCGTCACGCACCAACCCGAGAAGAAGGCCTAGGGTCAGATCACCGCGCGTGCACGAAAGGTGCTGCGCCCGTTGTCATCTCCGTGATCCGGTCTGGGATCTGCGTCGACGCTCCGGCCCACGCGATGTACCCGTCCGGGCGCACCAACACGGCCGGGCCGCGGTCGGCCCGCTGCGCCTGCACCACCCCGGGGACCTCGACCGGAAGTGCGCCGTATTCGCGGATGAAGACGAAGCCGCCGTTGCGTTGCAGGTGCGTCAGCCGTCCCTCGACCAGCGGAATCGCGGCGGCCCGCGTCCCGACCAGTCCGCGCCGACCGTACCGCAACGTGGTGCCCGCGAAACTGCCGGCCACCAAGTCATGCACGGCCGGTATCCGAAGTATGTTGGGAGCCAACAGATTACGTAGCCAGATCGCAGGCCGCCGATGCAGCGTCGCGCCCCGGGCGATCATCCCGGACTGCAGCAGCACCCGTTTGCCGATCGGGTGGCGTTCTTCCTGGTAGGTATCCAGCAGGCCATCTTCGGCGCCGCCGAGCACGGCGTCGAGCTTCCAGGCCAGGTTGGCCGCGTCCTGGATACCGGTGTTCATGCCCTGGCCGCCCATCGGGGAGTGCACGTGCGCGGCGTCGCCGGCCAGGAATACCCGTCCGTGCCGGTACTGCGCGACTTGTCTTTCGTCGCAATGGAATCGCGATTTCCAGCCGATCTTTATCACCCCGAAGTCGGCCCGCATGGCGCGGGCCAGGACGTCGATGATCTCGACGTCGTCGACGGGCGCGTCATCCGGCAGTTGGTGGTCGCGGTCCCACGCCAGGGCCCGGTACCACGACCCGTCGTCGTCGTGCCGGTTGTAGGGGGCTAAGAACCCCAGCACGTCGCCGGTGGTGCCCACCACTAATCCGCCGTGCGACGGGCCGTGGGCCAGCTTGACGTCGGCCAGCATCAGGGAGGTCAGCACCGTCTTGCCGGGGAAGTCCACGCCCAGCAAGCTGCGGACGGTGCTGTGCGCGCCATCGGCGCCGATCACATACCGCGCCCGCCACCTCTGCTGGTGTAGGGGATCGGCCTCGTCCTTGGGGCGGGCGGTGACCGTGACGCCGTCAGCATCCTGCTCGAGCGCGACCACCTCGACGCCGCGCCGGATGTCGGCCCCTTCGGCCACCGCGTATCGGAGCAATGCCCCATCGACATTGGTCTGGGGAGTGATCAAGACGAACGGGTACGCCGAGTCGATGCGGGTCAGGTCCAGGCGGGCCTTCGCGAACAGCGTTACGTCCGGCCCGCGCTGCCCAAGGGCGAGCACGTCGGAGGCCAGCCCGCGGGCATCGAAGAGTTCCAGCGTGCGCGGCATCACGGCGAACGCGCGGCTGGTCGGGTTTTGGGCGGGCCAGCGCTCCAGCACGATCACCGACCGCCCGGCGCGGGCCAGATCACCCGCGGCGGTCAGGCCGGTGGGGCCCGTTCCCACCACCACAACGTCGACATCGTGAACAGTGGTTGCACTCATCGGATCGCTCCTTCCGGATCGGTGTACCAGCGACGGATGTCGCCGGGGGTGGCTTGCGCTGCCCGGTTGAAGACGAAGCGGCAGCCGGGCTGGGTGGTGTGCGCGGCGTTGACGATCGACTCGAACAGCAGGGTGTTGCCGGCGACCAGGCGAATGCCGGCGCCGATCAACACGGCGTCGTAGTGGTTGGCTTGCAGCCACTCGCGGGCTTTGTCGGAGCCGGCGGTGCCGACGTCGATCAGGCAGTTGTCCACGTGGTAGCCGGCGGCGCGCAGGCCCGCGACGTTGTCGTCGTTGGCGGCTCGCAGCGTCTCCTTGGACAGGCCGGCGAACTGGGCGAATTCCGGCGACGAGTAGTCGATCACGTCGGGATCGAGCCCGATTTGGATGACGGTCACGGTCATGGCTTTGCCTCCTCGATGAAGCGATTCAACAACTGTTGAAATCAACGTAAGCCCAGCCTCTGGCAATGTCAACAGTTGTTGAACTAGAATTTCAGCCATGCCCGGTAAGGCTCGCGACGGCAAAGTCACCCGCGCGACGATTCTGAGTGCGGCCCGCACCCTGTTCTCCGCCCACGGCTTCGAGCGGACCACCATCCGTGCGGTGGCGGCCGAGGCCGGCGTCGATCCCGCACTCGTCATGCACTATTTCGGCAACAAGGCCGAATTGTTCGCCGCGGTCTCGCGGCTCGAGATCACCTTCCCCGACCTCACCGACGTCGCCCCGGAACGCCTCGCCGACGTCCTGGTGCCGTTTTTGGTGCGGGTGTGGGATCCGGGCGGGTCGTTTTTGCCGCTGCTGCGCGCGGCCGCCACCAACCGGGCCGCCGCCGAGGCGCTACTGGAACTGTTCGTCGAAAAGGTCGCCCCGGCGCTGGCCACCGTCACACCCGACCGCGCCGCCGAGCGGACCGCGATGGTGGGGTCGCAGGTGTTGGGAATTGCGATGGCGCGCAACGTCGTTGGAGTGCCCGCGCTGGTCGCGATGGATGACGCGACGCTGACCGAATGGCTGCGTCCGGTGCTCGCCCACTACCTCACCGGCGCGGCGCCGTGATCGCCGGGCCGCAGCGGGAGCGCATGGCTTGCGCCCGCCTGGTAGCGACAACGGTTGTCGCTGAAAGGCGGGCAATCGACCATGCGTTCACCTTGTCGTGACCGCTGGGGTGGATGCGGCTACGGCGGCCACGACCGGGGAGGCGGCGGGACCGCGAAAGCCGCGCTTAGAGTTGGGGACATGCCGCTAGAAGGGGAGTACCTGCCGAGCCCATTGGATTGGTCTCGCGAGCAAGCTGAAAAATACGCCGAGTCGGGGGGCGCCGAGGCCGCCGACATGAAGGGCAAGCCGATCATCCTGCTGACCACGGTCGGCGCCAAGACCGGCAAGCTCCGCAAGACGCCGCTGATGCGGGTCGAACATGACGGCCAATACGCGGTCGTCGCCTCACTGGGCGGGGCGCCGAAGCACCCGGTCTGGTATCACAACATCAAGAAGAACCCCCGCGTCGAATTGCAGGACGGCTCGGTGACCCGCGATTACGACGCCCGCGAGGTCTTCGGCGATGAGAAGGCCACCTGGTGGGAGCGTGCCGTCGAGGCGTGGCCGGACTACGCGGAGTATCAGACCAAGACCGACCGGCAGATCCCGGTGTTCGTGCTGACCCCGGTCGACTGAATTCCGGGGTTGGTCGGCCGTCATGGCACCATTAGTCAGTGTCCGCCGAATTGAGCCAGAGCCCGCGCGTCTCGCCGTTAACCGCGGCTGACATCGACAGCGCGGCCAAGCGGATCGCCGCGGTGGTCACGCCGACCCCGTTGCAGTTCAGCGACCGGTTGTCGGCGATCACCGGCGCGAAGGTCTACCTCAAGCGCGAGGACCTGCAGATCGTGCGCTCGTACAAGCTGCGCGGCGCCTACAACCTGCTGGTCCAGCTGTCCGAGGCCGAACTGGCCGCGGGCGTGGTGTGCTCGTCGGCGGGCAACCACGCACAGGGCTTCGCCTTCGCGTGCCGGATGCTGCAGGTTCACGGCCGCGTCTATGTGCCGGCCAAGACGCCCATGCAGAAGCGGGACCGGATCCGCTATCACGGCGGCGACTTCATCGACCTGATCGTGGGCGGCAGCACCTACGATCTCGCCGCCGACGCGGCCCGGGCCGATGTGGAGAGCACCGGCGCCACCTTGGTGCCGCCCTATGACGATCTGCGCACCATCGCGGGCCAGGGCACCATCGCCGTCGAACTGCTCGATCAATTGGACGACGAGCCGGATCTGGTGGTGGTACCGGTGGGCGGCGGCGGCTGCATCGCCGGCATCACCACGTATCTCGCCGAGCGGACGAACAACACGTCGGTGCTCGGCGTCGAGCCGGCCGGCGCCGCGGCGATGATGGCCGCATTGTCCGCGGGTGAGCCGGTGGCACTGGATCACGTCGACCAGTTCGTCGACGGCGCCGCGGTGCGGCGGGCGGGAGACCTGACCTACGCCGCGCTGGCGGCCGCCGGCGACATGGTGTCGATCACCGCCGTCGACGAGGGGGCGGTGTGCACCGCGATGCTTGACCTGTACCAGAACGAGGGCATCATCGCCGAACCCGCGGGCGCGCTCTCGGTCACCGGTTTGCTCGACGCCGACATCGAACCCGGTTCGACGGTGGTATGCCTGATTTCGGGTGGCAACAACGACGTGTCGCGCTACGGCGAAGTGCTCGAACGCTCGCTGGTGCACCTCGGTCTCAAGCACTACTTCCTGGTGGATTTCCCGCAGGAGCCCGGCGCGCTGCGCCGGTTCCTCGACACCGTGCTCGGACCCAACGACGACATCACCCTGTTCGAGTACGTCAAGCGCAACAACCGGGAGACCGGTGAGGCGCTGGTCGGCATCCAGCTGGGATCCTCGGCCGACCTGGACGGGCTGCTGGCCCGGATGCGTGCGACGGAGCTGCACGTCGAGACGCTGAAACCGGGCTCGCCGGCCTACCGCTACCTGCTGCTCTAGCCTGGCGATACATGCACCCGCCGTATGGACCTGGCACCGGCGGTTTCGGCCCGGTCAGTGCCGGCATCGTCGCCGTGCTCATACTGCTTGCCTGGTCGGCGGTTTTTATTGCTCGGCGCGGACGGCGGTTACTCGGGCTCTGGGAACGGGCGTCCAACTCCGCCGTCGTCGGCGAAACGCTGACCTGGGTGCGCGACCGGATCGGCACCCGGGGTCGGGCATTGGCCGGGCGGCTGCCCGCGAGCCAGGTCGCCGGTGTCGCATTGCTTCTCGGGCTGGTCGTGGTGGTAACGCTGGCGGTCGGCTTCACCGAAGTGCTCGATGACGTGCTCGAAGGCGACGGCATCGCCGGATTCGACCAACCGATGACTCGATGGCTTGCGACCCATCGTGATCTGTGGCTGACCAGCACGCTGCGAGCGATAACCGTCGCGGGTGATCCCCCTTTTCTGGTTGTGCTTGCCTTGCCGATCGCCGTTGCCGCCGGTTGGCGGTGCCGGTCGTGGCGGCCGGTGGTGCTTGCTCTGGTTGGCGGCGCGGGGGTTCCACTGATGCTCTTCACCGCCAAAGTCCTGGTGGGTCGAGACCGCCCGGCCTTGCCCTTCGCCCTGGTCGACGCGAAAGGGGATTCGTTCCCCTCCGGACACGCAACCGGCACCGCCGCAATCATGGTCCTCTCCGCGTGGATGCTGACCCGCTGGCTGATCCGGTGGTGGACCGGGCGGGTGCTGGTATGGGCGATCGCGACCGGCGCGGTGTTCGTGATCGGGTTTTCCCGTGTCTATCTGGGCGTCCACTACGTCAGCGATGTGTTGGCCGGCTGGCTGCTGGGCATGGCGTGGGGCGGCACCGTCGTGCTCGTCGGATCCTGGTGGGACCACACCCGGCGTGCCCGCGTTCACGCGGACGATAAGCCGATGCGTGAGCGCCGGTAGTTCAGTGCCCGTGGTTGCGTAGGTATGCCGGCACGGCAGTGCCGGATGCCAGATCGTCGGCCGGCACCGGTGTTCCGGCCGTCAGGCTCAGCGGCACCACCCCCGCCCAGTGCGGCAGCGGAAGGTCCTCGGGATCGTCGGCCGGAGGACCGCTGCGCACCTTCGCCGACACGTCGACGAGGTCGAGCGCGAGCACCCCGGTGGCGGCGAGCTCGCGGGCATCGGGGGCTCTGCAGTCGGCGGCGCGCCCCGGCACCATGTGATCGAGCAGGCAGTTCAGCGCCCGCAACTTCTCCGCCGGATCGTGGACCACGCGCGCCTCGCCCATCACGACCACCGAGCGGAAGTTCACCGAGTGGTGCATCGCGGATCGTGCCAGCACCAGCCCGTCGACCAGCGTGACGGTGACGCAAACGGGTAGGCCCGACCCCGAGGCGTTGGCCGCCTTCGCCGCCAACAGCGGGCCGCTGCCGGTCGAACCGTGCAGGTAGAGCTTCTCGCCGAGTCGGGCATGAGTGGTGGGTAGGACCACCGGCCCGCCGGCGCTCAGGTAGCCCAGATGGCAGATCAGCGCCTCGTCGAGGATGTCGTGAATGGCGCGACGGTGGTAATGAGCGCGCTCCCGGTAGCGGGTCGGGGTGGTGCGCGCCGTCGGTTCGTATGCGGTGTCCACGAAATTGCCCTTATCTGTTGTTCTAGTACATAATGTATTGCGTGCCAGTACAAAAAAGCATAACCGGAGCGGGTGCGGAATCCATAGCCGCCAGCATCGAAGCGGCGATCTCGGCCGGGTCGCTGGCCCCCGGCGACGCGCTGCCGCCGGTGCGCGAACTGGCCGCGCAACTCGGGGTCAACGCCAACACGGCCGCGGCGGCCTATCGCGTGCTGCGCGATCGCGGGGCCGTCGAGACCGCAGGCCGGCGCGGTACCCGGGTACGCCATCGCCCGGCGACCACCCCGCGTTCCCTGCTCGGACTGGACGTTCCCGCGGGCGTGCGCGACCTGTCGACCGGCAACCCGAACCCGCACCTGCTGCCTGTTGCCAGCGCCCCGCCGGCCGGCCCCGGCGCGGGTCGCCCGGTGCTCTACGGCGAACCGGCCATCTCGGCGCCGCTGGCCGAGTTCGCCCGCCGCACGCTGTCCGCGGACGGGGTCCCCGCCGATCACCTCGCTGTGACCAGTGGCGCCCTGGACGGCATCGAGCGCGCGCTCACCGCACACCTACGCCCCGGCGATCGCGTCGCCGTCGAGGATCCAGGCTGGGCCAACCTATTGGATCTGCTTGCCGCGCTGGGTCTTTCGGCGGAGCCGGTGCGGGTCGACGACGACGGGCCGCTGACCGACGACTTGGCCGCGGCGCTGGGTCGCGGGGCGCGAGCGCTGGTGCTCACCAATCGTGCGCAAAACCCCACGGGCGCTGCGCTTTCGGCGGATCGTGCCGATTCGCTGCGTGAGCTGCTGGCCCGGCGAGGCCCCGATGTGCTGCTGGTCGAAGACGACCACTGCGCAGGCATTTCCGGTGCACCGCTGCACACGCTGGCCGGCTGCACAGGGCATTGGGCGTTCGTTCGTTCGGCATCCAAGGCCTACGGCCCGGACCTGCGCGTCGCCGTCCTGGCCGGCGACCAGCGCACCGTCGAGCGGGTGCACGGCCGGTTGCGGCTCGGACCAGGCTGGGTGAGCCACATCCTGCAGCGGCTCGCCGTCGGTCTGTGGTCCGACCCCGCGGCGGTGCAACTGGTCGCCGACGCCGAGCGGCACTACGCGACCGGCCGGCGACGGCTGTCCGCCGCCCTGGCCGAACGCGGGTTGCAGGCTTACGGGCGTTCCGGGCTGAACGTGTGGGTGCCGGTTCCCGACGAGGCGGTCGCGGTCTCCCGGCTGCTCGGCGCGGGCTGGGCGGCGGCGCCGGGCAGCCGGTTCCGGATACAGACGCCGGCGGGTATCCGGATCACCATCTCCGACCTGACTGCCGACGAGATCGATCCACTCGCCGACGCGGTTGCCCAGGCGGTGCGCCCGTCCGACCGGCCCCTCGTCTAGCCGCGGCTCAACTGTCGTCATCGGCGGCCCCGAGCCCGGGACCGCGCCACAACAGTTCGACGCTCGGATGCGCGGGCACGTCGTGGCGCGCGGTCGGCGCGCCCGGTTTCTTAGCACGGCGGCCCGACTTGTGCAGGCAGATCCGTCGCAGTGGGTGGCCGAATTCGGATTGACTCATGTCCGGCATCATCACGGTCAGCCGCCACGGCCGCTAATCAGTTATCCACAGCCCGCTCACACCGACAGGATGGCGAACGAATGGCCTTGTAGCACAGTGCCGTCGGCGTCGACGGCCGGTTCGTCCCAGGCCAGTACCACCTCGCCGCTGACCGGAACCCGCACCTGCTCGGCGCCGAGATTGCACACGATGCGCAGCCGGCCCCGGGACACCGCGATCCAGCCTTGGCCCTCGTCGTAATCGATCGTGAGATTGTCCAACCAGGGATCGGCCATGTCGGGATGGTTGCGGCGCAACGCGATCAGGTCGCGGTATAGGCGGAGCAGCCGGGCGTGTTCACCGGTGTCCACCTCAGCCCAGTCCAGCTTGGAGCGCGCAAACGTCTGCGGGTCCTGCGGGTCGGGGATCTCGTCGGCGTCCCAGCCGTGTTCGGCGAACTCGGCTTTGCGTCCTTCGGCGGTGGCCCGGGCCAGCTCCGGTTCGGGATGCGAGCTGAAGAATTGGAACGGGGTCGAGGCGGCGTACTCCTCACCCATGAAAAGCATGGTGGTGTAGGGCGATCCGAGCGCGAGTGCCGCCTTGATGGCCAGCTGGCCGCCGGTCAGGTTCTGCGACGGCCGGTCTCCCAGGGCGCGGTTGCCGACCTGATCGTGTGTGCAGGTGTAGGCGACCAGCCGGGTGGCCGGAATGCCGGATTTCTCGCTGGTGTCCAGTGGCCGTCCATGCCGGCGATGCCGGAACGACGAGTAGGTCGCGGCGTGGAAGAAGCCGTGGCGCAGCGTCTGGGCCAGGGTGGGCAGGCTGCCGAAGTCGCCGTAGTAGCCCTGACGCTCGCCCGATACCGCGGTGTGGATGGCGTGATGGATGTCATCGGCCCATTGCCCGGTCAGGCCGTAGCCCCCACGATCGCGTGGCGTGATCAGCCGCGGGTCGTTCAGGTCGCTCTCCGCGATCAGCGATAGCGGGCGTCCCAATTGCTCTGCCAGCCAATCGGTTTCGGTAGCAAGCTCCTCGAGGATGTGGATCGCGGTGGTGTCCACCAGGGCGTGGACGGCGTCCAGGCGCAGGCCGTCGGCGTGGAAATCGCGCATCCAGCGCAACGCGCACCCGATGATGTAGCGGCGGACCTCGTCGGAGTCGGCGTCGGCGATGTTGATGCCTTCACCCCAGGGATTGCTCGCCGACGACAGGTAGGGCCCGTACCGCGGCAAGTAGTTCCCGGACGGACCGAGGTGGTTGAAGACCGCGTCGATCAGCACCCCCAAGCCCTTGGCGTGGCAGGCGTCGACGAAGCGCACCAGCCCGTCGGGACCGCCGTAGGGTTCGTGCACGCTGTACCACAGCACGCCGTCGTATCCCCAACCATGAGTCCCGGCAAAGGAGTTCACCGGCATAAGCTCAACGAAGTCCACGCCGAGATCGACCAGATAGTCCAGCTTCTCGATGGCCGAGTCGAAGGTTCCGGCTTCTGTGAAGGTGCCCAGGTGCAGTTCGTAGATCACCGCGCCTTCGACCGGGCGACCGGCCCACCCGGAGTCGGTCCACGTCGCTGCGGCCGGATCCCACAACTGCGAACGGGCGTGCACACCGTCGGGCTGACGGGGTGAGCGCGGGTCGGGCAGCACCGTGGGATCGTCATCGAGCAGATAGCCGTAGCGGGCGTCCGGCGCGGTGTCCACCACCGCATGCCACCAGCCGTCATTCGAGCGCGTCATCGTGTGCACCTGGCCGTCGACGTCGAGCCGAACCAGTGCCGGCTTGGGCGCCCAGACCCGGAATTCAGTCATGGTGGCGCTCCAGCAACGCCACCGGCAGGTCGGCGAACAACTGGGCCGCCGATGTCGGCCCGTCGGCGATCACCCCGGTGAGCGTGTCTTTCCAGGTTCCGTCCGGGAGCGGCAAAACCGCATTGCCCCAGCCGGTTTCGGCCAGCCGCACAGTCCATCTGGCCACCGCCACCACGATGTCCTCGCCGCGGCGGAAGGCCAGCACGTGATCGCTGGCATCACCGTTGGCCAGCACCGGGACGTAGTCGCCGTGCAGGAAGGTGTCCGGATAGCGGCGGCGGATGCGCAGCGCCGTGGTGACGACCCGGATCTTCGGGTGCTCCAGCGCCTGCAGGGCCGCGCGCCGGGCCGGATAATCGACCGCGCGGCGATTGTCCGGGTCGACCAGGCTGTCATCCCACAGCTCGGTGCCCTGGTACACATCGGGGATCCCGGGCACGGTCAGCGCCAGCAGCTTCTGGGCCAAAGCGTCACTGGCCGCATGCGGATTGAGTTGGGCGACAAGCTCGGTCAGCTGACCGGCTACCGGACCGTCGAGCACGGAGTCCAGCCATCGGTGCACCGCGTCCTCGAATGCGGCGTCCGGGTCGTTCCACGAGGTATGCCAGGCCGCTTCCCGGATGGCCTTCTCGCTGTAGCTGTGCAGCCGGTCACGCAGCTCGGCGGTGACCTCGCCGTTGACCGGCCATATACCGAAGATGTTCTGCCACAGGAACTGTCCGGTTGCCGGATCGGGGGAGGGGGCTTCGATCTCCCAGCGGGCGACGAACTCGGTCCACAGCGACGGCACCTGTGAGAGCACCGAAATCCGGGCCCGAACATCCTCGCCGCGTTTGGTGTCATGAGTGGTCAGCGTCGTCATCGTGCGCGGCCACAACCGGGCACGGTTGGCGGCGCTGAGATGGAATTCGGCCGCTCCGACACCGAAGCGTTGCGGCTCGCTACCCACCTCGTTCAGCGAAACCAGCCGGGCGTCACGGTAGAACAGGCAATCCTCGACGGACTTGGCGGTGACGGCCCCGCAGAGCTGCTGTAACCGCGTGGCCGGCTCGCCGCCGCGGGCCAGGGCCGCGGCCAGCACCTGCAGCGCGGGGCCCAACTCCGGTGCGGCCGCCTCGGTTTCGGCCAACGCGGCGGGCAGCATGGCAACCAGTCCGGGGTAGTCGCTGCGGTAGACCTCGATATGGCTCAGCAGGGCGGCAACCGCTCCGGGCAGCAGCGGGTGATCGGCGCCCGCGGCGGCCACGATGCTGCGCCGCAGCCTGCGCAGTTCGCTTGCCAAAGTTTCGGTGGCCGAACGGATCTTGAGGTCCACCAGCATGGCAGGCATCGCCTGGTAGTCCACGCCGGCGGATTCCACCAGCGCGGTCAGTGCCGGGGCGCCGTTGGGATCCACCAGCACTCCGCCGATTTCGCGCAGCACGTCATAACCGGTGGTGCCGTCGACGGGCAGGGTGGGCTCGAGCGCCTCGTCGACGGCCAGAATCTTCTCGATCACGATCCAGGCCTCCGGGCCGGTCAATTCGCGCAGCCAGGCCAGATATCCGCACGGATCGGACAGGCCGTCGGGGTGATCGATGCGGATGCCGTCGACGAGTCCCTCGGTGAACCACCGCGCGACTTCGGCGTGGGTGGCGTCGAAGACAGCACGGTCCTCTTGACGCAACCCCGCCAGCGAGGTGATCGAGAAGAACCGGCGGTAGCCGCACACCCCGTTTCGCCAGCCGACCAGCCGGTAGTGCTGGCGGTCGTGCACCTCCGGGCCGCTGCCCTCCCCGGTGCCGGGCGCGATCGGCAGCGCCAGATCGCCCAGCCGCAGCAGGTCCCCGTCGACGGTGAGGCCGGCGGCGTCGTCGTCGGATCCCAGCACCGGCAGCACGATGCGGCCGTCGTCATCGAGGTTCCAGTCGATGTCGAAATACGTTGCGTAGGGCGACGAACGACCGTTCCGCAGGACATCCCACCACCACGGGTTCTGCTGAGGCTGATCGATGCCCACATGGTTGGGCACGATGTCGACGATCAGTCCCAGTCCACGAGCCCGGGCCGCCGCCGACAACCGCGCCAAGCCCTCGGCGCCGCCGATCTCGGCGGACACCGTGGTGGGGTCGGTGACGTCGTAGCCATGGCTCGATCCCGTGGTCGCGGTCGTGATCGGCGACAGGTACAGGTGCGAGACCCCAAGGTCTTTCAAATAGTCCAGCAGATTTTCGGCGTCGGCGAAGGTGAAAGCGAACCCACTGGATTCACCACGCAGTTGCAGCCGGTAGGTCGAGATGACGGGTAAAGCCATGCGTCACTGCGTCTTACGCAATACCAGCAGCGAACGCGACGGCAGTGACACCTTCTCTTCGGCGGTTACCACCTGTTCGACTCCTTCTTTGCGGCCCGTCGGTTCGTTGGTGTCCAGTTCCACGGTCCACTCTTTCGCGTAGTCGCTGTTGGGCGTCACGAAATCCACCGCGTCTTCACCGGCGTTGAAACACAACAGGAATGAGTCGTCCACCACCCGCTCGCCCCGGGCGTTCGGTGCGCTGATGGCCTCACCGTTGAGGAACACCGCCACGCACTTGTGAATGCTTTCGCCCCAGTCCTCATGTGTCATCTCGCGGCTGCTTGGGTTCAGCCAGGCGATGTCGCGCACCTCGTCGCCACTGCGGATCGGCTCACCCTCGAAAAAGCGGCGCCGCCGAAACACCGGATGGCGCTTACGCAGCGTGCTGACTCTGCGCGCGAACGCCAGCAGGTCGGCATTCTTGTCGACCAAAGTCCAGTCCATCCAAGACAATTCGGAGTCCTGGCAGTACACGTTGTTGTTGCCGTTCTGGGTGCGCCCGAACTCGTCACCGTGGGCGATCATCGGCGTGCCCTGGCTGAGCATCAGGGTCGCCCAGAAGTTGCGCATCTGGCGGAAGCGCAGTTCGTTGATGTCAGGGTCGTCGGTGGGGCCTTCCACGCCGCAGTTCCATGATCGGTTGTGGCTTTCCCCGTCCCGGTTGTCCTCCCCGTTGGCCAGGTTGTGTTTTTCGTTGTAGGACACCAGGTCGTTGAGGGTGAATCCGTCGTGGGCGGTGACGAAGTTGATGCTGGCGCTGGGGCGCCGGCCGGTCGCCTCGTACAGGTCCGACGACCCGGTCAGCCGGGAAGCGAACTCGCCCAGGATTGCGGGCTCGCCCCGCCAGTAATCGCGCACAGTATCGCGATACTTCCCGTTCCACTCGGTCCACAAACCCGGGAAATTCCCGACTTGGTAGCCGCCCTCGCCGACGTCCCACGGTTCGGCGATCAGTTTGACCTGGCTGACGATCGGATCCTGCTGCACCAGATCGAAGAACGCGCTCAATCGGTCGACGTCGTGCAGTTCGCGGGCCAACGTGGCGGCCAGGTCGAAGCGGAAGCCGTCCACGTGCATCTCGGTCACCCAGTAGCGCAGGGAGTCCATGATCAGCTGCAGCACGTGCGGATGCCGTGGGTTCAGGCTGTTGCCGGTGCCGGTGTAGTCCTTGTAGAGCCGCAGGTCGTTGTCCATCAGCCGGTAGTAGGCGGCGTTGTCGATGCCGCGGAAGTTGATGGTCGGGCCGAGATGGTTGCCCTCGGCGGTGTGGTTGTACACCACGTCGAGGATCACCTCGATGCCGGCTTCATGGAAGCTGCGCACCATCGACTTGAACTCGGGGACGCTGGACTTTCGGTTGGCCGCATACTCGTTGTTCGGCGCGAAGAACCCAAATGTGTTGTATCCCCAGTAGTTCCGCAAACCCAGATCCAGCAGCCGGAAGTCGTGCATGAACTGGTGCACCGGCATCAGCTCGATGGCAGTCACCCGCAGTGATTTGAGGTGGTCGATGACCGCCGGGTGGGCCAGGCCGGCGTAGGTGCCGCGCAACTCCTCGGGGATGCTCGGATGGGTTTGCGTCATGCCCTTGACGTGGGCCTCGTAGATGACCGTCTCGTGGTACGGGGTGAGCGGCGCCCGGTCAGAACCCCAGTCGAAGAACGGGTTGCTCACCACACTGGTCATGGTGTGGCCCAGCGAGTCGATCATCGGCGGAATGCCCGGGTCGGCGCCATCGGCGTTGGGCCCGTCCGGGTTGACGGCCTTCATGTCGTAGGAGAACAGCGCCGGACCGAAGGTGAAATCGCCGTGAAATGCCTTGCCGTACGGGTCGAGCAGCAGCTTGCTCGGGTCGCAACGGTGACCGGCCGCCGGTTCGAAGGGGCCGTAGACGCGAAAGCCGTAGCGCTGCCCCGGGGTGATGTTGGGCAGATAGGCGTGCCAGACGAATCCGTCCACCTCCTCGAGCGGAATTCGTGATTCACTGCCCTGGTCGTCGATCAGGCACAGCTCGACCTTCTCGGCGATTTCGGAGAACAACGAGAAGTTGGTTCCCGCGCCGTCGTAGGCGGCGCCGAGCGGATACGGGTTTCCCGGCCACACGGTGGCGAGTTTGGGTTCGCGGTTACCGCCTGCTGCTGAAGCGGGACTGTTGGTTGACACCGTTCGACTTTATCCGTGCGGTGTTACGCCCACGCGCGCTAGCGGCCAGGAGTAAGCCGGCTCACCACCAGCCGGTCGCCTCGCCGATCTGGCGGCCCAGCTCGGGTGCCATGGTCCGCGCGTAGGTGGGGGACAGGTGGTGAGCACCGTGATAGATCAGGATGTTTCCCTCGACCGGGCGGCAGACGTCGGTGCGGCAGATCGCGTCCGACATGTCGAGCACCTTGAGCTGCGGGAACTGCCCGACGAAGTCGAGTGTCTGGTTGCGGTCGGAGAGTACGTCGGAACGCTTGATCGCGCACGACTGGGCGGTGCCGTTGCGTTTGGCAAGGCAATCAGCCGGGTCGAACGGCTGGCCATTTTTCACCAGCCACGGCGTGTCGCGCATCCCGAGGATGGGAATGTTGTTGTCGGACAACGTTTGCCAGATCCCGATATAGGTGGCGGGCATCACATCGCCGGTTTTGATGTTCCACGGCCGGGTCGTGGTGGTGAACACATAATCGGGCCGATCGGTGACCAGTTTGGTCATCGTTCGCTGCACCCATTCCCGGCACTGCGGGTAGGGGGCGTTGTTCCCCATGATCAGCGGGACCTGCTCGGTCGACAGCGGGCAGCCCATCTTGAGGTAGGTCACCACCTTGAAGTGGTGCAGCCTGCCCAGGATCTCCAGCGCGGGCAGCCAGTGCTCGGCATGTGACCCGCCCGCCAGCGCGATGGTCCGGTCGGCGGCCACGTCGCCGTAGATGCAGTTGACCACCGTCGGGTTGACGAAGTCGCTGATGCAGCCGTCCTTGGTGGTGGCGGGCAGATCCTGCTTGACCTCTAAGACGGAGGGCCGCATGGGCAATGCGGGCACCCGCACGTGTTGGGTGAGGGCACGTGCGCCGGGATAGTCCTGGGGGTTGAGGACGCTGAGCTCCTTGCCGGCCGACCGCAAGACGGTGACGTGCTGACGCCAGGTGAACGAGGTCGCGGTCAGGGTCACGCCCAGCAGCACGATGGCCGATCCCAGCGCCAGCGTCGGACGGGGCAGACGCTGCAGCCACGGAGTGCTCAGTGCCGGCACCGGGACCGCCGGCTTGGAGGATGCGCGGTAGCGCAACGGATCCTCGACGAGCCGGTTGGTCAAATAGGCCAGCACACCCGACACCAGCAGCAACCCGACGCCTTCGACGAAGTTGGCGTGCTTGTGGCCGCTGTAGGACAGCCAGAAGATGAGTAACGGCCAGTGCCAGAGGTACAGCGAATACGCCATCGCGCCCAGCTCCACCAGCGGGCGCGTCGCCAGCAGCCGATTGGGCAGCGGCAAGCGGCCCCCGGTGCCACGGCCACCGGACACGTTGGCCCCGACGAGGATCATCAGCATGGCGGCGCCGACCGGGACCAGGGCCCACGGGCCGGGGAACTCCCGCACGCCGTCGATCAGCGCCCCGCAGGACAGCACCGCGGCCAGCGCGACCGTGGCCAACACAGTCCGTAACCACATCGGCCAGCGGATGTGGGTCACCGCGGCGCCAACCAGGGCGCCCAGCAACAACTCCCAACCCCGCGCGAAGGTGTGGTAGTAGGCAGCCGCCTGATCCTGCTGATGCGCGATGATCGCGTAGACGAACGAAGCCACCGTCAACGCGGTCAGCACCACCAGGAACAGGGTCCGCAGCCGGGTGCCCAGCCGGCGCCGGAACAGGTAGGTCAGGCCGGCGATCAGCAACAGGAAGCTGACGTAGAACTGGCCCTGCACCGACATCGACCAGATGTGCTGCAGGGGACTGACGGCTTCGCCCGCCCGCAGGTAGTCAGAGACGGTGTTGGCCAGTTCCCAGTTCTGGTAGTAGCCGAGGCTGGCAAGACTTTGGTCGGCGAAAGTCTCCCAGCGGGTTTCGGGTTGAACCATGATGGTCAGCGCCGCGCAACCGGCCAGCACCACGACCAGGGCGGGCACCAGGCGACGGATGAGCCGGGTCACCTCCGCCACCGGAGACAGCGTCACAGCCGGGTTCAGTGCGGCGCGAATGACCTTGCCGCCGAAGAAGAATCCGGACAGTGCCAGGAACACGTCCACGCCGCCGGAGACCCGGCCGAACCAGATATGGAAGGCCGCGACGAGCGCAATCGCAACGCCGCGCAGGCCGTCGAGGTCGTAACGATAGAACCCCCGCGACCCCGGTTGATGGACTCCCGCAACCTCCGGATCGGTGGTGGCGTCCGGTGACGGAGGCGATGACGGGGTCTGCATGATCGACTGCCAATTTACCGAAAACCCGCCACCCGCTCCCGACACCTCGCGGTCGGGAGGCTGCTCAGCGCGTCGCTGAAGCATCCACACCGCGCGGGTGGGGGAGCAAGTGGCGGGTGTCGGACGGCCGTGGAACGGCCGCGGAAATTACCCTCCGAAGCCGGCACCGGCCGGCTGCAGCGGCGCCTGCTGGGTAGGCAGCTGCTGCACGGGCGCTTGCTGGAACGGTGCTTGCTGCAGCGGTGCTTGCTGCGCCGGAAGCTGCTGCGCCGGGGCCTGCTGGGCGGGCAGCTGCACGGGCGCTTGCTGGAACGGTGACTGCTGCAGCGGGGCCTGTTGCGCCGGAAGCTGTTGCGCCGGGGCCTGCTGGGTGGGCAGCTGTTGCGGAGTCTGCTGGTACGGCGCCTGCTGGGCGGGCAGCTGCTGCGGCGCTTGCTGCAACGGCGCCTGTGCCGGTGCGGAGGCGCCGAGGACCCGGACCATGTAGGGCGTCATGCCGTTGGCACGCACCGGTGACACCTGCACGACGTCACCGACCTCGAGCATCTGGTTGTTGCCCAGGTACATCGCCACGCTTTGGGTGCCCTCGGGGCCGTAGAAGATCAGGTCACCCTTGCGGGCCTGCTGCGGCGAGATCTTCTGGCCGACCCGGTAGATCGCGCCCGATGAACGCGGCAGCTTGATGCCGGCGCCGGCGTACGCGTACTGCATCAGCCCCGAGGCGTCGAAACCAACGGTGTTGATGCCGGTGCCGGTGCCGCGGGTGGGGCCGTTGATGCCGCCACCGGCCCAGGAGAACGGCACGCCGCGCTGCGACAGGCCGCGGGCGATCACCACGTCGGTGGCCTGCTGATAGTCCATCGACCTGGCGCCCGGGTCGGCGGTCGCGACGGTGGGAGCCACCATCGGCGCCCCCAACAGGGCCAAACCGATCGCGAAGGCGTAGATGCGTTTCATGTTTCTGGCCTTTCCCTGGCCTGTCCAGGCGCTCAATGGGCCTCAACGCGGTGACCGCGCGCGTCCGCCCCCGGTCCATGAACGCGACGACCCCCGCACTGGGGCCGAGCGCCGTCCATGGCACTTGCGACGTGAATAAGCGATCAGGCCGCTGTATTCACATCAGTCACAGAAGCCACTTTGACAACACAAGGTGTTAGCCGCCAGATGCGCACGGGATTTTTTGTCGTACCGTGACCGGACGGTGACTGCGGCGCCCAATCGCGTATCCGCAGTTGTGATTTCGGTCTCAGTCCACCACGAAAGCGCACGACCTGCGGTGGGCGGCCGGGGCGGTATCAGACCCAGTAGCGTTCGCTGAACATGGTCAGCAACGATCCGGCCACCGAGCTGACCATAACCAGCGCCAGCGCCAGCACCGGCCAGAAGGACATGTACCAGCCCTTCAGCAGCGAAACCACCGGACCGATGACGGCGGCGGTGATGGCCGCGCCGATACCGCCCCACACCACCGGGTGGATGTACAGGTCCAGCCCGTAGGGGACCGGACCGCAGGATTCGTCGTCGCAGACGTTGGTCAGGAAGCCAAAGAGCCGCGTCGGCCACGTCGTGACGGTGGCCAGCAGAACCAGGAGCACCAGCAGCACGACGGTGCAGACGACGTCCCAGGGCACCAGCCGCAAGCGAATCACCCGGGGCGCTTCGTCGTCGTACTCCACCAGCGGGTAGTGCGTGTCCCTTGACCAACCGGGCCCCGCGACGTGACCGGCCTCGGGATCTGGCCCTGCGGTGTCGGGCTGCTGCGGCATGGCCATGATGTCCCATGCTTCCCGACGTCCCGGTTTTGCGCGAATCGGCTGCTTTACCCTCGATCACTATGCCCGCGGCGAAGGCCGGGCTGACGCCCGAGCAGATCAGCGCGATCGACGCCGCGCATCTCTGGCATCCGTACAGCACCATCGGCGCCGAATCCGTCGCCCCCGTGGTGGCGGTCGGCGCCCGCGGCGCCTGGCTCACCCTGATCCGCAACGGCCGCCCGGTCGAAGCGCTGGACGCCATGAGCTCCTGGTGGACCGCGATCCACGGTCACGGTCATCCGGTGCTGGATGCGGCCTTGTCCGCCCAGCTCGAGACCATGAACCACGTCATGTTCGGCGGCCTGACCCATGAGCCGGCGGCCCGGCTGGCCCAACTGCTGGTCGACATCACCCCGCCGGGGCTGGAAACGGTGTTCTTCAGCGACTCCGGGTCGGTGTCGGTGGAGGTGGCGGTCAAGATGGCGCTGCAGTACTGGCGCAGCCGCAACCGGCCCGGCAAGCATCGGCTGATGACCTGGCGCGGCGGCTACCACGGCGACACCTTCACACCGATGAGCGTCTGCGACCCTGACGGCGGCATGCACTCGCTGTGGACCGACATTCTGGCCCAGCAGGTGTTCGCCCCGCAGGTGCCCCGGCACTACGACCCGGCCTACAGCGGGGCGTTCGAGGCGCAACTGGCCGAGCACGCCGCCGAACTGGCCGCCGTCGTCGTCGAGCCCGTCGTGCAGGGTGCCGGCGGCATGCGCTTCCACGACCCGCAATATCTGCGCGACCTGCGGGACATCTGCCTGCGGCACGAGGTGCTGCTGATCTTCGACGAGATCGCCACCGGCTTCGGCCGCACCGGCGAGCTCTTCGCGGCCGACCACGCCGGGGTGAGCCCGGACATCATGTGTGTCGGTAAGGCGCTGACCGGCGGATACCTGACCTTGGCCGCCACCTTGTGCAGCACCGACATCGCCCACACCATCAGCGCCGGCCAGGCCGGAGCCCTGATGCACGGTCCCACGTTCATGGCCAATGCGCTGGCCTGTGCGGTGTCGGTGGCCAGCGTCGAGGTGCTGCTCGGTCAAGACTGGCGGTCGCGGGTCGCCGAGATCGGCGCCGGCCTGGCGGCCGGGCTCGAGCCGGCCCGCGCGTTGCCCGGGGTGACCGACGTGCGGGTGTGCGGCGCCATCGGCGTCATCGAATGCGAGGGTCCGGTTGACTTGGCCGTCGCCACCCCGACGGCGCTGGACAGAGGCGTCTGGCTGCGCCCATTTCGCAACCTGGTCTATGCGATGCCGCCCTATATCTGCACGCCCGGCGAGATCTCCCAGATCGCCTCGGCAATGGTGCAGGTCGCACAGCGCACCGGCTCTCGTAGGCTCTAGGTCGATGAAGGCACCGATCGAGGTTTCCCCGCTGGCCTGGCTGGAGGCGGTGGAACGCCAGCGCCGCGAGGCCGGGCTGCGCCGCTCGCTGCGGCCGCGTCCCGCCGTCGCCACAGAGCTGGACCTGGCATCCAATGACTACCTCGGGCTGTCGCAACATCCCGACGTGATCGACGGCGGGGTCGCCGCGCTGCGCATGTGGGGCGCCGGCGCGACCGGGTCGCGGCTTGTCACCGGCGACACCGAGCTACACCAGCAGTTCGAGTCCGAACTGGCCGACTACGTCGGCGCGGCCTCGGCACTGCTCTTCTCGTCGGGATACGCGGCCAACCTGGGTGCCGTCGTCGGCTTGTCGGGGCGCGGTTCCCTGTTGGTCTCCGATGCTTACTCGCACGCGTCGCTGGTGGACGCCTGCCGGCTGTCGCGGGCGCGGGTGGCGGTGACGCCGCATCGCGACGTCGGCGCCGTCGAGGCGGCGCTGCGGTCGCGCGACGAGGAGCGCGCGGTCGTCATCACCGAATCGGTGTTTTCCACCGACGGCGCACTGGCGCCGCTGCGAGAGCTGCACGAGGTGTGCCGCCGCCACCGCGCCCTGCTGATCGTCGACGAGGCGCACGGTCTGGGGGTGCGCGGCGGCGGACGTGGGCTGCTGCACGAGGCCGGGCTGGCCGGTGCGCCCGACGTGGTCATGACCACCACGCTGTCCAAGGCGCTGGGCAGTCAGGGTGGTGCGGTTCTGGGCCCGGCGTCGGTACGCGCGCACCTGATCGACGCGGCGCGGACCTTCATCTTCGACACCGGCCTGGCCCCGGCGGCGGTCGGCGCCGCGCGGGCCGCGCTGACCGTGCTGCGGGCCGAGCCCTGGCGGTCCGACGCGGTGTTGCGGCACGCCGCCGTGCTGGCCGAAGCCTGCGACGCAGTCGGGCACTCAGCCCCGAAGCCGCAGTCGGCGGTGGTGTCGGTGATCCTGGGCGATCCCGACGTGGCGGTGGCCGCCGCGACCGCCTGCCTGGACGCCGGCGTGCGAGTCGGTTGCTTCCGGCCCCCGACCGTGCCCGCCGGGACGTCGCGGCTGCGACTGACCGCCCGCGCGTCGCTGGACGACGCGGAGCTGGAGCTCGCGCGCCGGGTGCTGACCGATGTGCTCGCCAAGCTTGGTTGAGGCACGCCGGTGACGGTTCTGGTCGTCACCGGCACCGACACCGGGGTCGGCAAGACGGTCGTCACCGCCGCGCTGGCCTGTCACGCCCGTCAGGCCGGCATCGACGTGGCCGTGTGTAAGCCGGTCCAGACCGGCACCGACGATGGCGACGACGACCTCGCTGAGGTGGCCCGGCTGTCCGGGGTGACCGAGCTGGCCGGGTTCGGGCGGTACCCGCAGCCGATGGCGCCGGTAGCCGCCGCCGAGGCGGCCGGAATGCCGTTGCCCAGCCGCGAGCAGCTACTGGCGCTGATCGCAAGGTTGGACCGGCCGGGGCGGCTGACGCTGGTCGAAGGAGCCGGCGGACTGCTGGTCGAACTCGGCGAAAACGGTGTCACCGCCCGCGATCTCGCCGCAGCGCTGAACGCCGCGGTGCTGGTGGTGGTCAGCCCGTCATTGGGCACCCTCAATCACACCGCACTGACTCTGGAATCGCTTGCCACACATAACCTTTCGTGTGCAGGGCTGGTCATCGGCAGCTGGCCCCGGGAAGCCGGGTTGGTGGAGACGACGAATCGATCAGCGCTGGCCCGGCTGGCCACGGTACGCGCCGCGCTGCCGGCAGGGGCGGCATCGCTGGACGCGGCCGAGTTTGCGGCGTTGTGCGCGAAGGCATTCGACCGCGACTGGGTCACCTCGCTGGTCGGCTGATGGTCCACTCAATCGAGTTGATCTTCGACCGCGACACCGAGGCGGCGATCCGGCATATATGGGAAGCGTTGGCCGCGGCCGGAATTCCCAGTCAGGCACCGGCCAGCCGGCCACACGTGACGCTGGCGGTGGCCGAAGGCATCGCCGCCGACGTTGACGAGCTGCTGAGCCCGGTGACCGAGCAGCTGCCGTTGGGCTGCCGCATCGGTGCACCGCTGTTATTCGGCCGCGCCAGTGCGGTTTTCGCGCGGCTGGTGGTGCCGACCGGCGAGCTGCTGGCCCTGCATGCCCGGGTGCACCGGCTGTGCGGTCCGTACTTGACGCCCGGTCCGATGCCCAACAGCCTGCCCGATCAGTGGACCGCGCACGTCACGATGGCCCGGCGAGTCGGCGGCGGCCACCTCGGGCGGGCACTGCGCGTCGCGGGCCGGCCCGCCCAGATCGACGGCAGCTTTGTGGGTTTGCGTCGCTGGGATGGCAATAAAAAGGTGGAACACCTGATCGGTTAGCGGCTCGTCGCCGGCACTGGCTAGTGGCGATCGCAAGCGCGGCGGATCGGTTAGCGGCTCGTCGCCACCATCGATTAACCGCGCGACGTCGCGAACTCACGCGCGGTGGCCTCCTGCACGCGAGCGCGCCGCTCGTCGATCGTCCGGCCCAGCTCCTGTAACAGCAGCGGCTTATCCATCACCAGTTGGACGAGGTGATCGCGGTCGATCTCCAGCGCGGTCACCTCGTCGATGGCCTGCGCATCGGACAGGTTGGGCTGACGGGTCAGCGCGGTCACACCCAGGAACGAGCCCTCGTTCAGGTCGCCGACTCCGACCACCGTTGCGTCCGGGGCGGTGGCGGTCAACCGCACGCCGCCCTCGATCAGAAACGTCATCTTGACGGGCACCCGACCCGCATGCTCGACGATCTCGTTCGCCCCGTAGCGAACGATTTTCGCGTGCGACGCCAATTCGTGCTGATCCGGTTGGCTGAGCCGCAGTGCCGGCGCCACCATGGTCCGCAACGCCTTTTCGATGCGCTCCGGCGTCGAAATGTCGTCTTGGGCGCCATCGAGGTGCAGGCCCTCGCGCCGGGCCGCGTACCAGAGCCAGCGCAGGAAAGCGGCTTGCGCCGCCGAATCATCAGCGGGTGACTTCAGTCCGACGGTGACTCGATACTCGGCACCTCCGGCGGGCACCGACAACGCCATCGCGTCGGGCCTGCGTTGCGGTAGTGCGTTGGCGACCCGCTCCAGCAGCGCGCATACCCGGTCCGGCGGATCGGCCTCGGAAAAGGTTGTGGTGATTGTCAATTGATGCCCACCGGGCGGGCGGCTGAGATTGGTGAACGAGGTGGTGGCCAGCACCGAGTTCGGCGTGATCTGCAGTCCATGGCCGGTCTGGATGTGCACCGACCGCCAGTTCGCCTCCACGATCCGGCCCCGGGCCGCCGAGGTGTCCAGCCAGTCGCCGATCCGGAACGGCTGCTCGAACAACATGAACAGGCCCGACACGATCTGGCCGACCGAATTCTGCAGCATCAAACCGATGACCACCGAGGTCACGCCCAGCGCGGTGAAAAGACCTCCGACGCGCACCCCCCAGACGTAGGAGAAGATGACCGCCAGACCCACCCCGATCAGCACGAACCGGGTGACGTCCAGGAAGATGCCCGGAATCCGCTGGCGCCAGGATCCCTGCGGGGCGCCCTCGAAAACCGTTGCGTTGAGCCCGGACAACAGCAGCACCAGCACCACGAAACCGAACACCGTGGCCAGCACCCGAACCGAGGTGAACTGGGCCGGCATCCTGGCCACATTCACCAGCAGCACCAGCAGCGCGCCCAGTGGAACGAGGTAACTGCGCAGCAGCAGCGCGGGCCGCGCCAGCGGGCTGTTCTTGCGGGTGAGGATCTGATGCCATTCGGTCAGCGCGATCAGCAGCAGCGGCAGGCCGAACACCACGCCCGCAGCCCAATAAAGTGATGACGAGTCAAAGGTTCTCACTGGCCCTGCCCTTCCGACAATTTCCAGATCTGCTGCTCGACACCGCCGACAGTGATGGTGCCCGCCGGGGTGAATCGGCGGATGTCGTGCATGACCTCGTACACCTTTGAGGTGACGTAGATTCCCGATTGCGTTGTGCTGCCACGGGTTTGATGAGCCAGGTTGACGGCTGCTCCCCACATGTCGTAGACGATGCTGGACCGGCCGACCAGTCCGCTGATCACGTTGCCGGTGTTGATACCGGCGCGCAAGGAAAGGTGGTAGCCGGTCTTGCTGTTGAAGCGCGCGATGATGTCCTGCATCTCGACGGCGAAGTCGACGGTGCGGTGGACGCTGTCCAGGCGCGGGAAGTTCAGGCCGCAACTGGCCAGGTAGCCGTTGTGCAGCGTGCGGATCGGCTCGATACCAAGGGATTCCGCAGCCGAATCGAGTTCCCGGACCAGTTGGTCGACGAGGCCGACAAGTTCGCGACCGGACAGCTTGCCCGAGATGTCGTCCAGGCCGATGATGTCGGCGAAGATGACGGTGACGTCCTGGTGCTCCTGGGCGATCGTTTGCTCGCCCTCGCGGTAGCGTCGCGCCACCGGTTCGGGCATCAACGAGCGGAGCAGCCGATCGTTTTCCTTTCGTTGTTCGGTCAGCAGGTCCTCTTTGATCTGCAGGTTGCGGCTCATGTCGTTGAAAGCGGCCATGAGCTCACCGATTTCGTCTCGTGAGGTGACCGGGATCTTGACGTCGTAGTTGCCCGCACTGATCTCCCGGGCGCCGGCCTGCAACCTGCGTATGGGCCGCACGAATATCTGGGCGACCAGCAGCGCGGCCACACAAATGACGAAAACCATTGCAGTTGTTGTCAATATCAACGTCTGGGTGAGCGATGCGACCCGGGCGTTGGCCTCCGCGGACTCCCTGGTCGCCAAGATCGACCAATGCAGGTCGGAATTCGGCAGGGACAATGGGGCATAAGACGCGAGTTCGCGTCGGCCCAGATAACCGGTGTCGGTCACCGTCCCCGCCTCGCCGCGTTGCGCGGCCCGCACCGCCGCGGTGGCGACGGGCTGGACCAATGTGGTGCCGCCCCACCTGATCGCGGTGTCGACGGTCTCGCGCCGGGAGCCGGCGGCCAGCGCCTCACGCCGGTATCGCTGCGGATCTTCCAGGAACAAGCGCGAATCGGAGCGCATCAGATTGTCCGGGCCGGCCAGATAGGTCTCGGCGGTCTGGCCCATGCCCGCGGCCCGCCACTGCTTGTCGGCGGTCATGATCCGATTCACCTTCGCGATCGGTAATGGCAGCGCCAACACTCCGGCGGGCTTGCCCGGTGGACCGATCGGTGCGACCAACCAGGCGATGGGCTGACCCAGCTGAGGCTGATACGGCTGAAAGTCGGTGATCCACACGAAGTTCACCGACGCCGCGGCCATCGCCTTCTCGTAGGCGTCACGCAGGTTGGATTGGCGATACGGACCGGTCAGGACGTTGGTGCCCAGCGAGGCGCTCTTGCGCACGGTGTAAACCACGTTGCCCCGGGTGTCCAGCAGCATCGCGTCCCGGTATTCGAAGCGGGTGGCGATCTCACGGAAGTAGTCGTTGAAGCGGACATTAGCGGCCGACCAGGCACTGCCATCGCCGGCGTCGTCGGGCGCGGGCCCGGTCGGATTCGAAGACCCATGCGCCGCAACGGTGTAGTGCGCTTGCAGATACCTCTGCGAATTGTTGCTGGGCAGCACGGCGTCCAAAGCGAGCTTGGTGCCGGTATCGCGCTCCAGCGGTTTGATCAGCCGCTCGTTGTAGAAATCCACCAGCGCTCGCTGCTGGCCTGGGTCGACCGGCGCGTTGGCCAGTTCGTCGAACCCGGCCGTGAATGCCTGCACCGCTTCCAGCGCGGTGTTGCCCCGGCTGTAGACGACCAGCGAATCCGACAGGTCGGAGAATAGCGTTTCGATGGCGCGTTTCTGTGCCTCACGCAGCTGCGTCATCCGCTCGGAAGCCGCCGGCAACAGCGCATTGCGCGCGGCGACGTACTCGACCGTTCCGATCACGCCCAGCGACGCCAGGCTGGACACCAGCAACATCAGCAGCACCTTGGATTGGATGCTGATCCAGGACAGCGCTCGCGGGCGACGCCTTTTCTTGCGGGCCGGCTTCTGCTCGTCCGGGGGGATCGACTCGGTCGGGCGCATCACCCGACGTCGACTCGGTGTTGAGTTGACCCGCTACGCCGCGGCCGCGCTGCTCGCGAGGGCGTTAAGTAGCGCACGCCCGGACGCCTACCCCCCGAAGAGCAAATACAAACCGGTGAACGTGTAGCCGACCATCACCAGCATCATCGTCAGCTGCCCGGTCAGCTGATGTCCGGCGGGCAGCAGCCGCAGGGCTTTGTCGTGCGCGGCGATCACCGCGACGATGTGCCCGGTGACCACGCAGGTCACCTTGATCGCGGCGAGCACCGGCGGGTGCATGGACAAGACGTAAGCCACGTGCAGATGCGCCAGGCCGAGCGGGTTCCACCCGTGACCGAACGGGTCGGCCAGCGCGAACACCGCCTGTTGTCCACGCTCGACCAGATAGGACAGGTAGTGCGCGAAGATGTAGCCCACCACGATCGGGATCAGCGAATGTGCCATCTCGCCGGGCAATTCACGACGTTGCTCTGCGCTGACGCCGCCGGTAGCGCGTGCCGCGAGTGAAAACGTCACTGCCACAACGCCGATGAAGACAATCAGTCCCGCGGTGCGCAGCGCCGACGACGACAACGTCGGCGGCGCTCCGAAGTCACGGGTCAGCTGGTCGGAGAAGCCCCGCCACGTCGGCGACGACGAGAAGCTGTCGAATGCGGTGGACCCGAGGAGCACCGCCAGCAGCACCACGACGCCCGGACGCACCGGCAGCGACGGCAGATGGTCGAGCGGGTTTCCGACCACGATCCGCCCGGTCTCGAAATTCCGGCGAAATGGCGACAGCCGGGAGACGGCCACGCTGTACACACCGAACGGGTCGGCGCGCGCCAGCCAGCGTTGCCCGCACAACCACGCACCGACCAGCATCAGCACGGCGTAGCCGGCTATCCACGCCCTGACCCAGGGCAGCGACGCCGGGTTCGGGCTGGCCAACTCCATCCAGACGAAGGCGAACAGGCCGACCGCGGCGGGCCGGTAGCCCCAGCCTTCGGGATAGGTCAGTCGCGACCGGCCGAGCCGCTCCGGGGCGATGCGCCGCAACAGCAGATAGACCGTGCGCATGGGCGAAATCACCCGCCACACCGGCCCGATGGCCAAGGACAGCGCCACCAACCCGACCCACAACAGCACATAGAACGCGCCCAGCAGCGCGTTGGACTCCGATTCGGGACCCCACACCCCGGCGGCCACCACCCACGCCGCGAACACCAGGGCCAGCGCAGCGGCCGACCACCGGGTCACCCTGGAATCGACGAACGTCGTCAGCGCCGCCGGCAGCGGTCGGCCCGCCTTGAGGGGATCGAACCGCGGCCGTCGCCACGCGAACGCCACCAGGGCGAACGTGAACGTCAGTGCCCAGGCCGCCCCGACCATCGCGTAGGCGTAGGGCACCGGAAGGTCACCCGACCCCCCGAGCCCGTGCGCGAGCACCACCGCCGCGGCGGCGGAACTCACGGCTGCACTTGGATGGTCGCGATTGTGCGGTCCAGATGGTGCAGCTCCACCGCGACGTTGCCGGGAACGTCGACGGCGAACTGGAACGTCTGGTTGGGTGCCGCCGCGACCTGGAATTTGTGATCGGGCGTGGAATGTACGTGTAGTTCGTCGGCGGCGTCGCTGGTGACGTGCAGGGTGATCTGCTGGTGCACCTTGGCCTGCAGCGCGGCGTTGGTGGGGTTGACCTGCCCGTGGGCGATGGTCACGTCCATCATCAACGGTTCGGTCGGGGACTTACCCGTCGAGCCGCCGCAGGCAACCAGGCCGCAGACCAGCGCCGCCGCCCACGCCGCTGTGAGGGTGCTTCGCAATGCCATGGGTTACGCCGCCCGGGGGATCGGTCGCTT
>NZ_LZKU01000212.1 GCF_001672975.1 Mycobacterium sp. 1465703.0
CAGCGTAGCGTACCGGAACCCGATCTGCTAAATGGCCGCCAAGTTCGCCGAGCGGCGCTGCGAGTCGACGCCCTGGCTCAGGTGTGCAACCGGGCGCGCACCGCGGCCAGCCTGTCTTCGAGTTCCGATTCGTCGATGACGCCGCGCACCACGAGCGAATGGGCCAATGCGACCAACCGGTTCTCCGGATAGGGCAGGCCGGAGTAGACCGTTGCCGCCAGGGCGTCCTCTTCGCCACGCCGGTCGGCGAAACCGAGCACCTCGGCGCCGCGGTCGCTGTGGTCGAGCGCATCACATATCCCATCCAGACTCGTCTTCCAGGGTGGTACCGGGTTGGCGACTCCGTACTTCGCCGCCATGCGGCTCCAGACCTGGTTACGTACAACGATTTTCGTCAACGGTGCAACGGTAGAGTCTTCGATCGGGTGTGGCGTGGGTGCGGTGCTCATCTCTGGCCCCGGTCAGTGCTGTACGGGGTGGACGGCGGGGCGGGTCTGGGTGATGACATTGGCGGTCACACCCGGCTTGGGCAACGCAACGCCGATCAGGCAATCGCGCGTGATGATTTCGACGAGTTGGTCTTCGGTCCAATCGTCCGTTCCGTCCGGGCGGACCGGCATCACCATGAACCGATGCTTTTGGTTGGAATCCTCCACCCGGATCTCGACGTCCTCCGGAAGGATCAAGCCGAACTCCGCGAGCACCTGACGCGGCCAGCGCACGATGCGGCGGCGATAGTTGGGTGTGCGGTACCACTCCGGCGAATTCCCCAAGATCGGGCGCGGATAGCACGAACACAGCGTGCAGACGATCACGTGATGCAGCGTCGGGGTGTCTTCCAGCACGTGCAGGGCGGTGAAGTCGCTGGGCGTCCCGAACCCGGTCGGTTCCAGCCAGTCGACCCCGACCTCCTTGCTGGCCGCGAGCGGATCCGAGCGCACCAGCTCCTTGAAGTCGGGGTCCAGCCAGGCCTTCGCCACCAGGCGCGCCGCGGGAGTGGGGCCGATCTGTTCCGCGAACTCGGTGAAGCGGCGATGCTCTTCGGCGGTGAAAATGCCCTTCTCGATACATAATTCGCGAAGCGCGATCTCGAGGACTTCGAAGTCGGTGATTTCGTCGACCATGGGCGCGGCGGTGCGCGCGTGATCGTGTTCGTGGGCGGTCATGGTGAAGTCCTTTCCGAAGGTCGGGCTACTCGGCCGATTCGAGCCAGCGTTCCGGGATTTCGGTCTGCAAGGTGTCGTTGCCGGGGCCGGTATAGCCATGCCACAGGTCGGACAGGTTGAACCGGACGATGTAGAACCATTCGGGTTGCTGGTCCGGACGGTCCCAGGTCTCGTCCTCGGCGGCGGGGCTTTCATACGAAACGACCGCGATCTCGCCCGTCGCTCCGCGCACGTACTCCTGCGTGCGGGTGTAGAGCAACACGGGGAGCTGTCGGACCGTGACCTTGTCACCGACGCTGAACTTCGGGGCGCCGGCCTGTCCGGCATACACCTGCGGATCGCCTTTGCCGACGGCGTGACGATGGTGCTGGTTGCGTCTGACGGCGCCGGGGTCGCCTTCGAACTCGGGCTTGGCCTCCAAGGCAATTCCGCTCAGGCCCCCCTCGTAACGGGCCTTGACCTCGGCCATGCGTTCAGCCAATTCACTCAGGCCGATGTGGTGCTTTTCGGTGAGGACACGTGCGACCGCCAGCAGCCACCGCCCGTAGTAGGGAAGGCCGAGATAGATGGTGCGGCCCAAATCGACATTGCCCATCCGGCGCCGTTCCTCCGACAACCAGATCCCGCGCCAGCCCAGCACCTCACACATGACATAGGTGTTGTGCTCCCACACCTCGTATTGCTTGTTCTCGAATTCGATGGGAGCGTCCGGCTCGCCGCCGACGTCGTGCGGGGTCTTGACATACGCGGTGAAACGTTCGTGGTCAATGAGATCCGGCGTGGGAGCGTCCGGGAGTTCGGGGTAGGAGGATTGCAGCCGGGCCACCAGGTCCAGCTGTGCCACTCGGTCCGACGAAGACGTCATCACAGCTCCATTCGTGACAGACTATGTCGCGCCGCGCTATCGTCCGGTCGACGGTCCAGCGCCTTCATCCACTTCACTCCTGTTGCGGACATTGCGCAACAGCAAGGCGAATTCAGCTATGGCGGTCTTTCGGTAAGGGTCTTTCGGTAGTGTCGTCAGGATGGAGCGGCGCGTGCTGGAAGCGGTCATCTATGAACGCGAACCGCCGATTGCGCGGATCATCCTGAATCGGGTTGACAAGGCCAACACCAAAGATGCCGTCCTGGTCGGCGAGGTCGACGATTGCCTGCACGACGCCGACCGCGACAAGGACATCAAGGTCGTCATTCTCAAGGCGAACGGCAAGGGATTCTGCGGCGGCCACGTGGCGCGCTGGGGACCGGATGAAAACCCTTACCCGGATTTCGGGGAGACGTTCGAGGACCTCTACAAAGGCACCGCGGATCTGTTCCTGTGGCCGACGCTGTATCTGTGGGAATTTCCCAAGCCGACGATTTCGCAAATCCACGGTTACTGCATGGGCGGCGGGATCTATCTCGGCCTGCTGACCGACTTCTGCGTCGCCTCCGAGGACGCGTATTTCCAGATGCCACTTGCCCAAAGCCTCGGCGAACCCGGCGGCCACACCATGATCGAGCCGTGGTTGTTGATGAATTGGCATCGCACCATGGACTGGCTGCTACTGGCGCCGACCCTGTCCGCGCAGCAAGCCCTGGAGTGGGGCCTGCTCAACAAGGTGGTCCCGCGCGACGCTCTCGAGGACACCGTCGAAGAGATGGCGCACAAGATCGCCCAAATCCCGCTGACCACACTGATGGCCGTCAAGAACAATGTGAAGCGCGCGTGGGAACTGATGGGCATGCGGGTGCACCTGCAGGTCAGTCACATACTGACGAATATGGTGGGCGCCGCGTCCGACGTGCAGGCGCGGCGGGCCGAGCTGATGCAGTCCGGCATGAAGCCGCGCGAATTCATCGAGAAACCCGATTCTCCGCCAGCGTGAAACTCGTTTCACGCCGAGCGCCGACCGTGAAACTGGCTTCACGTTCGGGGAGGATAGCCAGCGTCTAGCGGCTCATCTCGCCGGCGATTCGGCGTCCCGCGGCATGGCGCGCGGCGACGTAACCGAACACCATGGAGCTGGCGATGCTGGCGCCGGCGCCCGGATAGGTTCGGCCCATCACCGTCGCGGTGGTGTTGCCGGTGGCGTACAGGCCCTCGATCACCCGATCCTGCTCGTCGAGGACCTGGGCATGTTCGTTGGTGATAACACCCCCGCACGTCCCGACGTCGGCGGGGAGCACCCTGGTCGCGTAGTACGGGGCGGTGTCCAGCGGGCCGATCGCGGCGTTCGGCCGATAGCCCGGATCGCCGAGACAGTCGTTGTAGGCCGACTGGCCGCGGCCGAAGTCGGGATCGAGCCCCTTGGCGGCGAATTGGTTGAATCGCCTGATGGTGTTCGCCAGTTCGTCGGGGGGAAGCTCGATCTCGCGGGCGAGGTCGGCAATCGTCGCGGCCCGCTTGACGGCACCGGATTCGATGAGCTCGGCGGGCAGCGGCTGATTGCGCTTCAGGATTTTCAAGGGGCTCGAGCTGGTGACGTATCTGCGCACGTATCCCTCATCGAAGATCATCCAGCAGGGCACCGCCTTGTTGGCATACATCGCCTTGCCGACCTCGACATAGGAATTGGACTCGTTGCAGAACCTTCTGCCGGTCGAGTCGACGTAGATGGCGCCGGGACGCTGGCGGCCCGATCCGAGGGAGGCGGCGACGGCGCCGCCGTTGGAAATGAAAACCGAAGGCAGCCACCATGCTTCGTCCAGCAGATCGGTTTTGGCGCCGAGCCGCATCGCCGCCTCGAGCACCTCGCCGGTGTCGCCGGCGTTGGCGATCGACCACTTTCCTTCGTTGGGCTGGTTGCCGCTGTAGCGGCGGCGCATCTCCTTGTTGTGGCCGAAACCCCCGGCGGCCAGCAGGACTCCCTTGCGCGCTTCGACGGTCGTCGGTTTGCCGTCGCGGACGACCCGGACGCCGACCACCCGGCCGTCGTCGACGATGAGATCTGCCATCGCGGCATCGGTCCACAACGGCGGATTCCCGTCGCTGAGATCCAGCAGCGCCTTGAGCATTTGAGCGATCAGCGACGCGCCATTGGTGAGGAGCTGACGTCGGCGGGCGCGTGCTAACGCGGTGCGCAAGAAAACCCGAGTCGCGACGGCGAACGCGCGAGGTGCGCGATTGAAATATTGCACCGACCGTAACTCGTTGGTCAGCACCACATATCCGTAGTTCTTGGCCAGCGGCGGTTGCACCTTGTCGCTCCACCGGCCCAGCCTCGCGGCGTCGAACGGGATCCCCTCGACGGCACGGCCGGACGCGTTGCCGCCCTTATGGTTCGGGTAGTAGTCGCTCCAGCCCGCGCAGCGGATCAGTTTGACGCCTTTGCGGGTGAGGAAGTTGATCATTTCGAAGCCCGCGGCGAGGAACATCTCCCGCCGCTCGGGCGAGGACGGCGCACCGATGTCGCCGACGACGTCGGCCAGGTAGGCCAGGCCGTCTTCGTGCGAGTCGGCGATGCCGTCGGCCCGCATCAACGGGTTGTTCGGCAGCCAGACGATGCCACCCGACAGCCCGGTGGATCCGCCGACCAGCGGCTGCTTTTCAATGATCAGCGGTTCGAGCCCGCAATCCAGTGCGGCCAGGCCGGCGACCATGCCGCCCCCGCCGCTGCCCGCGATGACCAGGTCCACGGAGTGGTCCCACCGGGTGGTCATGGCGCCCCCGAGCCGAAGCCGAGATCAACGATCGGTACGTCGATGGTGGTGTTGGTTTTCTGGATGGCGGGTAGCAGTGTCTCGTACGCCAAGCCGGCGAGGAAGCCGTCGATGACTCGTTCGTAGTTCGAAATAAGTCCTTCGATCCGGCTCGACAACCTCATGTACTCAAATCCTTTGGAGTGCAATCCCTTTTGCTGCCTCGGCAGGTTGGAGAAATCCTGGGCCGGGATCGGTGGCCAGCGCGGATCATCCGGCGCCATGGGCTCGGGCGGGGTGGGCTTTCCGGTGATCTGGTCGGGAGGGATGCGGGTGAGCGACCAGATCTCGAAGAGTGTCTCCTCCGGGCCCAGCGGACGGATCCGGTACGACGAGGCGCTGCTGTACTGGGGCAGCACAAAGTAGTGCGGAAAAGCGAAATTGATCGCCTCGGTGACGCCGCGCCGCTCCAAGTCGTTGAGGTCGGGGATGTCACAGCCTCGGGCCCGATGCCAATGGACGATGGCGTCGTTGAGGGTGGTGCGCCAGACGGCCATCGCCTCGGCCGGGTCTTCCGGCAGCGCCATGTCCTGCAGGCCCTCGGCGATGCGGACGTCGTTCTCATGCGTCATGCCGGCCATGCCTTCACCGAGCGTGCGCATGAAGTAGAGGTTCGTCTGCGCCAGCCCGGGCGGCTTGGACGATGTGTTGGGCTGGGCGGACGGCAGCAGCTGCGGATGGGTCTGCGGGACGTGGTAGCCCTCCATGAATGCGGCCGTCGCCAGCTTCCAGTTCACCGGGAGCCGGCACGACTGCCACCATTCGACGCGCAGTGATTCCACTTTCCAGGCGTCATAGATGGACGCGAAGGGCTCGAAGCAGTCCCGCAATCCGGGTGCGTCGTCGTCGAGGTTGATCCACGCGCAGCCGCCCCACAGTTCGCATCTGACCGAAACCAGCCGAAGGTCTCCGGGGTCCAGGTTGTGCTCGTCGAACTCCTCGGGCCGCAAGACGAAGGTGTTGCGTCCGTCGAGGCCCCAGCACCATCCGTGAAATGGACACACGAAGATGCGCCGATTCCCGTTGCCTTCCACCAGCTTTACTCCGCGGTGGCGGCAGGCGTTATGGTAGGCACGCACGTGGTCCGCGTCGACCCGCACCACGATGATCGAGTCGTCGAGGATCTCGTACTCGACGTAGTCGCCGGGCTTAGGGATCTCCTCGAGCCGGCAGGCCATCTGCCAGACCCGCGGCCACAGCATTTCCGCCTCGAGCGCATAGAACTCGGGATCGTAGTAGCGCTGTTTGGGGATTCGGTCGGCGCTCTGAACCGCCCACGGCACTGGAAGCGGAGTCCAGTTCACATCGATGTTCTGGGTGGTCACCATGCCATTCCCTCATTCATAGGATGCGCGATTCCCGTCCCTGCCAGTAACGGTCGCGGATGTGTTTCTTGTACAGCTTGCCGTTCGGGTCCCGCGGCAGTTGCCGATCGAATTCGACGCTGCGCGGGCACTTATACCCGGCCAGGTGGGCCCGGCAGTACTCGATGAGCTCGGCCTCGAGTTCGGGCCCGGGTGCCACACCGTCGGCGGGCTGCACGACGGCCTTGACTTCTTCGCCGAATTCGTGGTTGGGCACCCCGAATACCGCCGCGTCGAGGAGCTTTGGATGCATGACGAGCAGGTTCTCCGCCTCTTGCGGGTAGATGTTGACCCCGCCGGAGACGATGGTGAACGTCGACCGGTCGGTGAGATAGAGGTATCCGTCCCGGTCCACATAGCCCATGTCGCCGAGCGAGCGCCAGCCGCGGTCGTTGTATATCGATGCGGTCTTGGCGGGATCCTTGAAGTATTCGAAGTCGGGTTCACCCTCGAAATAGAGTTCACCGGATTCGCCGACGGGACATTCCTGGCCGTCCTCACCGATCACGTGCACCGGCGTCATCGGTATACCCACGGAGCCGGGATGTGTGAGCCAATCCCGCGGCCCGATCGTAGTGCCCGCGAATCCTTCGGTGCCTCCGTAGTATTCGTGAATGATCGGACCGAACCAATCCATCATCTGGTGCTTGACATCGACCGGGCACGGTGCGGCCGCATGAATCACGCACCGCAGGCTCGAGACATCGTAGCTTTCGCGAATTGCCCGCGGCAGTTTCAGCATCCGCACGAACATCGTCGGCACGAACTGCGCGTGCGTCACCCGGTGTGTCTCGATCAGACGCAAGACCGACTCGGCGTCGAACTTTTTCATGATGATCGACGCGGCGCCCACCCGGTTGGCCGCCATGGTGTAGTTCACGCCGGCCGCGTGATACAGCGGCGCGGGGGACAGGTACACACTTGAGGAGCTCATTCCGTATTTGTGGAGCAGCGCCATCTCGAGCACTGATTGCGCCCAGGATCCGTTGCCGTCGACGGGAAGTGGTCGTCGCACCGCTTTGGGACGCCCGGTGGTGCCGGACGAATAGAGCATCTCCGATCCGTCCGAGACCGGTGGCGGGTCGCCCGCCCTAGCCAGCGCGTCCTGATAGGGCTGCCAGCCCGGCAGGGAACCCCCGACCGCGATGTGGGCGATCACCGCGTCATTGGTGTTACGGATGTGCGCCGCCAGTTCGGGCATCGAGGCATCGACCAAAACCGCCTTGGCGTCCGAGTCGTCGACGACATAGCCGACCTCGTCGGGGAGGAAATGGGTGTTGACCGCCGTGTAATAGAGCCCGGAAAGCTGAGCGCCCCAAGTAATTTCGAAGAACTCCGGCCGGTTTGGCAGCACCAGGGCCACGCCGTCGCCGCGACGCAACCCGGCGTCGTGCAATAGGGCGGCCACCCGCCGGCTGCGGGCGTACAGTTCGCCGAACGAAATCGTCCCGTCGTCGGTGATCAAGGCCGGCGAGTGTGCGGCCGTGATCGCGTGATCGGCGATGTTCACCAGTAGCCCTATGTTGCTGCGGCGCCATCGGTCTGGGCGGCGCCGTCGGTCTGGGCGGCGGCGGCCTGGCGGCGGGCCTGCTCGGAGGGCAGCACCTTGTCCTTGAACACCGTCTGGATCAGCTCCTGCACGTCCTTACTGATCGATGCCAGCGCGACGAGATCGTTGGAGCTCTGCCAGTGCACGCGCATGCCCATCAGCTCCCAGGCTCGTTTGAGGTTGGCCTTTGTCGCCAGCAGGGTCGTCATCGGCGCCTGCGCGATGTGACGGGCGATGGCCTCGACCCGGTCATCGAGCTGGTCGCGGGGCACGACCTCGTTGACCAGACCGACCTCCAGTGCCTTCTTCGCGTCGATGACCTCCGCGAGATAGAGGTAATACGCGGCGCGCCGCCAGTTCATGAACACCCATGGCTCGATTGAGCATTCGCCCGAGGGCATGCCGAATCCCTGCAACGGCGGGTAGGAGAAGTAGGCGTCCTCGGCGGCGATCACGATGTCGGTGGTCAACCCGTAGTGGGTGCCGCCGCCCACGCAATAGCCGTGCACCTGCGCGATGGTCGGCTTGGAGAACTCCCAGAGGTTCAGGATCGGCTTGACGAACAGGTCGGTCTGCGGCTTCCACGGCGTACCCATCACCTTGGCGCCCTCGACGAACGACGGATAGTCAACGGCATTGTTGCCGATAGCATGCCCCGAGCAGAAGCCCTTGCCGTTGGCCTTCATGATCAGCACTTTGATGTCGTAGTCGCGGTCGGCGTCCAGCAGCGCGGCGTCGACTTCTTCGGCCAGCTTCTGGTCCTGGGCATTGGCCTTCTCCGGCCAGTTCAAGGTGACCCGGGCGATCGGTCCTTCTTTTTGGTAGATGATTCTCTCGCGGGTCTCATTGAGATCCATAGGCTTAACCTTTCTTCGTCGTGATGACGCCGATTTCGGCGCCGATGTCGTAGGTGGTCCCAACCTGGCCCGTCCACTGCACGGTGCCGGATGCTCCCGCTTCGATTTCCTGTTCCACCTTCTCGGTGGCGATCACATAGATCGGGGTGCCCGCCTCGACGTGCTCACCGGCGCCGACGAGTAGTCCGGTGAGTTCGGCTTCGGAGACCGCCACCGAGACCCGGGGGATGCGAATGATGAAGTCAGCCATGCACCTTCGCTTTCTCGCCGGACCTTTCCAGGGTGCGCTGGGCGGCTTCGACGATGCGCGTGGGCGACGGATAGACCTGCGCTTCGAGCGCCGCCGCGGCCGGGTTGGGCACAAACCGTGCGGCGACCCGCTCGACGGGCGCGGTGAGCTCGCCGAACAGCTCGGTGCCGAGGATCGCCGCGATTTCAGCGCCCGGGCCGCCGAATTGGACTGCATCGTGGACGATTACGGCTCTGCGAGTACGCCGGACGGACGTGACGATGGTTTCGACATCCAGTGGCACCAGGGTGCGCAAGTCGACCACCTCGGCGCTGACGCCATGCTCGTGCAACATGTCGGCAGCGGCGAGCGCGTCGTGCACACAGCGTCCGTAGCCGATCAGCGTCACGTCGGTGCCGGGTCGCTTGATGTCGGCCCGGCCCAGCGGGATAGCGAATCCGGAATCGACGGGGACGGGTCCCTTTTTGCTCTGCAGCCGGATGGTTTCGACGAACAGGCACGGATCGGGATCGAAGATCGCCGCGGTCAGCAGGCCTTTGCCATCACGCGGGGTGGACGGCACGATCACCTTCATCCCAGGGATGTGCATGAACCACGCCTCCAGGCTCTGCGAATGCGTGGCACCGGTGCCCAGCCCGGCGTACACCTGGGTACGAATGGTGATCGGCGCCGTGGTGCGTCCGGCCGTCATGAACCGCAGCTTGGCGGCATTGTTGATCAGCTGATCGGCGGCGATGCCGATGAAGTCCATGATCATGATCTCGGCCACCGGCAGCAGTCCGTCGATGGCGGCGCCGATCGCCGCACCTACGATCGCAGCTTCCGAGATCGGAGTGTCCAGCACCCGGTCATGGCCGTACTTCGTCGACAATCCGGCCGTCGGGCCGGATGCGCCGGGGTCGGCAATGTCCTCACCCAGCAAGAAGACTCGCTCGTCGGCCTGCATCGCCTGGTCCAACGCGAGGTTCAGCGCCTCGCGCATCGTCATCTCTTGTTCGTCCATGCCTTCACACCGGAAATTCGATCGGGGTTGCATATACGTCCTGGTCGAGCTCGCTCATCGACGGCGAATCCGCGCCCATCACCGTCTGTAAGGCGGATTCGACCGTCGTCAGCGCCTCGTCGTCGATGCGGGTGAGCTCGTCGTCGTCGCAGATTCCGGCGTCGGCAAGGTGCTGGCGGAACCGCGGCACCGGGTCGGCGGCCATCGCGGCTTCCAGTTGTTCCTTTGGTATATAGGGCATCCGGTCGCCGAAATAGTGGCCGCGGAAACGGAATGTCACACACTCGAGAAAGGTCGGGCCGGCGCCGTCGCGCGCCCGTCGCAGCGCCGTGTCGAGAGCGGCTTTCACCGCCAGCGGGTCGTTGCCGTCAACACGCACTCCCGGCATTCCGTAGCCGGCGGCCCGGTCGGCCACCTGCTCGAGCTTCATGGTGTCGTTGGTCGGCGTCATTTCGGCGTACAGATTGTTCTGGCAGACGAACACCATGGGCAGATCCCACAGCGCGGCCATGTTCGCGGCTTCATGAAAGGACCCGGTGTTGGTGGCGCCGTCGCCGAAGCTGACCACCGTGACGCGATCGAGCCCCTTGCGCTTGGCCGCTATCGCCAGCCCCACGGCCACCGGAGGTCCGGCCCCGACGATTCCGGTCGAAAGCATCACGCCGACCTCGGGTTTGGCGATGTGCATGGTGCCGCCCTTGCCGCGGCCGGCGCCGACGGTGCGTCCCATCATTTCGCCGTAGATCTCCTGCAGCGGGACTCCCTTGCCGATCAGATCGTGCAACCCGCGGTAGGTGGTCACCAGCTGATCGTCGGGTCGCAGCGCGACACCCATCGCGGCGGCGATGGCCTCCTGGCCGCGTGACGGCCAGTACACGCACATGAACTCACCGGTACCGATGCCCTTGGACAGTCGGTCGTCGGCGGCCTTCATCAGCACCATCAGCGCGTAGAGGCGCCTTTGCACATCGGCAGAGTGGTCGTCAGTCATCGGGTAATCCTGTTGCGGCGCAGTCTGATCGGTGCCCACCGCCGTCACGCGCCTGACCATGGCTTGACCTTGAGGAAGCCGCCGCCGTCCACCCGCAGTTGCTGCCCGGTGATGTAGCGGGCGGCGTCGGAAGCGAGGAACAGCACCGCCTCGCTGATGTCTTCGGGTTCGACATAGGGGATCGGCATCGCCTGGACGAACGGAAAGATCGGCTCGGCGTCCTCGCGCGTCGGCTCCTTCAGATCGGGGCGGAAGGCGCGGTACATGGGTGGGCTGTGCAGCATGTCGGTGTTGACATTGGTCGGGTGTACGGCGTTCATCCGGATGGAGAACGGAGCGAGCGCCAAGGCGAAGTCGTTGACGTAGTGTGCGGCAGCCAGTTTCGCGAAGGCGTATCCGGCACCGCCGGGGCCGCCGTCGATACCGGTGGTGTTCATCGACGACATGAAGGCCGCATTGGAACCGATGACGACAATCGACGCGCCGGCCTGCAGATGCTTGAGGCTGGCATGCACGAGGTTGAGCACGCCGACCAGGTCCACATCGACCGCGTCGGCGAAAGCCTTCGGGGGCAGGCCCGCGGTCAGCGGGCAGATGCCGGCGTTGGCCACCACGACGTCGAGGTGCCCGAACTCGGCCACGCCCTCGTCGATGGCAGCGGACACGGCGACTCGATCGCGAACGTCGGCGATCGCCGTGAACGCACGCTGCCCCTCCTTTTCCACTAGCCGTGCCGTTTCGTCCAGGTCCTCCGGGCGGGCCAGCGGGTACTCGTTGGTGTCGATGTCTGCGCAGAGGTCCACGGCGATGATGTCCGCACCTTCGGCGGCCAGCATCCGCGCATGTGAACGGCCCTGACCCCGCGCGGCGCCGCTGATCACGGCCACCTTGCCCGTTACTCTGCCCATCGCCCGTCCTCCGTGTGACTACATCGTGACTACATCGCGTCCCGCATTGCGGCCCAACGCCATTCGTTGTCACGGCCGTCGTCGCCGCGGGAATGTATCGACCGGATGCCCGTCTGTGCTTCGACACGGCGCGGGGTCACCGCAGTGGGCGTCGGAATGAGACCTTCGGTCGGCTCCATCGCATCACTTCCACGAAAAACTGCGCTGACCTGCAGATGGGCTATCACTACGCCCAAGACTAACTAGAATATCTAAAATAGCAAGGAATGACGGCGACAAGGGGGTTGGCGATGTCCGACGTGCACGGGGTGTCCTTCAGGGGGTGCGGGTCGTCGAACTGGCGTCGTGGACCTATGTGCCATCGGCCGGTGCCGCGCTGTCGGACTGGGGTGCCGATGTCATCAAGGTGGAAGGCGTCGAGACGGGCGATCCCGGACGCGCGCTGGTCGTGGGCGGCTTCACCCGGCAAGCGGCCCGCCCCGATGCCGACTTCATCCTCGAACTGGGTAACCGCGGGAAGCGCAGCATCGCTATCGACATCAAATCGGAAACCGGCCGCGAGCTCTTCGGCCGGCTGCTGGCCAGTGCGGATGTGTTCTTGACCAATTGGCTGCCCGGCGCGCTCGAACGGGCGCGGCTCACCGTCGAGGACATCCGCTCGTTCAACCCGAACATCATCATCGCGCGCGGCACCGGGCTGGGCGTGCGCGGTCCCGACCGCGACCGCGGCGGATTCGATGCCGCGACGTATCTGGCTCGTGGCGGGGTCGCATACACGCTCACGCCGTTCGGCAGCGACACACCCGCGGTCCAGGGACCCGGCTTCGGCGACTTGCAGGGCGGGGCGACGCTGGCCGGTGGGGTCTGCGCCGCGTTGTTCCACCGGGAACGCACCGGCGAACCGACCATCGTCGACTCTTCACTACTGGCACAGGCGATGTGGTCGATAGCGCCGTCCATTTCGGCGGCCGACTTCTTCGACATCGACGGGATCCCCGGCGCGCCGCCTGGCCTGGCCATCAATCCGCTGGTCAACCGATACAAGACCAAAGACGGCAGGTGGATCCAACTGGTGTTCTTGCAGCCCGACAAATTCTGGGCGGGGTTCTGCCGGCGGATGGGTCTGGCGGAACTGGCCGACGACGAACGATTCGTCCCGTCCAGCAACCTGATCGCCAATGCGGGAGCGGCGACCGAGCTGCTGGCGAATACCTTTGGCCGTCACGACCTTGCGCACTGGCAGGCGGTCCTCGCAGACGAGCCGGGCGTCTGGGGTGCGCTGGCGACGCCACGGGAAACCCTCAACGACCCGCAGGTCGGACCCAACGGATACGTGGTGACCAACGTCGACGACCATGGCGAGAAGTACCGGATCGTGGCCGCACCCGTCCAATTCAATGAGACGCCACCGTCTCCCGCGCGGGCCCCTGAACACGGGCAACACACCGAGGAGATCTTGCTGGAACTCGACATCGACTGGTATGACATCGCCAAGGCAAAGGAGATCAAGGCGATTCTCTAGGGAGCCTGACCGGCCAAGTAAGCAGCTAATTGCGCTATCTGGCAACCCTATTCGATACCACGCGTAGCGAATTCCTTGGTTAGCAGCCCATCCCGAAACGGTCACAGCCGGGTATCAATGTCAGCGGTGGGCTGGCACAACCTGATCGATGCACAAATCATTGCACAGGGCGCCTTTTGGGGATTGCGGCCGCGACGATGCGCACGGATTCCTGCCGCTACCCGAGTAGCGGGTTTCGTCAAGGCGCAGCAGGAGGTATCAGCAGCATGACGACGAACTGGGTTCCCGCCCAAACATCGTGCGGCCCGAATTCCGGTCGCATCCTCGACACAGCGCGGGGCATCCTCATCGGCCTTCGCCGGTGTCCTTCCGACGCCGCTTTGGATGAATTGCACAGCGCGGCAATACGGCACAAAGTGCCGGTATTCGCCATGGCCTGGGCGCTGGTCCACCTGGCCGGCGACGGCGAGAAGACTCCCAGCTTCGTCGACGCGCAGTCCGCGGCCCGCCGCGAGTGGGGTGCGCTTTTCACACCCGCCGCTTTGACCTGTTGAGCGCGCAGCAAGACGTGGGAGCGGCCGAGCTTTCGAGGGGTAACCCGGCCGCCCCCGACTCTTATCGGGCCGACATGGCACCGGAATGCTTGGCAGGCCACGTATCTGGGCTCGAGTTGTACTGGCCGACACGGGGACGAGGTGTCAGGCGCTGGCGGAAGAGCCGTGCGATGAACCGGCCGGCATCCGAAATCGACTACGGGATTCGGCTGTTCCGCTGACCGCTGGACACCGGGCGGATGAACAGCGGCAAGCTATGTCGGCGGTGGCAGCTCGCGTGGGCCATCGGGCGGCCCCAATTCTGGCGGTCCGTCTCGCTTTGTCAACTCCCGGTCGCCTGCTGCGGACTCCACGGCTAAGCGGTCCGCATCGTGTCCGGCCCGCCGCGGCAACGCCGAGTCGGAAGCGCGGCCGGCCACCTGCTGGTGCGCCCGTTTACCCGGTCCTTGCCGCGACGAGGTGACGAAGTCGGTTCGCACCGAGGGGGTTTCGGTGTCCGAGGGGTGACCAGACAGTTCGGTAGTAGAGTCCGAGGTCTCGGAATTGACCATCACCTTGCGGCTGCGTTTGAGCGTGAACGTGATCTCTTCGGTCTCTTCGAGGACGCCTTCGAACACCTGGCGCGCGGTGCGCAATGGCTGGGTGGTGGTGTCAATGACCCGAGCCACGAACGGCGGTACCAGCGGGCGAATCCAGCGGGCGGCGGCCTTGGTGGCATCCGGAATCGACGGGATCAGCGGCGCGTTCCGCTCGTGGTGGGGTTCGGCGTCGCCGCTCGGCGGTAGCGGAGCCGGTAGGTTCTCGGTGTGGTCGTGGGTCTCGGGAACACCGAATTGCGCTTCCGGGCCGGACAGTCGGGCGATCGCCCGGCTGGCGGCCTCGGCTTCGGCGGCGATCGGCAAATAGACGTCGTCGTCGGCCGGCTCGAAGGCACGCTGCGACGGCGCGTATACCGGACTGTCGAAAGCCTGCAGAACCCGACGGCGTTGCTGCTCCCGGTCGATCTCGGTCTGCGCCTCGATGGCGAGCCGGGCCTGCGTCAATTGGTGCTCGGCCCAGAGCATTTCGGCCTCGCGGCGGACCTCGGCCCGCTTGACCGCGATGGCGGTGTCCGCGTCGAGTTCGGCGCGTTCGCGTTCGGCCCGCGCGGTGGCACGGCGATCGTGCGTTGTCTCGCCACGCCACCACCCCAGGATCAGGGGAGCCAGGTAGAGCAGCATGCAAGCCCCGATCGTCAGCAGCCGCAGGGCCATTGCCCCGGCGCCGGCCGACGTAAGGTCGTTCATCGCGACCCAGCGTGCACCCAGCCCCCGGCCGGCATCTGCGGTGACAGCGTGCCGGGCGTCGCGCAGCGCTTGCTCCTGGCGCGATACTGCGGCGTCCAACTCGGGTGCACGGCTGTCCCGGGCCGCCAGCGCATTGTCCAATTCATGCTGGGCGTCGGCGAGAAGGTCGTCGGCCGTGCGTGTTTCGGGCCCGGCGCCAGGAACACCGGTGATCCGGGTTTGCGGGCAGCCGGGCGTGGGGTGGTATTCGCAGCGAGCGACGACCAGGGCCTTGTCTTGGCTGTCACGGGCCTGAGCGACGGCGCTGTCGAGTGCGGCGCGGGCATCCCGGGCCTGCTGCAGCGACACCGATGCCTGCTCGACACTGGGAGCCGATTCGGCGCTGCGGAGCGCCCGCTCATCGAGACGTTGGTCGATCGAGCTGGAAAGAATGACCAATGCGGCAAGCTCACCGACAACGACACCCACCGCGGCCGCCACCGCGGCGCGTCCGGCGAGACCGGGGCGGCTCCGATCGGGACCCGGGATGGTGCCGCGGGTGATTGCGCCGACCAGCAGACCGAAGACCAGGGTGAGGGCAACGACGGCCGGAAGCGGCCAGCGACCCGATTCGCTTACCGCCAGGGTCGCGACCAGCCAGGCCAGCAGCGCGCCCAACAACACCACCGCGCCGGCGACGGCGTGGGTGGACCGTTCGTGGCGTTCACCTAACTCGCGCCGGTGTCCGCCGCCCAACCAGATGAGCATCCCCGGCACCTGGGCCAGGCCCGTGTGCTGCTCGCTTACTTCTTGGGGCATGAGACTGAAACACCTCCACCATCAAGCCTTGCAGGCCACCGCCCGACACATCGAATCGAAGCGCCGCGCCTGTGGTGCGCTTCACAAACCCGCCGGATCGACGCAGATCACCCCCGGCCATCGATCCGGCTTGTAGCACCGGTGAAAGGGGATCCGCCGCGCAATTCCTGCGACGCGAGCAGATCAGCGATCGTTCAGGCAGGTGACGTGAGACGGTATAAGCCTATGACGAATCACGATTATGTCACCTACGAAGAGTTTGGCCGCAGGTTCTTCGAGGTTGCTGTCACTCCCGAACGAGTCGCTGCCGCGTTCGCCGACATCGCCGGCAGTGAGTTCGCCATGGAGCCGATTGCGCAGGGCCCGGGCAAGATCGCCAAAGTCAGCGCCAGCGTCAAGATTCATGAACCCCGGGTCACCCGCCGGTTGGGCGACAGCATCACCTTCGTCATCCACATTCCGCTCTCCATCGACCTGCTGGTCGACTTATGGCTCGACAAGCAGCGTTTTGTGGTGTCGGGCGACATTCAATTGCGCGCGACGGCCCGGGCCGCCGAGCCCCTGCTGCTCATCGTCGACGTCGCCAAACCGCGGCCCTCCGACATCACCGTCAACGTGTCGTCGAAATCGATCCGCGGCGAGGTGCTGCGTATCCTGGCCGGCGTGGACGGTGAGATCCGCCGCTTCATCGCGCAGTATGTCGCCGCCGAGATCGACGCGCCCCACTCGCAGGCAGCGCAAATCATCGACGTGGCCCATCAGCTGGAGCAAGCCTGGCCCTGAGCCGGCAGAGGAATAGGCGCGACGGCGTCGGGGTACCCAAAACCCGTTGTGCGTTGTCTTAAGTCAGGCGACGGCGTTTTCGATTGCCAGGGGAGGAAAAACTTTGGCTCGGGTAGATGTCTCGGTGTCGTCGCAAGTAGAGCCGGAAGCGGCCTGGAAGCTGGCGTCCGACCTGGATCGATTCGATGAGTGGATGACGATTTTCGCCGGGTGGCGCGGGCCGGTTCCTGACACGATCGAGAAAGGCACGTGCGTCTCGTCATGCGTCAAGGTCAAGGGTTTCCGCAACGTCATCCACTGGACCGTCACCCGGTACGACGAACCGAAATCGATTGAGCTGCAAGGCCGCGGACGAGGCGGTATCCGCCTCGCGGTGGCGATGACCGTCACCGACAATAATCCGGGATCGACTTTCCACCTCACCGCCGATCTGTCCGGCGGTCTACTCAGCGGGCCGATCGGCGGGCTGGTCGCCCGCATCCTGCGATCCGACGTGCAAAAATCCGTGAACAACTTGGCGGCCCTGCACTAGCCGGGGTGCTGACGGTCACTACCGGACCGGGTGGGTGATCACCCATTTTCGCTCCGCGTCGCGAGTGCGCCTGCGGTCCATGGCAAGCCATGACAGACCGGCTCCGAACGCGAGCATGGCGATGATCGCGGCGGCGACGCCCGCACATGCCTTGCCCAGCGCGAAATTCGCCACACATACCGCGAACGCCAGCGCTGCCGCCCCGACCACGACTAGCCCGGGCGATTGTGCCGCACCCCGCGGCGATCCATCCGCGTACTGGTCCGCGGTCCGATCATGGTCGACTGGCCTGCGCCTCATGGCCGTCTCCTCCGCTACCACATCCGTTACGGGCGATTTGGTGGTGCTACCCAAAACACCGTTCGGACAAACGACTTGGAGGATGTGACCCGGCTAGAGGGTTTGGTGCCGCCCGAAGTATTTGTGGTCTTCGCTGTAACCGCCATAACCGCTACCGATGTTGTGGTAGTCGGCGACGAATTCGATGCCTTTGATCCACTTCACGAGTTTGAAGCCGTGCTGCAATTCGTTGCGCAGCCGCAGTGGTCTGCCGTGCATATAGGGCAGCTGCTGGTCGTTCATGTTGTAGGCCAGCATCGTCATGTGGTGGTCCATTTGGCCGATGTGATGGGCGTTGTAATAGATGCCGCCCGTGGCGCCCAGACCCATCGAATAGAACACCGCCCACTTGGCCTCAGGAAGCGGTTTGACGATGTCCATGATCGTCTTCATCTGCACGCCACCCCATTTGGCGACGCCCGACCACGCTTGGATGCAGAAGTGCTGGCTGATCTGCTCGTGGTAGGGCAGCGCCATCAAATCTTCGAGCGAGAACTCCATCGGGTTCTCGACCAGACCGTAGACCCGAAGCCGCCAATCCCTGAAGTCGTCGCGCTCCAGCTCCTTGTACTCGACGGTCTCGGGCAGCCGGCCGTTGCGCCAGTGGTGCGGCGAAATGTCCTTCTCGGTGAAGGCGCCGGGCTTGGGGTCCAGCTGCTCGAGCATCCGCTGGAAGGGACCCACCAGCGCATAGCCGACCCGCTGAACCACCCGGGGATGGCGAATGGTGAAGGGAGTGGCCCAGACCCACGCGATAGCGGTCAGCACCATCGCCACGGCGAAGATCCCGAAACCCACCCAGCTGTTGTCGTCGCGGGAGGCGAACATGTGGTTGAGGTTTCGCAGGGCGCTGGTCGTCAACACCATGGTGACGTGCACCAGGATGAAGAACAGGAAGTACACCAGCACCACGAAATGCAGCGATCGCGCGTGCTGGATGCTCAGCCGCTTGCTGAGCCAATGCACCCGCTGGGACAGCGCGGGAGACATTCCCAGACCGGTGATCAGCGCGGCCGGGGCGGCGATGAAGACCGTGGTGAAGTACGACAGCAGCTGCAGGCCGTTGTAGGCGACCCAGCCGTTGTCCGTGGGCCAGTCCAGCGACAGGTACTGAATCGCCACCGATGCCGCGTTGGGGAAGACGTCCCAGCTCATCGGCACGATGTGACGCCATTGGCCGGTGGCGAACAACAACACGTAGAAGACCGCCCCGTTGACGAGCCACAACACGTCGATGCCGAGATGCCACCAGCGGGCCAGGCCGATGGAGTGCCGGAAACCGGGCAGCCCCAACTGCGGCGGTAAGGCGACGGTGTCGGCGTTGGCGGTCCACAGCTCGTCGTCCGGCACCGGCGGTCCGACCCGCAGCCACTCGTCCTTGCCCGGGGTTGCGTTGCGGCTGAAGTACAGCCGGGGATGGTCGCAGAGGATCTGGATGCCCGTCCTGATGATGAACATCATCATGAAGAGGTTGAAAAAGTGCGTCCAGCCGATCCAGGCCGGTAGACCGGGGGGTACGCGGGCTCTGTCCGACCCGGGGTAGCGGTGGATGAACGATTGCACCGCCGGCATGTTGTGCAGGCCTTTGCCGACGGCGATCCCGGCGATCAGTACGGCAAAGCCGATTGGAATGAGCCACAGCAGGTTGAACCAGCGGTCGCGGCCGATGCGCAGCTTCGGGGCCGTGGCCCGCCTGGTGAGATCGAAGCCGCCACCGTAGTGCTCCACATCGATGACGTCTTCGGCGGTGTGAATCTCGTTGCGGTAGTCCGGGGTGGACATCAGCGGCGTGCCCACTGCCAGCGTCGATACCGAATCGCGCTGTGCTGCGCGCCCTCCACCGGTCCCCGCGGAATCAACGGTGTTCGTCACGCGGCCGAAATTACACGAATGCACCTGGACAAATTGGAGTCAATCGGGATCAATGGCGCCGCTTTCGTCGCCGGTGCCGGCAATACGTGTCTGTCGGCACTTTTAGTGCGCATATTCTGGCCACGTTTCGACCGCGTTAGCCGCATCTACCCAAAGAAAACCACGATTTGCGCCGCAGATACGAATAGGTGAGGTTCGCTGTGAGTGTGCGCATAATCTGCTGCCAACACGCTACGCGGAGTCTCGCGGCAGCAGCCGCCGCACCGGCCGGGTCTCGATGGCGTGGACGGTCAGCGCCCGCCGGCTGATCCGCCAGGCCGCACCGGTCAGCAGGTACTCGTCGTCGTAGCGCAGGTGCCACGCCACATCCACCACCTCGCTACCGCGCTCGTTCCAGTGGTGTGCGACGCACGCGATCCGCCCTCGGGCGGTGCCGGGTTGGGCGGACGCGTCATACACCTCACCGATGATCGCGTGCTCGGTGCGGGTGACCGCGTCTACGGCCGCCGCCGCGCTGGTGATGGCTTCCAGGCCGCGATGCGAATGGACCGGGCGCAGATCGGCTGGTGGTGCCGGCACCACCAGCTCGCCATCGGTGGTGAAAAGCTGTGCCACAGCACCGAATTCGCGGTCATCGACGTAGGCCGCGTACCGGTGCACCAGATCGCTCAGCGCAATCCGCTGCTCGGCGGAAAGCGTCATGAGCCCAACGACAGCCGTTGCGCGCACGCCGACAACAGGTCCTTGGCGTGCTCGATATCGGTGGTCGGCGGCATCGCCAGCACCAGCCGGTCGGCGCCCTGATCGGCGAGGCCGGCCGCGCGCTCGGCGTCGATCTTGGTGACCAGATGACCCAGCGAGACCTCCAGCGTTTCCGGGTCACGGCCGGCCGCCGATGCCTCTTCGCGCATCAGCGCGATCAACGACGTGAGTTGCGGCCCGGTCACCCCGAGCGGCTGAAAACCGTCGCCGAGGCGTCCGGCGCGGCGCGCGGCGGCCCGGCTGTGTCCGCCGATGTGAATCGGGAGGCGTTCTGCTGCAACGGGTTTCGGATAGCACATGGCATTGTCGAAGCTGAAGAATTCGCCCTTGAAAGTCGCACCGTCGGGCTGGTGCGCCCACAACGCCCGCAGCACAGCCAGTTGCTCGTCGGCCCGTCGGCCCCGGCTGTCGAACTCCACGTCGCAGGCAGCCAGTTCTTCCTTGAGCCAGCCCACGCCCACGCACAGCCGCAGTCTCCCGCCCGACAGGGCGTCGAGGGTGGCGGCCCGCTTGGCAAGCACCACCGGGTGGTGGTTGGGCAGCACCAGTACGCCGGTGGCCAGCCCCAGGCTGCTGGTGTGGCCGGCCAGAAACGCAAGCAGGTCAAGCGGATCCGGGATGGGGCAGTCCGCCGCCAGGCCGACGCGTCCCGAATTGTCGTACGGGTAGACGCTGTCGTAGCGGGTGAGCAACACGGTGTGCTCGACGGCGACGATCGATTCGAACCCGCATGCTTCGAGGTGACGCGCGAAGGCCACCATCCAGTCGGGGTCCGCGGTGACACCGTCGCCCACCGGGGCCACGACTGAGACCTTCATGGTTTTCGAAGCTAACAAGGCGCCGGCCGGGGCGACTAGCGGGCCGTACTTTCGGCGGCGACAGGTGCGATCGCGGTGCGGACGGCTTCGGCGAGCGTGGCGGTCCGCCGATCGGTGAACACGTCCTCGAGCATCACCTCGAGCCCGTCGGGACCGGTCAGCGGCACCCGCCAGTTCGGGTATTCGTCGGTGGTGCCGGGCTGATTCTGGGTCCGGCGGTCACCGACGGCGTCGGTCAGCGCCACGCCCAGCAGCCGCGACGGCGTGCGGCCCAGGTAGCGGTAGAGCGCCAACACGACCTGCTCGGGGTCGTCGTCGCCGTCCTCGAGCAACCCGACCCGGCGCAGCTCGGCCATCCACGCCGCCAACTCGGTCCGGTCGGACTCGAGCTCCTCGTCGACTGGCCGGGTCAGCAGCCCCAACGAATCACGCAGGCGTACATGGTCGCCCGCCAGATAACCGGCGGTCGGAGGCAGATCGTGGGTGGTGACCGAGGACAGGCAGTACTCGCGCCACCGCTCGGCGGGCAGGGGGCCGCCGTTGCCGTCGCGATCCAGCTCGAACCACAGGATCGAGGTGCCCAGCAAGCCCCGCAGTAGTAGATAGTCGCGCACCCACGGCTCGACCGTGCCGAGATCCTCACCCACGACGACCGCGCCCGCCCGATGCGCTTCCAGCGCGACGATGCCGATCATGGCTTCGTGGTCGTAACGGACGTAGGTGCCTTCGGTCGGTGAGGCGCCGCGCGGGATCCACCACAGCCGGAACAACCCGATGATGTGGTCGATGCGCACCCCACCGGCATGCCGCAACACCGCGCGGATCAGCGCGCGAAACGGCCGGTATTCGTGCTCCTCCAACCGGTCCGGTCGCCACGGCGGCTGGGACCAGTCCTGGCCGAGCTGGTTGAACTCGTCCGGCGGCGCGCCCGCGGTCACCCCCAGCGCCATCACGTCCTGCAGCGCCCAGGCGTCGGCGCCATTGGGATGCACGCCGACGGCCAGGTCATGCATGATGCCCAGCGACATTCCCGCCCGGGTCGCCTGTGATTGCGCCGCGGCAAGCTGCTCGTCGAGTTGCCATTGCAGCCAGCGATGGAAATCGACTGCGTCCGACTCCTTTTCGACGAATCGCGCGACCCCGGGCGCGTCCGGGTGCTGCAGCGCCTCGGGCCAGGAATGCCAGTCATCGCCGTGCTTTTCGGCCAGCGCGCACCAGGTGGCGAAGTCGTCCAGCGCGCGGCCCTCCCGATCACGGAATGCGGCGTAGGACAGCTCCCGGCCCGCCGAGCGCGGTTCTCGGTGCAGCAGCTGCAACGCGGCACGCTTCGCCGCCCACGCGCTGTCCCGGTCGATGGCGTCGACGCGACTGGCGCGCTGCTGCACTTCTGAACGCAGCCGGCGCACCCGGCTGCGTTTGGTCAGGTTGGCGAATTCGGGGATCGCCTCGACGTGAAGATAAATCGGATTGACGAAACGCCGCGACGTCGGCAGATACGGTGACGGCTCCATCGGCTTGGTCGGGGCCGCCGCGTGCAGGGGATTGACCAGCAGATAATCGGCGCCGTGACGAGACGCCGACCACACCGCGAGGTCGGTCAGATCGGTCAGATCGCCGACACCCCACGACTGCCGCGACCGCACGCTGTAGAGCTGAGCGGCCAGGCCCCACGCGCGGCGGGCGCCGAGTTGCTCTGGCAGCCCGAGCCAGTCCGGCGTCACGATCAGCGCGGTGCTGGTCTCGGAGTCACCGGAGCGCAGGTGCACCCGGTGATAGCCCAGCGGCAGATCGGAGGGCAGCATAAAGCTGGCCTCACCTACCCAGCGCCCGTCCAGGTCGAACGGCGGGGTGAAGTTGTCGACCTGTTCGACACTGTCGCGCACCGTGCCGTCTTCGAGCTGCAGCCACACCTCGGCGGGGTCGCCGTGGGTGACGTGCGCCCAGAACCGGATCTGCTCGCCGGTACGTCCGACGATGGTCGCCGGCAGCCGGCGCGCCCAGTGCGACCGCAGCTTCGCGGTGAGTGCCACGTTGCGCTCCTGCTCGTTGGCGGCCGCGACGCCGAGAGCACCCAGTACCGCCTTCAAAGTGGCCTCGGAAACCCGCACCCGTCGGCCAGCCCAGTCCTCGTAGTCCGTCGCGATGCCGTATCGGCGGGCGAGTTCGATCAGCGACGGCGCGAGTTCACTCATACCGCCATCTTGCTGTCAGGATTCGTGGCACGGCGACTCGGACCCGGCTTTCGTTGGCGCATTGTTTGCTGGACGGTGGCCTGCCATTCATGAGTTTCTCTTCCCGGCAATGGCTTCGCCCGCTCGACAGGACGGCATCGCCCGCGGCCACTACGATGTGCTCAGGAGATCGAGAGAATCCGGTCGGTGAGGTTCGTGGGGGAAAGAAGCTGCCAGCTCAGTGGCGTCTGCCGGTGCCGTTTTCAGTGGCGGTTCCGGCGCGATGAACCCGGCCCGATTCGGATGCATATAGAGATGTAGAAGTTAATGCGCTTTGGCGCCGCGTGGCGAGGTCCGTGCAGGTGCCTTACCGTTATCGATGTAATTCGCGCGATGGACCGTATCCAAGCGTTCGAGCAGACCGGATGGTGAATTAAGTGGCGGAAGAGAGTCGCGGGCAGCGCGGGTCGGGGTACGGCCTTGGGTTGTCGACGCGGACCCAGGTAACCGGCTACCAGTTCCTTGCGCGCCGGACCGCGATGGCACTGACCCGATGGCGCGTCCGCATGGAGGTCGAGCCGGGTCGCCGCCAGAATCTGGCCATCGTCGCATCAATATCCGCCGCGCTGGTGATGTGCCTGGGCGCACTGCTCTACTCGTTCCTCAGCCCGGCGGGCCAGGTCGGGGATTCGCCGATCATCGCCGACCGCGACTCGGGCGCGCTGTACGTCCGCGTGGGCGACAAGTTGTACCCGGCCCTGAACTTGGCTTCGGCGCGGCTGATCACCGGTCGTCCGGACAACCCGCACCTGGTCAAGTCCAACCAGATCGCCAACCTGGCGCGCGGCCCGATGGTGGGCATCCCAGGTGCACCGTCCAGCTTCCATCCCACCAGTCCGACGACGTCGTCGTGGTTGGTCTGCGACACCGTGGCGAACTCGACCAGTTCTGGCGCGCCGTCGGGTGTCACGGTGACGGTGATCGACGGCACTCCCGATCTGAGCAACCACCGGCGGGTGCTGACCGGGTCGGACGCGGTGGTGCTGAGCTACGGCGGGGACCCCTGGGTGATCCGGGATGGGCGCCGCTCACGTATTGACGCGGCGAACCGATCGGTGCTGCTGCCGCTGGGGCTGACCCCGGAGCAGGTCAGCACGGCGAAGCCGATGAGCCGCGCCCTGTACGACGCGTTGCCGGTGGGTCCCGAACTCACCGTGCCGCAGATTCAGAATGCGGGCGCCGGGGCGTCATTCCCGAACGCGCCCGGTCCGATCGGCACGGTGATCGTCACCCCGCAAATCAGTGGGCCGCAACAATATTCGTTGGTGTTGGCCGACGGTGTGCAGACATTGCCGCCGTTGGTGGCCCAAATCCTGCAAAATGCCGGACCGGGCAACACCAAACCGGTGACCGTGGAACCGTCCGCGTTGGCCAAGATGCCGGTGGTCAACAAGCTGGATTTGTCCTCCTACCCGGATGCCCCGCTGAATGTGATGGATATCCGTGAGAATCCGTCGACCTGCTGGTGGTGGCAGAAGACCTCCGGTGAAAACCGGGCCCGTGTTCAGGTCATCTCGGGTGCCACCATTCCGGTCGACCAGAAGGACGCCCACAGGGTGGTGTCGCTGGTGAAAGCCGACACCACCGGCCGTGAAGCCGATCAGGTCTTCTTCGGGCCTGACTATTCAAACTTTGTGGCCGTCACCGGAAACGATCCCGGTGCCAAGACGACCGAATCGCTGTGGTGGCTTACCGATGCGGGTGCCCGGTTCGGGGTCGACGACACGCGTGAAGTACGAGAAGCGTTGGGCTTGAAGACGAAACCGGGCTTGGCGCCGTGGGTGGCGCTGCGGCTGCTACCGCAAGGGCCGACGTTGTCGCGAGCGGATGCGCTGGTGGAGCACGACACGCTACCGATGGATATGTCCCCAGGAGAGTTGGCGGTACCGAAGTGAAACGTGGATTTGCCCGGCCGACGCCGGAAAAGCCTCCGGTAATCAAACCGGAGAACATCGTCCTTCCGACGCCGTTGAGCATCCCGCCACCGGAAGGCAAGCCCTGGTGGTTGATCGTGGTCGGCGTCGTGGTGGTCGGCCTGCTGATCGGTATGGTCGGCATGACCTTCGCCAGCGGTTCACACGTGTTCGGCGGCGCCGGCTCGATTTTCCCGATTTTCATGATCGGTGGCGTCGCAATGATGATGTTCGGCGGCCGATTCGGCGGCCAGCAGCAGATGAGCCGGCCCAAGTTGGACTCGATGCGCGCCCAGTTCATGTTGATGCTGGACATGCTGCGCGAGACCGCCCACGAGTCGGCCGACAGCATGGACGCCAACTACCGGTGGTTCCACCCGGCGCCCACCACGCTGGCTGCCGCGGTGGGGTCGTCGCGGATGTGGGAACGCAAGCCCGACGGTAAAGATCTGAACTTCGGCGTGGTCCGTGTCGGTGTCGGTATGACACGTCCCGAGGTGACCTGGGGTGAGCCCCAGAACATGCCCACCGACATCGAACTCGAGCCGGTAACCGGTAAGGCACTTCAGGAATTCGGCCGCTATCAAAGCGTGGTCTACAACCTGCCCAAGATGATCTCGCTGCTGGTCGAGCCGTGGTACTCGCTGGCCGGAGACCGCGAGCAGGCGCTGGGACTGATGCGGGCCATCATCTGCCAGTTGGCGTTCTCGCACGGGCCCGACCACGTGCGCATGATCGTGGTCAGTTCGGACCTGGACGAATGGGACTGGGTGAAGTGGCTGCCGCACTTCGGCGATCCGCGCCGCCAGGACGCGGCGGGCAACGCCCGGATGGTCTACAGCTCGGTGCGCGAATTCGCCGCCGAGCAGGGCGAATTGTTCGCCGGCCGTGGCTCGTTCACGCCCCGGCACGCCAGCTCGTCGGCCCAGACCCCCACACCTCACACCGTGATCATCGCCGATGTCGTTGACCCGCAATGGGAGTACGTGATCAGCGGCGAGGGCGTCGACGGGGTGACGTTCTTCGACCTCACCGGCTCTTCGATGTGGAGCGCGGTCCCGGAGCGCACCCTGCGGTTCGACGAGAAGGGTGTGATCGAGGCGCTGCCCCGCGACCGCGACACCTGGATGGTCATCGACGAGAAGCCCTGGTTCTTCGCCCTCACCGACCACATCAGCATTGCTGAGGCAGAAGAGTTCTCGCAGAAGCTGGCACGCTGGCGGCTCGCCGAGGCATACGAAGAGATCGGCCAGCGGGTGGCGCACATCGGCGCCCGAGACATCTTGTCCTACTACGGAATTGATGATCCGGGCCACATCGACTTCGAGTCGCTGTGGGGCAGCCGCAATGACTCGATGGGCCGGTCGCGACTGCGGGCACCGTTCGGTGTTCGTTCCGACAACGGTGAGCTGCTGTTCTTGGACATGAAGTCGTTGGACGAAGGCGGCGACGGTCCACACGGCGTCATGTCCGGTACGACCGGTTCGGGTAAGTCGACCCTGGTGCGAACCGTCATCGAATCGCTGATGCTCAGCCATCCGCCGGAGGAGCTGCAGTTCGTGTTGGCCGACCTCAAGGGTGGGTCGGCGGTCAAGCCGTTCGCCGGTGTCCCGCACGTCTCCCGAATCATCACCGATCTGGAAGAAGACCAGGCGTTGATGGAGCGCTTCCTGGACGCCCTGTGGGGTGAGATCGCCCGCCGCAAGGCGATCTGCGACAGCGCCGGCGTCGACGACGCCAAGGAGTACAACTCGGTGCGCAACCGCATGCGGGCCCGTGGCCAGGACATGCCACCCCTGCCGATGCTGGTCGTCGTCATCGACGAGTTCTACGAGTGGTTCCGCATCATGCCGACCGCGGTCGACGTCCTCGACTCGATCGGCCGGCAGGGTCGCGCCTACTGGATCCACCTGATGATGGCCTCGCAGACCATCGAAAGCCGCGCCGAAAAGCTGATGGAGAACATGGGTTACCGGTTGGTGCTGAAAGCGCGCACCGCCGGTGCCGCGCAGGCGGCCGGCGTGCCGAACGCGGTCAACCTGCCTGCCCAGGCCGGTCTCGGGTACTTCCGTCGCAGCCTGGAAGACATCACCCGATTCCAAGCCGAATTCCTTTGGCGGGACTACTTCCCGCGCGGCCTCACCGACGACGGAGACGAAGCGCCGACGTTGGTGCACAGCATCGACTACGTGCGTCCGCAACTGTTCACCAACTCGTTCACCCCGCTGGAAGTCAGCGTCGGGGGGCCCGAGGTCACCGCCCCTGCCATCACCGTCGACGGCGACGCGCTTCCGATCGAGGCGGCCGAGGAGGACGACGCAGAGGGAATCAGGACCCCCAAGGTCGGAACGGTGATCATCGACCAGCTGCGCAAGATCGATTTCCAGCCCTATCGGCTGTGGCAGCCACCGTTGAACCAGCCCGTCGCCATCGACGAGTTGGTGAACCGGTTCCTCGGTCATCCCTGGCAGGAGAACTACGGCACCGCCCGGAATCTGATCTTCCCGATCGGGATCATCGACCGTCCCTTCAAGCACGACCAGCCGCCGTGGACGGTCGACACGTCGGGACCCGGTGCCAACGTGCTGATCCTGGGTGCCGGTGGCTCGGGCAAGACCACCGCGCTGCAGACCCTGATCTGTTCGGCGGCGCTGACCCACACGCCCGAGCAGATCCAGTTCTACTGCCTGGCCTACAGCAGCACCGCGCTGACCACGGTCGCCCGGCTGCCGCACGTCGGTGAGGTGGCCGGTCCGACCGATCCCTACGGGGTGCGCCGCACGGTGGCCGAACTACTGGCCCTGGTGCGGGAGCGCAAGCGCAGCTTCCTGGAGTACGGCATCGCCTCGATGGACGTGTTCCGGCAGCGGAAGTTCGGCGGTGAGCCCGGCCCGGTCCCCAACGACGGGTTCGGCGACGTCTACCTGGTGGTCGACAACTACCGGGCGCTCGCCGAAGAGAACGAGGTGCTGATCGAGCAGGTGAACGTGATCATCAACCAGGGCCCCTCGTTCGGGGTGCACGTGGTGGTCACCGCCGATCGCGAATCCGAACTGCGGCCACCGGTGCGCAGCGGTTTCGGCTCCCGTGTCGAGTTGCGACTGGCCGCCGTCGAAGACGCCAAGCTGGTGCGTTCCCGGTTCGCCAAGGACGTTCCGGTCAAGCCCGGTCGCGGCATGGTCGCGGTCAACTACGTCCGCCTGGACGCCGACCCGCAATCCGGTCTGCACACGTTGGTGGCGCGGCCCGCGCTGGCCAGCACGCCCGACAACCGGTTCGAGTCCAACAGCATCGTCGAAGCGGTCAGCCGGATCACGAGCGGGCAGGCCCCGCCGGTGCGCCGGTTGCCGGCGACGTTCGGGTTGGACCAGCTTCGCCAGCTTGCCGCACAAGACACCCGCCAGGGCGTCGGTGCGGGCGGAATCGCTTGGGCCATCTCGGAATTGGATTTGTCGCCGGTGTATCTCAACTTCGCCGAGAACGCGCACTTGATGGTGACGGGTCGTCGCGAATGTGGGCGCACCACGACGCTGGCCACCATCATGTCCGAGATCGGGCGGTTGTACGCGCCGGGTGCGACCAGCGCTCCCACCCCGCCGCCGGGGCAGCCCTCGGCTCAGGTGTGGCTGGTGGACCCGCGCCGTCAGTTGCTGACCACGCTCGGCTCCGACTACGTGGAGAAATTCGCCTACAACCTCGACGGTGTGCAGGCGATGATGGGCGAACTGGCCGCCGTATTGGCCGGCCGCGAGCCGCCGCCCGGTCTGTCCGCCGAGGAGCTGCTGTCGCGCAACTGGTGGAGCGGCCCGGAGATCTTCTTGATCGTCGACGACATCCAGCAGCTGCCGGCAGGCTTCGACTCGCCGCTGCACAAGGCCGCGCCGTGGGTGACCCGGGCCGCCGATGTCGGCCTGCACGTGATCGTCACGCGCACGTTCGGTGGTTGGTCTTCGGCCGGCAGCGACCCGATGTTGCGGGCGCTGGCCCAGGCGAATGCGCCGCTGCTGGTGATGGACGCCGACCCGGACGAGGGATTCATCCGCGGCAAGATGAAGGGCGGTCCGCTGCCCCGTGGCCGAGGCCTGCTGATGGCCGAGGACACCGGCGTGTTCGTTCAGGTTGCCGCGACCGAATTTCGCAAGTAGGACTCACAAAGGACTACAGCCGCTGCGCTGAGGCTGACCGGGTAGGTTCAGCCCCAGTGCAGCGGTAATTCCTTGAGCGCGAAACTCTTTGACGGGTAATTGATCACCGGGGAGTAGTCCTCGGGCAGTTCGAAATCCGGGATCTGGTTGAGCCATTCCGCGACGATCACCGTCAGTTCGATGCGCGCCAGGTGAGACCCCAGGCAGCGGTGTGGGCCACCGCCAAACCCCCAGTGCCGATGGACTTTTCCGTCCATGTTGAGCTCGTTGGTGGACATCGCGTCATGGTCGTCACGGTTGACCGCGGCCATGCACAGCCGCACGGATGTGCCCGGCGGCAGCGTCATGCCGCCGACCTCGACGAACTCGGTGGTGATCCGCGGTGCCACCGGCGCCGACGGTTCAAGCCGGACGATCTCTTCGATGAAAACCCTGATCTGCTTTGGGTTGTCGCGCAGCTCTTTGCGCAGCTGCGGTCTGCGTGCCAATTCGAACAGTGAAAATCCGATGGCCGCCGTCACCGTGTCCAGCCCGGCCAGGATCAACAGGTGACTCATACCCAGGAGTTCGAGATCGGTGAAATCACCCTTGCTGGTCATCACTCGCGACAGCATGTCAGAGCCTGGATTTTTCCGGCGCTGCGCGATGACGTCGACCAGATACGCCATCAACTGCTCGAACTTCTCTATGTCGCTCTGGGTGACGAAGGGCTTTTCGCCGACGACGGCGTCCTTCCAATCGATGAGACGGTCACGGTCCTCGAGCGGCAGACCGTAGAGGTCCATGAACACCTGGAAGGGGTACAGGTACGCGAAGTCGGCCATCACTTCGCACTTGCCCCGGCCGGCCAGCGTCGCGATCATCTCACTGGCGTGGTGCTGCAGCACCGGGCGCGACTTACTCAGCGCGTGCGGGCTGAAATACGGCTGCAGAATTTGGCGGTAGCGGGTGTGTTGCGGCGGATCAAAAGCCAGCGGCAGCACCGGCAATGGGTGGCCGGGAGGTTGAAGAATCGTCGATGAGAACACCTTGGTGTTGCGCAGTGCGGCCAGCACGTCCTCGCGGCGAGTTATGTAGTAGTGCCCGTTCATGAACACCACCGGTCCGGCGTCGCGCAGCGTCTTCCAGCCGAGGCCCCGGTCAACGGTCATCGGTAGCGTGGCGAAATCAAGCCGGGGTAGGTAGAACGAGCCTTGTTGGCTTTCGCTCATGCGCTTCGGTCTCCGGTTGTCTGTCTTCGGTGAATAACCCCGCCGCGGTTGCAGGTCAGTCGGACTCTGGCCATAGCAACTCGGGACGGCACATCAATATTGCATGCGCGGCAAAGGAACCCGGATCCGCCTGCCCGAGCTAATCCGCGATTTCCGGTGCCCGGAATTGTTGGCGCACACCTTCGACACTTTACCGACCGACTAACCTGGGTATCGAACCGTGAAATGCAAACCCGTTGGATTGCGGGGACGTCTACGGCCATACCTGGACGCCTAGGGAGGAAATCTCGTGAGGGTTCGTCTGGAACAGTCGAAATGTGTGGGCCACGCTCAGTGCTTTGCCGTCGATCCGGATCTCTTTCCCATCGACGAGTCCGGCTATTCGATTCTCCAGGAGCATGAAGTCAGGCCCGAAGACGAGGAATCTACTCGTGACGGCGTCGCCTCCTGCCCCGAAATGGCGTTGATTCTCGAAGAAGACTGACCGCGCGCACCGGCCGGAGTCGACCTGCGTCTCACCGTCATTAGGCAAACGATTGATGAACAATCCGTTGCCTTTTGTGAACTCCCGCCGACCGGGAATGAACAGTGGCTGGCTATTGATGAACAGGTGGCTTTGGGGTGTCGGTGTTTGCCGCATCACGAACTAATCTCAGTGCCGGGCGGCAGTTCGGGTACACGCGAGCTGTCGCTCGGTTGCTGATAAACGGGGGATTAGCCGAGGCAGAAGGTGCATGTTTGTCCTGACCGAATGTCCGAGAAGTGTGGTGCCAGACCACCTTTGCGGGCACAGCCAGTCGGTCAGTATGCATCGTCCGGCCCAGCTGATGGGGTTGCGGGCGGAAGGCATCGCGCAGTGACCCCCTCCGTTTCGGCGGCCGACAGGTGGCGTCGTTTACAGAGTCGTGACCACGCCCACCACTGATTCCTATGTGACAGCCGAGATCCACTGCGATCACGGCCGACTGAGGAGGACACGGTGTTTGACTTCGGGGCGTTTCCGCCGGAGTTCAATTCCGGTCGCATGTATGCGGGTCCGGGGTCGGGGTCGATGATGGCCGC
>NZ_LZKU01000213.1 GCF_001672975.1 Mycobacterium sp. 1465703.0
ACGGCGACGGCGCGGGCGCTTCAGGTCAGCGGCCCCCGTTGCCTACCACCGCCGAGGCGTTTATGCGCCTGGTCGAAGCGGGATGGGACGCCGAGGCCACCCGCCGGCCCCACGGGCAGCACACCGCGGTGGTGGTCCATGTCGACGTTGAGCAGCGCGCTGCGGCACTGCATTTGGGTCCGTTGCTGTCTGACGCCGAACGCCGTTACCTGACTTGTGATGCCACGTGTGAGGTGTGGTTCGAACGTCACGGCGAGGTCATTGGTGCCGGCCGGGCGACCCGGGTGATCAACCGGCGGCTGCGCCGCGCGCTGGAGCATCGCGACCGCATGTGCGCGGTCCCGGGTTGTGGCGCCACTCGTGGTCTGCATGCCCATCACCTTCGGCACTGGGAAGACGGCGGCCCCACGGAGTTGGCCAACCTGGTGCTGCTGTGCCCTTATCATCACCGGTTGCACCATCGTGGCGTCATCACCATCACCGGATCCGCGAATGCACTCCTCGTCAGCGACGGCGCCGGCCGATCACTGAGCCCGGGATCGCTGGCGCGCCCCCCAACTCAACCTCCGCCCACGGTGGCG
>NZ_LZKU01000214.1 GCF_001672975.1 Mycobacterium sp. 1465703.0
ATCAACGCCAGGTTTTCGGGTAGCCTTCGTGTGGTTCGATACAACCTCGCAGCACGATCGCGGCCAGTGAGCCGCCGCCCTTTCCAGTCAACCCTTTAACAGGACTGCGGCTTTATGATTTCACGTATTTTGATTCTCGGTATAAACGGCGGCTTCGGTGCGTTGTTTGCGGATTTGCTGGCTGGCAGGGGCCTCTTTATTGCCGGTGCAGACTTGGCCGAGAAAGCGGGCGACGGTGTGCACTGCCACCAATACGTTTCATGCGACCTCGGTAAACCTTCGGAAGAGTTGAAGAACCTCGCCAGCACCTGCGACCTGTTGCTGTTTTGTGTTCCTGAGAGTGTGCTAGTTGGCGGCCTCGGTTTCCTGGCCGATATCGCTGCGCCGGGCAGCTTGTTTGTGGACACACTGTCGATAAAGACACCTGTCGCGAGCATCATCGCGGGCAGGCGCAAAGATCTCCAGCATCTGAGCATCAATCCGATGTTTGCCCCTGATATTGGGTTCAGTGAGCAAAACGTTGCCGCGGTGCCCATAACCGGCGGAGATAAGAGTGATGAGTTCTGCGGCTACCTGCGAGACTGGGGGGCGAGTGTCACGAGCATGGATGTTGTCACCCACGACCGGCAGACCGCAGTTACGCAGGCGCTAACGCATGCGGTTGCCATCGCTTTCGGGGGTTGTTTGTCGCGGCTGGGTTACGACGCGGAGAAGGCATGGCCCATCGCGTCACCTCCGCATCGACTCTTGATGACGCTGTACGCGCGGATCCTTAACAAAGATCCCGACGTTTACTGGGAAATCCAGGCTGATAACCCCTACGCATCGGAAGCGCGTATGGCCCTTATTCAGGCGCTGCAGACCATAGAGTCAATCAGCCAAAACCGGGACCGTCACGCATTTCACCGTATCCTGAGCTCAGGTAAAACCGCTGTTACACCGATCTTGCCCGCTCTGAATGCGCTGACGGAGAAGCTATTCCGCCAAGTTTAAGTCCGTGCTAGGTGATTCTTCTTCCAGGTCACAGCTTTGCCTGATGATCAGGTCGTACATTTCGTGCAGGAATTCAGGATGCACTCCGTACTGATTACCCAGTACGGTGCAGCGGCTCATTATCTGTTCAATACGGTCCGGCTGCATCACGGATAAGCCTGTGTTGGCCTTGAATTTGCCGACGTTTCGCACAACCTCAAACCGTTTCCCGAGTGCCCTGATGATTTCTTCATCCAAGGCATCGATCTGTTGGCGGTAGAGCCCGATATCAGACATGTACGACTCCCAGTTCTCGAGCAGTTTCGCTCCTGCGGCAATTTGATCAAGCTCTCCGTTGGTATACTCTGCCAACTTAGCGGGTAGTGGCGGCAGAGATTCTAGTAATTCTGAGGGTATCCCGGCGATCTCGAAGTGAGAGTGACCGAACTCGCCAAATTCCTCGTACACGATCGCATTGATGAGGGCTCTGCCCTTGAGCACAATCTCCTCGAATTCCTCTTCCGCATCAGACAGAGCGACGATAGCGCCGCCAATGCCAATGGATGTGGTCTCTGGCGTGCAGACCGCGGTGCGAATGACGATATTCAGATCCGCTCCTCCGCCCAAACCAATAAAACCGATAGATCCGGAATAGACACCCCTCGCTTCCGACTCCAAGCGGTCGATAATCTCCAGCGTGCGGATTTTTGGTGCGCCGGTCATCGAGCCGCCCGGAAAGGCAGCACGAACACAGTCAACTGCCGTGTTTTCTTCCTTCAACAAGCCACGAACCGTGCTGACCAATTGATGTACCGTTTCGTAGGATTCGACAGCCATCAGTTTGGGGACGTGAACCGTGCCGACCTGGCACACCCGACCCAGATCGTTGCGCAACAGATCTACGATCATCAGGTTCTCTGAGCTGTCTTTCTCATTCTTGCCGAGCGCATTCCGTGCCTTTTCATCAAGTCGTTTGTCCGGATGCCGTGCGGCTGTGCCCTTGATCGGCTTGGTGCTCACCCAGCCGTTGCGGTCCACGCGCAGGAATTGCTCTGGCGAGGAGCTGAGAACCGAGAAATCGCCGAAGTGGAGGTACGAAGCATAAGGCGCCGGATTGGCGCGGCGCAGAATGCGGTACAGATTCAGCGGCTGGTCGATAGGATCGGTGTGTAGCTGATTGGTCAGACAGATCTCATAGCTCTCACCTTCCGTAATCTCGTCCAAGCACTGCTTGATGTCTGCGATGTAGGTTTCATAGGGGCGAGTAAGCTTCAACTTCAGCTTGTCGCGAGCAGTGTAAATCTTGTCGGTAGGAGCCGGCAGGACCCGCAATTCTGCGGCTACGCGGTCAAACCAGTCTTCGGCCGCCTGGGTTTCCGACTCTGGCACGAAAGCCACCAAATAGGTTGTTCCTTCGATCTGGTCGAAAGCCATCAGGCGATCACAGAAAATGAACATGGCGTCCGGCAGCGCGGATTCGTGTACCAGCCGCCCTCCCGTGTCGGCCTTCAACTCATAGCCGAAGTACCCGGCGAAACCACAATTGAAATCAAAGGGCAACTCTTTGCTCGCCTGGCCGTATTCCTTGAGCGATTTGTTGAGATAGTCAAATATGGATTCGTTCGTAATCGTCGTCTTACCGCCGGTGTCAACCACGAGAGAGCGGTCCTTGACCGTGTATCGGATGACTTGCGAACAAGGACCATCTGCGGCGCCCATGAAAATGAACCGCGACAGGGATTTTTCGACCAGATCACTGCCCAACCAGAATGCGTAATCCTTATCGGCATAAAAATGCATGAATGCTGTTTCTGGATCGAAAAAGTAATTCAGTTTCCGATAGCACACTCTATAGTTTTCATTGTCCGGAAGCTTCCGGTGTTGATCGGGATCTTCCGGGGTTTGCTTCCCGACCTGGGCCGGTGTGTAGCAGACTTGCCGCCCCTCGGAGGCATGGAAGGCCACCGCAAGATCGAGAAAGTTCCGAATCAGCTGCTCGCCATGCTGAGTGCAGATCGACTCCGGATGGAACTGAATGCCCCACAGGGGGCGGTGTAAATGCCGGAGAGCCATGAGCACCCCATCCGCACTCCAGGCAAGTGGTTCAAGGTGATCGGGTAAGGCGATATCTACGGCGAGGGAGTGGTAACGGATTACCGAAAAGTTTTGTGGGATACCCCTGAACAAAGCGGATTCGTTATGCCGTATGTTGCTTGACCGGCCGTGCCGCGGCTCGGGTGCATGTATAACGGTCCCGCCACTGTAATGCGCTATTCCCTGATAACCGAGACAGACCCCCAAGGTTGGCACGTCGAGTTCCTGGATGATCTGGGCGCATACTCCGAAATCCTCGGCCCGCTGCGGATTGCCGGGCCCGGGCGATAGCACAATGGCGTCGGGGCCGAGCGCCCTGATCTGGTCGACTGTTATCTTATCGTTTTCGACGACTGTTGGCTCCTGTCCGTTCACCAGTGCGATCTGTTGAAACAGGTTGAAGGTGAACGAGTCATAGTTGTCGATAATAAGGATTTTCATGGCTTTACCCACCTAATCAATGCCCTCGATTTTTTCACCACAACGCCCCCTTAAGCTTCCAGCAAAACCTTGAGTTGTTGGCCATACTGGATGAGCGCTTCGATACTCATCATTTCCTGATGTCCACAGTCGATCGGGTAGACGGCGATGTCGCCAGTAACATAAGGTCGCCAACGTTGCAGAAGAGGTGAAGTGCGATCGCACTCATCCCGTACAGCAGTAAATATGGTTATATCCCCATCGAAGACAGCGGGTTCATGGGCTTGATATAACGCCACGTTACTGTTGAGGTTTTGAACACCCCAATCCACAAGCTGTTTGTATTGAGAAAATTCGACCATTCCTTGGTTGCGAAGTAGTTCTTCTACCTGCTCATACGAAAGCGGCTCATCCTGTTCTGGAATATCTATACGACAGATCCGAAGGACGTCTCCCAGCACGTCCGCCTCGCCGATGTTCGGCGCAGTGACGCTGCTGTCCATGCGGGGCTGAGAGTCGAGGAGAACGAGGCGCGCGACTTCGTATCCGCGTCGCTGAAGCTCGATGGCAATTTCATGGGCAACGGCACCGCCGAAAGACCAGCCGAGAAGGTTGTAGGGCCCGGTAGGATCAACCCCTTGAATCCGATCGGCATAGTTCTTCGCCATATCGCGGATTGACGCGGGTTCAGCCTCGCCATTTGCCGCGGTTTGTTGAATGCCGATGATCGGGCAGCCCAGGTAATTACCAAGGACCTGATACGGCCAACTCACCCCACCCGCGGGATGAACGCAGAACAGCGGAACACCGGTTCCCTCCTTGAGGAACTCAACGGGGACTACTTCCATCTCGCCGGCATCTTGGCCCAACTGCTGGCTCAAGCTTCTAACGGACGGCGCCTGGAATAACGTGCGTACCGGAAGGTTCGCGTCCAGGCTGGTGTTGATCGCGGCGATCACCCGCATCGCCGATAGCGAATCCCCACCCAAGTCGAAGAACGAATCGTCGACCCCGACCCGCTCGACACCCAGTACCTGGGCGTAGATGCCAACCAGGATCTCCTCAGCGGGCGTACTCGGGGGGCGGTACCGATCGGCATCGGTGTATTCGGGCGCCGGCAGAGCCCGGGTGTCCAGTTTTCCGTTGGAGGTGAGTGGCAGCGCGTCCAACACCACCACCGCCGCCGGGACCATATAGGCCGGCAGCCGCTCGGCAAGCTTCGCGCGCGTCGTTGCCGGGTCTGCTGTGCCCGTGAAATAGCCCACTAGGCGCTTGTCGCCGGCGCGGTCCTCACGCGCGATCACCGCGGCCTGCTCGACCCCATCAAAACCGGCCAGCGCGGCCTGGATTTCACCGAGTTCGATGCGATAGCCGCGGATCTTGACCTGCTCATCGGCGCGCCCCACATACTGCAGCTGCCCGTCAGCGCCCCAATACATCAGGTCCCCAGTGCGATACATGCGTGTTCCTGGCGCTCCCGTGCCGGCGAAGGGGCAGGCCACGAACCGCGACGCGGTCAACCCCGCCCGGCGCACATAGCCGACGCCCACACCGCGGCCAGCCACATACAACTCACCGACCACCCCAGCCGGTACTGGTCGCAGCCATTGATCGAGCACGAACAATGCCGCCCCTTGCACCGGCGTCCCGATCGGCACCACGTCCAACCCAGGTGTCAGGGGCGTGCTACTCGCCACACCCATCGTCGTCTCGGTCGGCCCATAACCGTTGATCATCACCCGCCCGGCTGCCCACCGATTCACCACGTCGGCCGGGCACGCCTCGCCAGCCACCTGCAAGGACATCGACTCCAAGCCCTCAGCCGACAACAGCGCCAATGCCGACGGGGTCTGGGTCATCACGTTGACCTGTTCGCGAACCAGCAAAGCGTGGAAATCCTCCGGGGAAACCGCTACCGACTCGGGCACCACTACCAGCCGGCCGCCATCCAGCAGCGCAGCCCAGACCTCCCACGCCGACACATCGAAGGCCAACGAATGACACAACGGCCAGACCCCTGCGCGCGGCAGGCCGGCATATCCTGACTCGATCAGTTGGGTCACGTTGTAGTGGGTGATGGCGACGCCTTTGGGCGTGCCAGTCGTCCCGGACGTGTAGATCAGGTAGGCGATGTCATCGGGGGCGGGGGCCGGGGCCGGCAAACCCGTGGACGGATAGGCGTCAATCCGGGGGTCTTCGATATCGATGACCTGCAGGTCATGCCCGTCGAGTCGGTCGGCTAGCCCGGTCGTGGTGATCGCGACCATCGGCGCGGCATCAGCGAGCATGAACCCGATCCGCGCCGCCGGCACGACCGGGTCGATCGGCAGATAAGCGGCCGCGGTCTTGAGCACCGCTAACATCGCCACGATCGCCTCGGCGGAACGGTTGAACAGCAGCGCCACACACTGTCCCGGGCCCACCCCCTGGTCGGCCAGCAGATGCGCCAACCGATTCGAGGCCTCATCGAGTTCTCGGTAGGTCATCGCGCGACCGTGGCTGCTGATCGCCACCGCCTGTGGGACGTGGGCGAACTGCGCTGCGAACAGCGCGGGAATCGACACCGGCGCGCTGGCCGGCGTGGTAAACACCGCTCGGTTACTGATCTCATCGAGGCGGGCATGCTCACCGGGATCCAGCAGATCCACCGACGAGATCCGCCGGGTGGGATCGGTGGTGACCGCCATCAACACCCGATGCAACCGCGCGATCAGCGCCTCGATGCTGGCCGCGTCGAACACATCGGTACGGAACTCCACCGCGCCGCCGATCCCGGCCGGCTCGCCGGCGGCACTCCAGCGTTCGCCCAACGAAAATGTCAGGTCCATGCGGGCGGTCTGGGTGTCCGCTGACAGCGGCGTGATCTGCAGATCAGCCAGGGCCAACCCGGCGGCGTTATAGTCGTCGCGCGCGAAGTTCTGCCAGGCCAACGCCACCTGCACCAGCGGCTGATGGGCCAGGCTGCGGGCTGGGTTGAGCCGCTCCACCAGCATCTCGAAGGGCACATCCTGGTGCTCGAGGGCGGCCAGGCTGCGGGCCCGCACCTGAGCGAGCAGCTCAGCAACCGTGGGATCGCCGGCCATCTCCACCCGCAACACCAGGGTGTTGACGAAGACCCCCACCACTTCATCCAGCACAGGGTCAGGGCGCCCGGCGATCGGGAAGCCTACCGCCACATCGGAACTGGCGCTGAGCTTGGAAAGCAGCACCGCCAGGGCGGCCTGGATCACCATGAAGGTGGTGGTGTTGTGCTCGCGGGCCACCCGCGCAACCTGCTGCTGCAGCTCCGCCGGCCACTCCACGGCCACACTGGCGCCGCGGTAGTCGGCCACCGGCGGATACGGCCGGTCGGTGGGCAACGCCAGGCGCTCGGGCATCCCGGCCAGCTCCTGGTCCCAGAAGGTCAGCTGCCCGGCGATACGACTGTCGGCATCGGCCAGATCACCCAGGTGCGCGCGCTGCCACAGCGTGTAATCCGCGTACTGCACCGTCAATGGCGCCCAGCCGGGGGCCTGCCCCGCACACCGGCTGGCATAGGCCACCCCCAGGTCACCCACCAGCCGGGTGATCGACCAGCCGTCGGCGGCGATATGGTGCACCACGGCCACCAGCACGTGCTCGTCCTCGGCGACGCGGAAAAGTGTTGCGCGCAAAGGAATCTCGGTTGCCAAATCGAAAAGGTGACGCGCCACGGCGCCGATGGCCTCACCCAGCCGGCTTTCCGGCCAACCGGTGGCGTCGACGACCTCCCACCCGAAATCGGCACCCTCAGCGGGGATAACCACCTGCTGGGGTATGCCCTCAGGCGCCGCGAACAGAGTCCGCAGGCTTTCCTGGCGGGCCACCACATCGGCCAACGCCGCCCCTAACGCCTCGGCATCCAGGCGTCCACTCAGTCGCAGTGCCGCCGGTATGTTGTACACCGGCGAGGGCCCTTGGAACTGATCCAGGAACCACAAGCGCTGCTGGGCAAACGACAACGGCACCACCGCCGGCCGCTCGACCGCCACCAACGGCTCATGCCCATCGCCGTCTTCTCCGATACGCGGTGCCAGCCTGGCCACCGTGGGCGCATCGAACAAGGTGCGCACCGCAAGGTGCGTATTCAGGGCGCTGTTGACCCCTGCGATGACCCGCATCGCAGAGAGCGAGTCTCCCCCTAGCTCGAAGAAGGAGTCGTCGACGCCGACCCGGTCGAGGCCGAGTACCTGGGCGTAGATGGCGGCCAGGATCTCCTCGGTGGGAGTACTCGGGGCTCGGTAGCCATCGCCCTCGGCGTATTCGGGTGCCGGTAGGGCGCGGGTGTCGAGTTTGCCGTTGACTGTGAGCGGCAGTTTGTCGATCATCACGATCGCGGCCGGCACCATGTAGGCCGGCAGTCGCTCGGCCAGTTGGGTGCGCAGTTCGGTGGCCTCGGCGGTGCCGGTGACATAGCCGATCAGGCGTTTGTCGCCAGGGCGGTCCTCGCGAGCGATGACGGCCGCCTGCTCGACCCCGTCCAGCCCGGCCAGGGCTGTGCGGATTTCGCCGAGTTCGATGCGATAGCCGCGGACCTTGACCTGTTCATCGGCGCGGCCCAGGTAGTGCAGCTGCCCATCGGGGCCCCATTTCACCAGGTCCCCGGTGCGATACATGCGCTGACCGAATTCGGCGAAGGGGCAGGCCACAAACCGGGTCCCGGTCAATCCCGCGCGGCCCACGTAGCCGACCCCGACCTGGCTCCCGGCCACATACAACTCCCCGACCACCCCGACCGGCACCGCTTGCAGCCACTGGTCGAGCACGAAGAACGCCGCGTTCGGCACCGGCGCGCCGATCGCCACCACCTCAGATCCCGCTGTGAGTGGCGCGCTCAGGGCCACCCACATGGTGGTCTCGGTCGGGCCGTACTCATTGATCATCACCCGCCCGGGTGCCCAGCGCTGGACCAGCTCGGCCGGGCAGGCCTCACCCCCGACCAGCAGGGTCAGCGATTCCAACCCCTGCGGTGACAACGTCCCCGCCGCCGAGGGGGTTTGGCACAAGACGCTGACCTGCTCGCGAATCAGTAAGTCGTGCAAGTCTTCTGGTGAGGCCGCCACCGACTCGGGCACCACTACCAACTGCCCACCGTGCAGCAGGGCGCCATAGATCTCCCAGCCCGAGATGTCGAAGCTATAGGAGTGCCACTGCGACCACACCTGCCCGGGTGCGGCCAACCCCGAGTCAAGCGACGTCAGCAGTTCGGTGACGTTGCGGTGGGTGATGGCCACACCCTTGGGCACCCCGGTAGTGCCCGAGGTGTAGATCAGATAGGCAATGTCCTCGGGGGCCGGTACCGCCACGTCGGTGGCCGGGTAACTGTCGATGCGGGGGTCATCGACATCGATGACGGCCACGTCCTGGCCGTCGAGCCGCGCGGCCAGTTCGCCGGTGGTGATCGCGGCGATCGGCGCGGCATCAGCGAGCACGAAGCCGATCCGGCTCGCCGGATGCGCGGGATCGATCGGCAGATACGCCGCCCCAGACTTGAGCACCGCCAACATCGACACGATCGCCTCGGCACACCGGGAAAACAGCAGCGCCACAGTCTGTCCCGGGCGGGCACCGCGGCAAGCTAACAGATGCGCCAACCGATTCGACGCCTCATCAAGTTCCCGATACGTCACCAAACGACCACCACAACTGATCGCCACCGCGTCGGGGGCGCGGGTGACCTGGGCGGCGAACAGCGCGGGAATCGACACCGGCGCGCTGGCCGGCGCGGTCAAAACCGCTCTATTACCAAGCTCTTCCAGCCGAGCGTGCTCACCGGCATCCAGCACATCCACCGACGAGAACGCCCGGGTGGGGTCGGTGGTGACCGCATCCAGCACCCGCTGCAACCGCTCGATCAGCGCCTCGATGGTGGCGGTGTCGAATACGTCGGTGCGGAACTCCACTGACCCGCCGATCCCAGCGGGTTCACCGGCGGCGTTCCAGCGTTCGCCCAAGGAGATTGTCAGGTCCATGCGCGCAACCTGGGTGTCTGCCGACAGCGGGGTGATCTCAAGATCACCTAAGGCCAACCCGGCGGCGTTGTCGTCCGTAGCGAAGTTCTGCCAGGCCACCACCACCTGAATCAACGGGTGATGGGCGAGGCTTCGGGTGGGGTTGAGCCGCTCCACCAGCACCTCGAAGGGCACATCCTGGTGCTCGTAGGCGGCCAAGCTGCGCGCACGCACCTGAGCCAGCAATTCGGTGAAGCTGGGATCGCCGGCTACCTCCACCCGCAGCACCAGGGTGTTGACGAAGAATCCGACCAGTCCATCGAGTGCGGGATCATCGCGCCCGGCGATTGCGAAGCCCACCGCCACATCGGAGCTGGCACTGATCTTCGCCAACAACACCGCCAGAGCGGCCTGGATCACCATGAAGCTGGTGGTGTTGTGCTCACGGGCCACTCGCGCAACCTGCTGCTGCAACTCGACCGGCCAGTCCACCATCACACTGGCCCCGCGGTAATCAGCCACCGGCGGATAGGGCCGATCGGTAGGAAGCTGCAGCCGCTCGGGCAGCCCGGCTAGGGCCTGCTCCCAGTACGCCAGCTGCCCGGCGATCGGGCTGTCGCTGTCGGCCACGTCACCGAGCTGCGCGCGCTGCCACAGCGTGTAATCGGCATACTGCACCAGTAAGGGCGCCCAGTCCGGGGCGTGCCCCGCGCGTCGGCTGGCATAGGCCACTCCCAGATCGGCTACCAGGGCAGCCATCGACAAGCCGTCGGCAGCGATGTGGTGCAGCACCGCCACCAGCACATGCTCGTCCTCGGCGACGCGGAAAAGCGTTGCCCGCAATGGGATCTCGGTGGCCAAATCAAACGCGTGACGCACCGCGGGGTCGATGACCTCTACTAGCCGGCTTTCCGACCAGCCGGTGGCATCGACCACCTGCCACCCGAAATCAGCCCGCTCGGCCGGCACCACCACCTGTTGGGGTATCCCCTCAACCGATGGGAACAGGGTGCGCAAGCTTTCCTGGCGGGTCACCACATCGGCGAGTGCGGCCCCCAACGCCTCGGCATCTAGCCGTCCACTCAGCCGCAACGCGGCCGCCATGTTGTAAATCGGTGACGGCCCCAACAATTGGTCGATAAACCACAACCGCTGCTGGGCAAACGACAACGGCACCACCTCGGGCCGCTCCACGGCCACCAACGGCTCACGGCGGCTGCCACTCCCACCGACGCGCAGCGCCAACTGGGCCACCGTAGGCGCCTCGAACACGGTGCGCACCGACAGATCTGCATCCAGACCGGTCTCGATCGCCGCGATCAAACGCATCGCCAACAACGAGTCCCCGCCCAAATCGAAGAACGAGTCATCGACACCGACCTGCTCGATCCCCAGCACCTCGGCGAACATGCCGGCCAGGATCTCTTCGACCGGGCTCGCCGCTGCGCGAGAACCGGCATTCTGATATTCGGGTGCCGGTAGAGCGCGGGTATCGAGTTTGCCGTTGACCGTCAACGGCATCGTTTCCAACGACACCACCGCGGCCGGCACCATGAACTCCGGCAGCCGCTCGGCGAGCTGAATGCGCAGCTGGGCCGGGTCGGCGGTGCCGGTGACATAACCCACCAGACGTTTGTCGCCAGGGCGGTCCTCGCGGGCGATCACCACCGCCTGCTCAACCCCGTCGCAGCCGGCCAGGGCCGTGCGCACCTCACCGAGCTCGATGCGATATCCGCGAATCTTGACCTGCTCATCAGCACGGCCCAGATAGCGCAGCTGCCCATCGGCACCCCAACACACCAGGTCCCCGGTGTGATACATGCGCTGTCCCGGCGCTCCGAACGGGCAGGCCACAAACCGAGTTCCGGTCAATCCCGTTCGGCGCAGATACCCATAGGCCAGTCCGGCACCGGCCACATACAACTCGCCGACGACCCCGGCCGGCACCGGCCGCAACCACTCGTCGAGCACAAAAAACGCCGCCTCGCCCACCGGCGATCCGATCGGCGGCACACCCGAGCCCGCCGTCAGCGGCGCGCTGATCGCCACACACATCGTCGTCTCGGTCGGGCCATAGGCGTTTACCATCACCCGCCCCGGCGCCCACCGATCCACCACCTCGGCCGAACACGCCTCACCGACCACCGCCAACGCCGCCGACTCCAGCCCCTCAACCGGCAGCGCCGCCACCGCCGACGGGGTCTGCGTCAACACGCTGACCTGTTCAGCGACCAACACTTCGTGGAGCTCTTGCGGTGAACCGGTCACCGACTCCGACACCACCACCACGCGCCCACCGCGCAACAACGCCCCGAAGATCTCCCAAACCGACACGTCGAACGCCAATGAGTGACACAGCGCCCACACCCCAGCGCGCGGCAAACCGGCATCCAACGACCCCAACAGCTGGGTCACATTGCGATGGGTGATCGCCACGCCCTTGGGCACCCCCGTGGTGCCCGAGGTGTAGATCAGGTACGCGACATCGTCCGCGGCCGGCGCCGGCAAACTCGTGCTGGGCTGGTCGTCGATGCATCGATCGTTGACGTCGATAACCGTCACGCCATGGCGTTCTAACCGCTCAGCCAGATCGGCGGTGGTGACGCCGACGACCGGCTTGGCATCGCCGAGCATGAACTCGATCCGGGTATCCGGCGACGAGGGGTCGATCGGCAGGTAGGAGGCTCCGGTCTTGAGCACGGCCAGGATCGCCGCGACGGCCTCGGCCGACCGTGAAAATAGCAGTGCCACAGTTTGTCCCGGACCCGCACCGGCAGCCGCGAGGCAATGCGCCAACCGATTCGAGGTTTCATCCAGCGCGCGGTAGGTCACCGCCAGGTCCTCGCACACCAGCGCCACGGCGTCCGGGGTGCGCGTCACGTGGGCAGTGAACAGCTCGGGAATCGACACCGGCGCGCTAGCCGGCGCGGTCAAAACCGCTTTATTACCAAGCTCTTCCAGCCGAGCGTGCTCACCGGCATCTAGCAGATCCACCGACGACAAGCGCCGGGTGGGGTCGGCGGTCATCGCCGTCAACACCCGCTGCAACCGCGCGATCAACGTCTGGATGCTGTCCTCGTCGAACACGTCGGTGCGGAATTCCACCTGCCCGTAAATCCCGGCGGGTGCACCGGCCTCGGTCCAGCGTTCTTTGAGGAAGAAGACCAGATCCATCTTGGCGGTCTGAGTGTCCGCGGCCAGCGGCGAGACCTGAAGATCGCCCAGGCTCAAGCCCTCTTCGGGGACCTCAACCTGCCCGGGGAAGTTGTTCCAGCCCAACATCACCTGCACCAGCGGGTGATGGGCCAGCGACCGGGTGGGGTTGAGCCGCTCCACCAGCATCTCGAAGGGCACGTCTTGGTGCTCGTAGGCGGCCAGGCTGCGCCGTCGTACCTGGGCCAGCAGGTCGGCCACGGTGGGATCACCGGTCAGATCGACGCGCAGCACCAAGGTGTTGACGAAGAACCCGATCAGTTCATCGAGTGCGGGATCGCGCCGCCCGGCGATCGCAAACCCTACCGCCACATCGGAACTGGCGCTGAGCTTGGACAACAGCACCGCCAGGGCGGCCTGCATCACCATGAAACCGGTCGCGTTGTGCTCGCGGCACACCCGGGCAACCTGCTGCTGCAGTTGGACCGGCCACTCCACGTTCACCCGGGCGCCGCGCTGATCAGCCACCAGTGGATAGGGCCGATCGGTGGGCAGCTGCAGCCGCTCGGGCATTCCGGCCAGCGCCTGCTCCCACTCAGCGAGCTGTGCGGCGATGCGGCTGTCACGGTCATCGAAATCACCGAATTGGGCACGCTGCCACAGGGTGTAATCGACATACTGCACCGGCAATGGCGCCCAGTCGGGAGCCCGCCCGGCGCACCGGCTGGCATAAGCCATGCCTAGGTCATGCAGCAGCCGCATCGTCGACCAACCGTCGGCGGCGATTTCATGCAGCACGATCGCCAGCATGTGTTCGTCGTCGGCGACGCGGAAAAGCCTTGCCCGCAACGGGATCTCGGTGGCCAAATCAAACGCGTGACGCAGCGCGGCGACGACGGCTTCACCAAGCCGGTCCTCCGGCCACCCGGTGGCATCGACGACCTGCCAACCGAAGTCGGCTTCCTCGGCGCTCACCACCACCTGGTGGGGCACGCCATCGATCGCAGGGAACAGGGTGCGCAGGCTCTCATGGCGGCCCACCACATCGGCCAGCGCCGCACCCAGTGCCTCGACATCAAGGCGCCCGTTCAGCCGCAACGGCACCACCACGTTGTAAACCGGTGAAGGCCCATGCAATTGGTCGGTAAACCACATCCGGCCCTGCGCGAACGACAACGGAATCACCGCCGGCCGCTCCACCGGGACCAGCGGCTCCAGGCCGCCGCCCTTACCGATTCGCGGCGCCAACTGGGCAACCGTGGGCGCCTCGAACACCGCGCGCACCGTAATATCGGCGTCCAGACCGGTGTTGATCGCGGCGATCAAACGCATCGCCGACAACGAATCCCCACCCAAATCGAAGAACGAGTCGTCGACACCGACCCGGTCCAGCCCCAGCACCTGGGCGTAGATGCTGGCCAAGATCTCCTCAGTGGGGTTACTCGGGGCACGGTAACGATCCGCACCTTGATACACGGGCGCCGGCAAGGCCTTTCGGTCGATCTTGCCCGAGGACGTCATCGGAAACTCGTCGAGCACCACAATGTGCGTCGGCACCATGTATTCGGGCAACCACGTACTCAGTTGCTGACGAATCGCACCGATTTTGGTATTGGTCTGCGGGTCATTGGCGTAGCTGGTGACTCGGTGGGGCCCGCCAGGTGGCAGATACAGATCGGTCAGCGCCGAGGTCTGCTCAGCGTCAGCTGCAGCGATGAACACCGCATCCACCGTGCCCGGTTGAGCGCCCCAGGTAACCGCGACGTGATATCCGGCGGTCTCACCAAGGCGGTGCAATTGTTCGGGGACAACAGCATCGGCGCCGTCGGCGTGGGCTAAAGCGTCGGCTAACGGCAGCCCGGCGGCCAGGCTGCGTTCGATGTCGACGTCGCTGAACACTCCGGCGCGGGGAACGCCAGTGACACGAACGGCGCCCGGACGCTCAGACATCAACCGGGTTTGCAGCCCGTCCAGGCCCGCGCACCGGGGCCACGCCCAGCTGTCCGCGCCGGCCATTGAGCGCACCGGTGCAGGGGATTTATAGATGACGAGGTCGTAGCGATACCGGTTCAGCTCGTTATCGGCCATCCCGGGCTTGACCTCGATATCCAGCCCGGCCGCCGACACATTTTCGGTAGCCCAGGTGGTGAAAAACTCAGGGGCCAGCAGCAATTCGGGCTCGCCGAGCACAGCGCGCTGAACTCTTTGACGAATCTCGGCAGCGTCGGCGGCTTCGGTGCGGGCCACGGCCACCCCGGTTTGAAACGCGCCCTGCAGGCTGTGGTTGCGCACGTCGCCGATAAACACTGCCCCGCCCGGTGCCAGCAACCGCATCGCCACGTCCATCACGTCGCGCAGGTACCCCGCACTCGGGAAGTACTGGACCACCGAGTTGAGCACCACCACATCGAAGTGGCCCTCCGGCAACCCGTCGGCCACGTCCGCCGACTGCACCCGCAGCTGCACCCGGTCACCCCACGACTGCTCAGCCACCGCTGCCTGCAGCGTCTGAATCGTCGGCGCGGAAAAGTCTGTGCCCCAATACTCGACACAGTCCGGGGCGATCTGCGACAACAGCAACCCCGAACCCACGCCGATCTCCAAAACGCGTTGCGGCTGCAGGGCGTTGATCCGTTTCACCGTGGCCGAGCGCCACTCCACCATGTCTTCGAGCGGTATCGGCTCGTCGGTGTAGCTGCTGTTCCAGCCGCGGAAGTCCATCCCGAAGCCGGGCGTCTCGACCTCGGCGTCGTACAGGTCGTCGTACAGCTGTTGCCACTCTTCGACGATTTCGGCGTCGTCATCGGCGGTACTGGTCTGCCCCAACGTGACGTAGCCGATCAAATGCGGACCGGTGTCGCTCTGGTGCACGCTGGCCGCGGCCTGGGTGACCTGCGGGCAGGCCAGCAGGGTGTTTTCGATCTCGCCCAACTCGATGCGCTGGCCGCGCAGTTTGATCTGAGTATCGGCACGACCTAAGTAGTCCAGGGTGCCCTCAGCCGTCCAGCGGACCAGATCCCCGCTGCGATACATCCGCGTCCCGGCTGGCCCCGAAAGGGCCGCAAAAGGATTCGCCACGAACCGTTCCGCGGTCAACCCGGGCCTGCCCACATAGCCGTGCGCCACCGCAGGCCCGGCCAGATACAACTCGCCTACCACGCCAGCCGGAGCCGGGTTCAGCTGCGCATCGAGCACCAGCGCGCACACCCCGGCCAACGGGGCACCGATGCGCACCGGCTGACCCGCGAACAGCTGCGCGCAGGTAACCCAGATGGTGGTCTCGCTGGGGCCGTAGCCGTTGTACATCCGCCGACCCGGCGCCCAGGCCGCCACCACCTCGTCGAGGCAGGCCTCCCCCACAGCGATCACCGTGTCCAGCCCATCCAGCCGGGCCCGATCCAGCGACGAGAGCACCGTCGGAGTCAAAATCGCCGCACTGACCCGCTGGTCCTGCAGCAACGCCGTCAACGCATCCCCGGCGTACACCCCCGCCGGGGCAACCACCAACGCCGCCCCGGACTCGACGGCCCACAAGAACTCACCGACCGAGGCATCAAAGGTCGGCGCGGCCACCATCAACACCCGCGCATCCGCGCCCAACCCGAACATCTCGCCTTGCGCCGCAGCCCAACCCAGCAGGCCGGCGTGGCTGACCGTCACCCCCTTGGGCACACCGGTCGACCCCGACGTGAAGATCACATACGCGCCGTTATCCACCGCCAACGGCGCCAGCCGGTCGGCGTCGGTAATCGGATCCGCGCAACGTTCGGACACATCCAGATCATCGATGCGCAGCACCGGGTGCACTCCGGCCACCGTGTCGGCGCTGCACGTCAACACACACACGGCGCCCACCGCGTCGAGCACCGCGGCGATGCGCTCGACCGGATGGGTCGGATCCACCGGCACATACACCCCACCGGCCTTGACCACCGCCCACCAGGCCACGACCAATTCCGCGCACCGGCCCATCGCGACGCCCACCGCGCGCTCGGGACCCACGCCGGCCTCGATCAGCACCCGCGCCAACCGCGTCGACCACGCATCGAGCTCGCCATAGGACAGCTCCCGTGCACCGTCGACGACGGCCACGGCGTCCGGGTCGGCGGCCACTGCCGCCGCTAACAGTTCCGGCGCCAGCCCCACCGGCGCGCTCACCCCGGCACCCGACCACTCCGACAGCACCAGATCTCGTTCGCCGCGATCCAGCAGCGAAACCTCACTGACCATCACCGAGGCATCGGCGATCACCGCCTCGATCACCCGGCCAAACCAGCCGACCAACCGCTCGATGGTCGACCGGTCAAACAAATCCGTGGCATACATGACCAGTCCGGCGGCCATCGGCGCCGCCGCATCGTCGCCGGGCACCTCGCTCAGCTCGATGTCCAAGTCGAACTTGGCCGTGCGGGTAAAGACCGCCAACTGCTCAACGCTGACGTCCTCCAGCGCCATGTCGGGGCGCACATTGTTCTGGAAGACCAAGAGCACCTGGAACAACGGATGGTGCGCCGCGGAACGCACCGGGTTGAGCTGCTCGACCAGCAATTCGAACGGCACATCTTGGTTGCTGTAGGCATCCAGCGCCTGCTGGCGCACCTGCTCGAGCACCTCGCTGAACCGCTGCGCGGAGTTGACGTCCACCCGTAACACCCAGGTGTTGACGAAGAACCCGACCAGCTCATTCAGCGCCGCATCCATCCGCCCGGCGATTGGCGCACCCATCACCACGTCCTCGCCGGCTCCCACCCGGTGCAACACCACCGCCATGGCCGCCTGCAACACCATCGAGACCGTCGCGTTGTGCGCCGCCGCGAGCGCCTTGACCCCCGCCCAGGTCTGCGCGTCGATGCGCAGCTCTACCTCATCACCGCGATAACTGGGCACCGCCGGGCGCGCCCGATCCGCCGGCAACGACACCACCTCGGGCAGGTCGGCCAACTGTTGTCGCCAATATGCCAGCTGTCCGGCGATCACACTGTCCGGATCGGACTCCACGCCCAACCAATCCTGTTGCCACAGCGTGTAATCGGCATACTGCACCGGTAACGGCGCCCACTCCGGAGCCCGGCCGTGCCGGCGCGCCCGATACGCCTCACCGATGTCCCTCGCCATGGGAGCCATTGACCAACCGTCAAAAGCGATGTGGTGCACCACAATTCCCACCACATGCTGCTCGGGGCCCACCGCATAGATCTGCGCACGAATCGGGATCTCGGCGGCCAAATCAAACCGATATCCCGCCAGCGCCACCAACTCGGCGACCACATCCTGCTCGGACAACGACACCACCGCCGCGCCGCCACGTCGCCACATCCCCGGCTCGGCCGGCAACACCTGTTGCAACGGCACACCATCGACGTCGGGAAAGACGGTGCGCAGCGACTCGTGACGGGCGATCACATCATCGATAGCCGCCCCCAGCGCGTCGACGTCCAGCACGCCGCTGATCCGAAACGCGGTCGGAATGTTGTAGGTCGCCACGCCCCCCTCGAACCGATCGAGGAACCACAACCGCTGTTGGGCAAACGACAACGGCGCTACCGCCGGCCGCTCACCGGCCACCAATGGCTTACGACCGCCCCCCTCGCCGATACGGGGTGCCAACTGGGCAACCGTGGGTGCCTCGAACAACGTGCGCACCGCAAGGTGAGCATCCAGCGCGCTGTTGACCGCAGCGATGACCCGCATCGCCGATAACGAATCTCCACCCAAGTCGAAGAACGAGTCGTCGACTCCGACCTGATCGAGGCCGAGGACCTGGGCGTAGATGCCGGCCAGGATCTCCTCTGTGGGACTGGCCGGGGCGCGGTACTGATCCACATCCTGGTAGTCGGGCGCCGGCAAGGCCCGGGTGTCCAGTTTGCCGTTGACCGTCAACGGCAGCGCGTCGATCACCACCACCGCCGCCGGCACCATGTAGGAGGGGAGCCGCTGACCCAACCGGGCCCGAACATCGGACGGGTCAGCGGCTCCAGTCACATAACCCACCAGCCGTTTGTCACCGGGGCGGTCCTCACGGGCGACCACCACCGCGTGCTCCACCCCATCCACTGCCGCTAGCGCCGCGCGGATTTCGCCGAGCTCGATGCGATAGCCGCGGATCTTGACCTGCTCATCAGCACGGCCCAGATAATCCAGCTGCCCATCGGCACTCCAACACACCAGATCTCCGGTGCGATACATCCGTTGTCCCGACGCCGCGAACGGGCAGGCCACAAACCGCGACGCCGTCAACCCCGTCCGGCCCACATATCCGTACGCCAGCCCCCCGCCGGCCACATACAACTCACCGACGACCCCGGCCGGTACCGGACGCAGCAACCCATCCAGCACAAAAAAGCCAAGGTGGACCAACGGCACCCCGACGGGGCTGACGCTGCGGCCGACGTCGGCGACGCTGATCTCGCGGAATGAGGCATGCACTGTCGTCTCGGTGATGCCATACATATTGATCAGCCGCGGTAACCGCGGGTACTTGTCCAACCAGGTCGCCAGACGCTGGGGTTCTAGCGCCTCGCCGCCGAACACCACCGTCTGCAGCTTGAGCTGACCCTCGGACCCAGGTGCTCGCGTGTCGACGGTTTGCAGCGCATAAAAAGCCGATGGGGTCTGACTCAATACGCTGACGTGTTCGGCAACCAGCAAGGCGTGGAAGTCTTCCGGCGAGCGGACCACCTCGTCGGGCACCACCACCAGCCGCCCGCCGTGCAGCAGCGCACCGAAGATCTCCCACACCGAAAAGTCAAAGGCCAACGAATGGCACTGCGACCATGCCTGCCCCGGCAAAAATTCCAGGTCGGCGTCCAGTGCCCTCAGCAGCCGGGTGACGTTCCGGTGGGGGATGGCTACCCCCTTGGGAACACCGGTCGTGCCCGAGGTGTAGATCAGGTAGGCGATCTCCTCGGCGGCCGGCGCCGGCAAGCCCGTGCACGGATACGTCTGGATGCGCGGGTCGTCGACATCGATGATTCGCAGGCCACACCCGTCGAACCGGTCGGCCAGCCCGGTGGTGGTGATGGCGACGATCGGTGCCGCATCGGCAACCATGAACTCGATCCGGGCCGCCGGCACAGCCGGGTCGATCGGCAGGTAGGCCGCCCCGGTTTTGAGCACCGCCAACATCGCCACGACTGCGTCGGCCGACCGCGGCAACAGCAGCGCCACACGCTCACCCGGGCCGGCGCCAACGCCGGTCAGCAGGCGCGCCAACCGGTTCGACGCCTCGTCGAGCTCCCGGTAGGTCATCGAGTGGCCGTCGAAGCTCACCGCCGGCGCTTCGAACGCGCGCGCGACTTGGGCGGCGAACACCGCCGGAATCGACGCCGGTGTGGGGGCAGGTCGGGTCAACGCCGCCCGGTTGCCCCACCGATCTAGGCGGGCGTGCTCATCAGCATCGAGCAGGTCCAGCGACGACAACCGCGCCGTGGGATCGACGGTCATGGCCGCCAACACCCGCCGCAACCGGTCGATCAGCGTTTCGATGCTTTCGGGGTCGAACACGTCGGTGCGGAACTCCACCGTCCCACCGATCCCGGCGGGCTCACCGGCCTCGCTCCAGCGTTCGGCTAACGAGAACGTCAGGTCCACGCGGGCGGTACGGGTGTCTATCGGTACGGGGCTGACTTGCAGATCGCCCAGCGCCAGCCCGGTCGCCGGGTCCCCCGCGAAGTTCTGCCAGGCCAGCATCACCTGGACCAGCGGATGATGATTCAGCGAGCGGGTCGGGTTGAGCCGCTCCACCAGCACCTCGAAGGGCACATCTTGATGCTCGTAGGCGGCCAGGCTGCGCCCTCGCACCTGGGCCAGCAACTCGGCGACACTGGGATCGCCGGCCACATCGACCCGCAACACCAAGGTGTTGACGAAGAAGCCCACCAGCTGATCGAGCGCAGGATCACCGCGCCCAGCGATCGGGAAGCCCACCGCCACATCGGAATTGGCGCTGAGCTTGGACAGCAGCACCGCCAGGGCGGCCTGCAGCACCATGAAGCTGGTCGCATTGTGCTCACGGGCCACCCGACGAATTTGCTGCTGCAGTTCGCCCGGCCAGTCCACCGTCACGCTGGCGCCGCGGTAATCGGCAACCAGCGGGTAGGGCCGGTCGGTGGGCAGCACCAACCGCTCGGGCAGCCCGGCCAGCTCTTGTTCCCAATACGCCAACTGCGCGCCGATGCGGCTGCCGCTGTCATCGAGATCGCCCAGCAGCGCGCGCTGCCACAGCGTGTAATCGACATATTGCACCGGCAACGGCGCCCATCCCGGGGCTTGCCCCGCACACCGGCTGGCATAGGCCACCCCCAGATCAGCCACCAGCGGGGTGACCGACAAGCCGTCGGCAGCGATGTGGTGCACCACGGCCACGAGCACATGTTCGTCCTCGCTGACGTGGAAAAGCGTTGCCCGCAGCGGGATTTCGGTCGCCAAGTCAAACGGGTGACGAGCCGCGGTGTCCAAGGCCTCCGCTAGCCGGCTTTCCGGCCAGCCGGTGGCATCGACGACGTCCCAGCCGAGGTCGGCCTGCGCCACCGGGATCACCACCTGCTGGGGTATGCCCTCGGGCGCCGTAAACAGGGTGCGCAGGCTTTCATGGCGGGCCACCACGTCGGCTAGCGCCGCACCCAAGACGTCGGTATCCAGCCGCCCGCCCAGCCGCAGGGCCGCCGCCATGTTGTAGACCGGTGAGGGGCCTTGCAATTGATCGATGAACCACAACCGGTACTGGGCAAACGACAACGGCACCACCGCGGGCCGCTCGACGGCCACCAACGGCTCCAGGCCGCCGCCCTTCCCGATACGAGGAGCCAACTGGGCCACCGTGGGCGCCTCGAAAACATCGCGCACCGCAAGACCGGCGTCCAGACTCGCGTTGATCGCGGCGATCAAGCGCATCGCTGACAGTGAATCCCCGCCCAGGTCGAAGAACGAGTCGTCGACACCGACGCGTTCGAGCCCCAGGATGTGGGAGTAGATGCCGGCTAGGATCTCTTCGGCGGGCGTTTCCGGGGCGCGGTAAGCAGTGACGGTGTATTCGGGTGCCGGTAGGGCACGGGCGTCGAGTTTGCCGCTGACCGTCAACGGCAACGTTTCCAACCCCACCACCGCGGCGGGCACCATATACTCCGGCAACCGCTCGGCCAGTTGGGTGCGCAGCTCGGCCGGATCGGCGGTCCCGGTGACATAACCCACCAGCCGCTTATCGCCAGGGCGGTCCTCGCGGGCCATCACCACCGCCTGCTCCACCCCATCCAGCCCGGCCAGTGCCGCGCGGACTTCACCTAGTTCGATGCGGTAGCCACGGATCTTGACCTGCTCATCGGAACGCCCCAGATACCGCAGCTGCCCATCAGCACCCCAACTCACCAGATCTCCGGTGCGATACATCCGCTGTCCCGAGCTGGCAAATGGGCAGGCCACAAACCGCGACCCGGTCAGCGAAGCCCGGCCCACATACCCGACGGCCACGCCGCGACCCACGACATACAACTCACCGACCACACCGGCCGGCACCGGACGTAACCACTCGTCGAGGACGAACAGCGCCGCGGTCGATACCGGCGCACCGATCGGCACCACACCGGCCCCGACCGACAGCGGCGCGCTCATCGACGCATACACCGTGGCCTCGGTGGGGCCATAGGCGTTGATCACCACCCGCCCGGGCGCCCACACATCCACCACCTCTGTCGGGCAGGCCTCACCGCCGAGTAGCAACGCCACCGACTCCAGCCCCTGCGGGCGCAGTGCGGTCACCGCAGACGGAGTCTGGGTGAGCACATTGACCTGTTCGCTGACCAGCAAGGCGTGGAAATCAACCGGCGAGCCGACCACCTCGTCGGGTACGACCACCAGCCGGCCACCTCCGAGCAGTGCAGCCCAGATCTCCCAAACCGAAAAGTCAAAGGCATAGGAGTGGCATTGCGTCCACACCTGCGCCGGCGGCAGGTCTGAGGGCTGCGAGTCCGCCAAATGGGTCAAGTTGTGGTGGGTGACCGCCACCCCCTTGGGCACGCCGGTAGTCCCCGACGTGTAAATGAAGTAAGCGATGTCGTCAGGGGCTGGCGCCGGTAATGCGGTGCTGGGCTGGGTGTCCACGGCGGGGTCGTTGATATCGATGACCGCCAGATCGCACCCGTCCAGCCGCGGGCGTAGGTCGGCGGTGGTGATAACAGCGGTCGGGGCGGCATCCGTGAGCATGAACTCGATTCGGGCCGGCGGCAGCGCCGGGTCGATCGCCAGGTAAGCCGCCCCGCTCTTCAGCACCGCCAGCATCGCCACGACGGCCTGGGCCGAGCGCTCCAATAGCAACGCCACACACTGCCCCGGCTCCACTCCCCGGTCGGTCAGCAGGTGGGCCACCCGGTTCGCGGCCTCCTCGAGTTCCCGATACGTCAGGGCACCGCTCTCGAAGCTGATCGCCACCTCCTGAGGGGCGCGGGCCACCTGCTCGGCAAATACCACCGGAACCGAGACGGGCGTGGGTGCGGGCTGGGTCAACGCCGCCCGATTACCCCACCCCTCCAGCCGAGCATGCTCACCGACATCCAGCACATCCACCGACGACAGCCGCCGCTCCGGATCGGCAATCATCGCCATCAATATCCGCTGCAAACGTCCTGCTAAATCCGAGACCTCAAAATCCGCAAACGGCTGTCCGGCGCCCGCTGTGCTGAAAAGCTGCTCATCGCCGACTCCATAGAACAACAGCCCAAAATGACCTATCGGGCCAAAAGTGGTGTAGGTCGCTGTTGCCGGAATACCGCCGAGATTCAGGGTCAGTCTCGCCGGCACGAAATTAAGAACTACCCGATTTGCCGGCCGCCTGAGGCCGCGAACGTCACCCTCACCTTCAAGCAGGTGCACCGGAAATCGCTGATGTCTCAGCGCTTCTCGTACTCGCGTGTCGACATGTTTGCAGAAATCGGCCACCAACGATTCCGGGGACGCCGTCAAGACCAGCGGCACTACCCCGGCAACCATCCCGGGAAGCAGCTTTGACGCTGGATGCACTCGCCTGCTGACCGGGAAGTTGAATACCACCTCCGAACCGTCAGCGTCGAACCCACCTACCAACAGCGCGCAGGCCGCGGTGAGGACCGATGATCGACGGACGCCTAACCGCTTGGATAACTCTTTGATTCGGCCGACGACGGCTGGGTCCAGTTGAACCGGCGCAGACGGCCAATGCGAATCCTGCTCGTCCGCGGCTTGGGGTAACCGATAATCCGCTTCGTTTTTCCGTGGAAGGTTCTCGCTCCAGTAGGCCCGATCTTCTAGATAATCGGTGGACGCTTCGTACTCTGACTCGCTGCTCACCAAGTCCTGCAATGAACCGAAAAACGCGGGAGGGATGGGAGTGCCAGAAACAATGGCCGTGTAGATATTTGCAATCCGACGCCCTACCAGCGCGATGCCGGTTCCGTCGACGATTATGTGGTGGCAGCATACGAACCAGTAATATTGGTCGGGCCGCGTCCGGAATAATGCGAATTTGAACAGCGGGCCAGTGAACGGAAGTGGCGTGCGTTGAATTGACGACGCCAGTTCATGGGCTTCCTGCACGGCATGGTCTGAGCCACTCAGGTCATAGAACGCCAGCTCGATATCCGGGTAGTCGATCGCCCGTTGGAAAACGTGGCCATCCGCCGCGAAGATGGCGGCCCTGCCCGGTTCGGTCTCGTGCACCGCCTGGCGGATCGCCCACCTAAGGGCGTCACGATCTACTGCGCCCTCGATTTTGACGAATAGACCAAGCTGCCACTCCGTACCAAGCTGACCGGTTTCCTGCGCAAGCCAAATATCCAGCTGCCCGCGCGTCAGCGGATGCGCCTGGTCGCTAGGATCTGTTGGCTGCCCGAATGATTCACAGATCAAAACCACGGCTTGCCACCCTCTCGCGCAAACTCTTCGGCCGGATGTCGGCCCAGTTCTGTTCGATGTACTCCAGGCACGCAGCGCGATCCGCTTCGCCGTACACCGTCTTCCAGCCCGATGGAACATCGGCGAACGCCGGCCACAGGCTGTGCTGCTCTTCGTCGTTGATCAAAACGAAAAAGCTGCCGTTGTCGTCGTCGAACGGATTGACACTCACCAGGTCCTCCAAAGCCTCGTTCTGGCATGAGCGAACAGTTCAGTGCACTAGCTATTTCTGGCCAGGGCCGTAGGGCTTTTGCCCTGCAACCGTCCCCGACCGATTGCATGATCCAGAGCGTGCTGGGTTTCAATCCTGTTGTCCGGCTTATCAAGCCGGTAGCGTAGTCAGCACCCGCACATAGAGTGTTCGGCACCAGCAAACAGAGTGGTGGCTCCGGCAACAACAGGGAAATACTCCGCGGATAGTGGTGCTAGCTCGGATCACACTCTGCAACAGTGCTTTTCGACGACCGCTGCTGCCACTCACTGCTGACTTCGACCTACCTACCCGCAATCAGACCGAAACGGGGCATAAGCATCAGCCTCATGTGCCAGCGCGGCCGCACACACGCCCGGATTTCCGGACCGGCCACGGCCGCGACGTCGCTGGCTCTCTTACGAAATGGTTACTCCGCAACGCATTCCAGCACCAACTGGGTTGAATAACGTCGCCACCGCCGCATCGAGACCGTCGGGCACGGCGTAACATCATCCGCCCTGCCGACAGTCGGGGCTCCCGGTCGACCGGAATGAAGCCGTACATATCGGCGAGGCAGCGCCGGTACTCACCGCTACGGCGATGGCCTCGATCGTCCCAACCGATCGCCCGCCGGGCACAGAAGGCCCGGCTTCAACCGCTACTTCGCAGCGGCACCCTGATTGACGAGGGCCTCGAAACGCTTCTCCCACCGAAGATAGTTACCGGCGAGGCCGGTGAGAGGCACGAAGGGCATCGCGATCACCGAGGTGAAGAGCTCGTTCAGCAAATTCGCCGGGAAGCGCATTGGCCGCATGATGTCGACGAAAAGGATAACCCGCACCCCGTCCGTCCGGTTCCAAGCCTCGTGCTCGAAGGTGTCATCGAAGATCATCACCTTGCCCTCTTCCCAATGACGGGTCTGGGACCCGACTCGGATCGCACACATCTCGGCCGGCTCGGGAATGAGCAGCCCGAGATGGAGGCGGAGCACGCCCTTCCAGGGACCACGATGTGGCGGCAGGTGCTTGCCGGGCGCGAGGATGGAGAAGAACGCGGTCTTCATGCCCGGCATCTGCTTGAGGAGCTTGGTTGTTTCCGGACAGCGGCGGCAATTCCCCCGGGCCTTCAGACCGTAGGCGTAGAAGAAGAACGTTTTCCAGCCGTCATCTTGGGTGAGTGCCTTCTGGGCCGGCTGGAGTTCCTGGAAGCTCGGTATGTTCGCCGCGTAGGGTAGCAGCGCATCAAGCTCGGCACGAACCTTGCGCCAATCAGCCTCGATGTCGGCGACCCAGGGAAAGTCCTTGGTATCGAAAAACTCTCGGTTGCCGTACGTCGAGGCCCGACCAATGAAGTCTTCAAACTTGAAGAACAGATTCTGTAGGAATTGGATGAGCCAAATGCGCGCTCGAATAGCGAATCCCTGCGGCGGCGTCTCGCCCACCACAACGTTACCGAACAAATCTCTCTCGATTTTTTGCATCGAGCCTGGCCCCTTTCTGAGTGGTTCAGATGCCTTCTGAATCAGGACAACATGTCTATACGCGCACCTTCAGTTCCCCATAGAACTTTGAGTTGTTGGCCATCCTGGATGAGCGATTCAGGATCCAGCTGTCCGCGCGGCCGCGGATGCGCCTGGTCACTGCGATCCGTTGACTGCCCGAATGATTCACAGATCAAGGCCACGGCCTGCTAGCCTGTCGCGCAAACTCTTCGGCCGGATGTCGGCCCAGTTCTGTTCGATGTACTCCAGGCACGCAGCGCGATCCGCTTCGCCGTACACCGTCTTCCAGCCCGATGGAATATCGGCGAACGCCGGCCACAGGCTGTGCTGCTCTTCGTCGTTGATCAAAACGAAAAAGCTGCCATTGTCATCGTCGAACGGATTGACACTCACCAAGTCCTCCAAAGCCTCGCATGAGCCGAACAGTTCAGTGCACTAGTTGTTTCTGGCCAGGGCCGTACGGCTTCTGCCCTGCAACCGTTCCGACCGATTGCATGATCCAGAGCCTGGTGGGTTTCAATCCTGTTGTCCGGCTTATCAAGCCGGTAGCGTAGTCAGCACCCGCACATAGAGTAGGCGGCGCCAGCAAACAGAGTGGTGACTCCCGGCAGCGACAGGGAAACACTTAACCGCCAATCGATGCCCTAGCGCGGATTACACTTTGCAACAGCATTTTTCGTCGAAACCTCTGCGTCGCAGGTTACCCAGAGATGCGGCGTCGCGAGACGGCCATAGGTTTGTGATTGTGAGCTCCAGCGAAGATTCGGCCCCACACCCTCGGGACCGAGACGAGAATCCGGTCGGCGATCAGCAGACGTGGCCGACTACGAGCTACCTCTCTCCCGCGCCGGGGCTTCCTTGACTCCTGGGCGTGGGCAACTTGCGCAGCGGTGCCGTTGATCAGCAGCGCCACCCGCCACATAGTGCGACCACCACCAGGGCCAGCCACACCCGGCCAGCACAGACTGGCCTGCGCCAGTTACCGCGGTCTGTTCGATCGACCGTTGCGGAAGTTCCGTCATCAGTCGTCTTGCGTCCTGGACGAATCCAGGTTCAAAAGCTGGACGAGCTGGTCGCGGTGGTTGACGCCGAGTTTGGTGAAAAGACGATAGAGGTGTCCTTCCACCGTGCGCACCGAGATGACCAACCGGTCGGCGATCTCGCGGTTGGACAAGCCGGCCGCCACCAGCATCACAACCTGGCGCTCACGGCCACTGAATGGAAGCGGGCGCGCTGCGGCCTCGAGTGCCGGTGTGCGAGAACCGCTTTGGCCCGCCAACGCGTGCGCCCAAGTCGACGACTCGACCTCTTTGCGGCGGTCGCCCCGGCGGGCATGTTCACTGGCCGCCTGAGCCGACGCGTCGGCGGCGAAAGCCGTTGCGCCAAGATCGGCGAACCGATGTGCCGCGGCATCGAGCAGATCGCCGTTATGTTGCGCCAGACCGCGGGCGTGCTCGGCGACCGCCTGTGCCGATGGAGTGTTCAACGTTGCCAGGAGCTCTTCCAGCCGAGCGGCCTGTGAACGATCGCCGAAGCGAATAGCTGCATGGCGTGCCCGGATCTCCGCCACGTACATCCCGGCTGTTCGCGCGACTTGCGCCGCTTGCATCGCATGCGTCTGGGCGGCGGCCGTGTCACCGGCGGCGGCCCGCTCCCAGGCCCGGGCCAGTTCGAGTTCCGGCAAAAACACCGCAACCTGTGGCGCATAAGCTTTCTCGGCCCGCCGCAACGCCGCCGCGGCCGCCGCATGGTCGCCTCGCGCCCCCTCGGCCTGGGCATGCAGGGCGGCCACTACCAGCAACCAGGGGGTCGGGAAGCCGCGGGACAGTTCCGAAATCGAACGGGCGAGGGTCTCGCATGCCGACGGCAGCTCACCGCGGGCGACCTGCACGAGCCCGACCATCGCGTCCACCATGGCCTCCGCTGCCGGAAGACCGGTAGCGATCGCGCCGTACCGCTTGTAAATCCGCTCGGCCGCCGCGTAGTCCCCAGTCGCCGTCGCAGCCATCACCTCGGCCATCCCGATCGCGAACCGCTGTGACCCCGCTTTGCAGGCCGCGGCCGCGCGTAACCCGGCATCGGCTATTCGGCGAACTTCGGAAAACCGCCCGGCTGCCATCAAGGCACCGCATGTCGCGATAGCCGCCCACGCCGTCGCCAGGGGTACTACATCGGCCCCGCACAAGCCCGGCCCCACTTCGAGGGCGGTCTCAATGTCGCCACTGAAGAATCCGATCAATATCTCAAACGCATTGATCAGATGGAGGCTTCCCTCCGACGCGACACGGGTTTTCAGGTCGGCTAATACCTCTTTTGCGGTTTCGGTTTCACCGCACCCCCATACCAAGTTGGCAGCCCGCATACAGCCCCACCGCGCGAGCTGCCACTCGTCGGCATCCTCGACGTCGGCATCAAGAAGGATGAAATCGGCCTCCTCGCCACGGCCCTGCCAACTCACCGCCTCGGCAAGCACCAAGGCGGCCGACAGACCGCCACCACGATCGACCGCAAACCTCGCCATCTCTTCGCCCAGCACCACATTCGACATCGCCAACGCACTGGCCGCCGCTTCGATGATTACATCGAGCTCGGGCTCCAAATCGCTGCGCATCATGAACTGCGCCAACCGAATCCGCCCCCGCAGGTCGGACAATTGCGAACGCCGGCCCGCTGCCCGCCCATGCTTTTGCAGAGCTCGCGCCATTTTTCCGTTGAGCTGCCGGGAACGTATGACCCCGGCGTTCCGGATCGCCGCTTCACCGAGCATGGGGTGATTCAACTGCGCCAGGGTATGGGATCCATCAGCAACCAACTGGATCAGACTGCGGCGCTCCAGGTTCGCCACAGCATCGGCATCGCAGATTTCACGTAGAACCTCCCACTCCACCAGCTCGCCGGTGGCCAAGACCTCCACGACCTCCAACTCTGCCGGGGTAAGCGAGCGCAACCGAAACTCCAGCACATCGTGAAGTTCGCGATCCGCACGAAGCGGACCCCTGAGTTCCCAACCCGCCTCCGTGTTGACAAAGGCATCGCTGTCGCGTCCCGCGGTCAGAAAGCCGCGCAGTAACAACACATTTCCCGCACTTCGTTCGAACAACTCGTCAACCAACCCGGGCACGACCGGACCGCCGAGAACGGCTTCAGCCAGTAGCGCGGTCTGGTCGCGGGTGAACGGATCGACTCGCACGGTCAGCAACAGACGCTCTTTCAACAACGCGGTCACCGCATCCAGCACCGGCTCGCCCGACCGGATTGTGACGATCAATCGCGCACTGCCGCCGGCCGCAAGTTGATTGACCAAAGTGGCCGACAACGGATCGAGCAACTGCGCGTCGTCGACCACCACCACCAGGTTCTTGTCTTGGCCCAAGGTGTTATGCGCAGCGGCCAGCATGATCGCCGGTTCATGCCCTACCCCAAGGCTCACCACGCGTGAGAACGCACCCAACGGCACAGCGCAACCGGTCTGAGTACCGAATGCGAATCGCACCGTGCGGCCCATCGACTCCGCCGTCTTTGCCAGACTGCGCGCCAGCGTCGATTTGCCCACCCCACTGTCGCCGACCAACGCCACGCCTTGGAACTCCCCATTGGTGACCGCGGCCGCCGCACGCCGGAACTCTTCGTCGCGCGCCACCATGGGCCACGTCGGTCCATTTACGCGCTGCATCGGCTGACGCACCTCTCCACTTCCATTGAGGCTGCCCGCAACGGTGACCCGCCTGCTCTGATCCGATTGCTGTTTGCCGCCAGCCAGTGCCATCGCCATCTGCTACTAGAGCCCTGAGCTCGCCGCGGCTAAATAAAGCTTGAAAGGGTCGACCGATACTGAGGTGCCGTCCGAGGAATCCCGACCCCGAAGTCGGTCCTCGGATATCAGAAAGCTCAACGGCGAGACCGCTTCTGCGTGCCCGGATGGGTCGACATCGTGATCGATGACCTCGCCCGTGCGCTTCTGACTGCCTATCATGTGCGGAGCGTATGGCCCCCCAGAAGCGGGCATCGTCCGAAAGCATTCAAGTCGAGTAGTGAGTGCGCGCAGATAGAGTAGCGGCCTATGAAACAGGGCGCATTGGCCCCAAAATTCACCCCGTTCGGGGGTGATCATCGCTCCCATAATCGAACGCCCCGCTGGCGCGGCGGGCCAACAACTCGCTTCGTACGAACGGTTCTCGGCTTGTCAGGTGGATGAGTTGGTCACGATTGTTAATACCGAGCTTGCTGAAGAGACGATAGAGGTGTCCTTCCACCGTCCGCACCGACAGGACCAACCGGTCGGCGATCTCGCGGTTGGACAAGCCGGCCGCCACCAGCATCACGATCTGGCGTTCTCGGCCGCTGAACGGAAGCGGGCGCGCCGCGGCCTCGACCGCCGGCGTCCGCAACTCGCACTGGCTGGCCAAAGCGTGTGCCCGGGTGGACGACTCGAACTTGTCACCACGGTCGCCCCGGCGGCTATGTTCGCTGGCCGCCTGAGCCCATGCGTCGGCGGCGAAAGCCGACGCGCCCAAATCAGCGAACTGACGTGCCGCAGCATCGAGCAGAGCGCCGTCGTGTTGCGCCAGACCGCGGGCATGATCGGCAACCGCCTCGGCCAACGCGGTGTTGAGGGTATCAGCGAGTTTCTCCAGCCGCGCGACCTGGGAACGGTCGCCGAAGCGGACGGCCGCATGGCGCGCCCGCATCTCCACGGCATGCATCCCGGCTGCCTGGGCGATCTTTGCGGCTTGGATCGCGTGCGCCTGAGCGGCCGTGGAGTCACCGGCGGCTGCCCGCTCCCAGGCCCGGGCGAGCTCGAGTTCCGGCAAGAACACCGCAACGTGCGGTCCATACGCTTTCTCGGCCCGCCGCAACGCCGCACCGGCCGCCGTACTGTCCCCACGCGCCCCCTCGGCCTGGGCATGCAGGGCGGCCACCACCAGCAACCACGGCGACGGAAAACCCTGGGCGAATACCGCGACTGCGTTGGTGAACACAGCACACGCTGACGGCAGCTCGCCGCGGGCGATCTGCACGAACCCGAGCATCGCGTCCACCATGGCCTCCGCGGTAAGCAGGCCCGCAGCCATTGCGGCATAACGCTTGTAGATCCGTTCGGCCGCTGCAAAATCGCCGGCGGCCGTTGCGGCCATGATCTCGGTAAGGCCGATGTTGAATCGATGCGGTCCCAATCCGCACAGCTCAGCCGCACGCACCCCGACGTCGGCTATGCGGCGAACGTCCGAATACCGCCCGGCCGCGGCCAACGCACCACATGTCGGGAAAACCGCCCACACGGTCGCTGTCGGTACGTCGGACTCACACAAGGCCGGCCCGAGTTCAATCGTCGTCTCAATGTCGCCACGGAAGTACCCGATGGACACCTCGAGCGCATTGATCAGACGGAGACCCGACTCCGACGCGACACGCTTTTTCACGTCGTCGAGTACCTCGACGGCAGCTTCAACGTCCCCGCAGCCCCAGTACAAGTTGGCAGCGCGCAGACAGCCCCACCGCGCGATCATGGACTCGTCGTCGCCACCGGGTTCGGCGTCGAGAAGGATAGCCTCGGCCTCGTCGCTGCGGCCCTGCCAACTCACCGCCTCGGCAAGCACCATTGCGGCCCGCAGACCGGCGCCACGATCGACCGCGAACCTCGCCAGCTCTTCGCCCAGTCCCACATTCGACATGGCCAATGCGTCCACCGCCGCCTGGATAACCGCATCGAGGTCGGGCTCCAGGTCGCTACGCATCATGAACTGGGCCAACCGGATTCGGCGCTGCGGGTCGGACAACCTCAGGACCAGCCCGCCTGCCCGCTCGTGTTTCTGGAGAGCCCGCGCCAATTTGCCGTTGAGTTGCCGGGAGCGCACCATGCCGGCGCGCCGCGTCGCTGCTTCGCCGAGCATCGGGTGATTCAACTGCGCCAGGGTGTGGGATCCGTCGGCGACCAACTGGATCACACCACGGCGCTCCAGGTTCGCTACCGCGTCGGCATCGCAGATGTCACGCAGGATTTCCCATCCCAGCAACTCACTGGTGGCCAACACCTCCACGACCTCCAGCTCCGCGGGGGTAAGGGAGCGCAGCTGAAACTCCAGCACATCGTAGAGTTCGCGGTCGGCACGCAGCGGGCCCCGAAGGTACCAGCCGTCCTTCGTGTGGATCAAAGCCCCATTGACCCGGCCCGCGGCCAGAAAACCACGCAGTAGCAAGGGATTTCCCGCGCTACGCTCGAATAGCTCATCAACCAGTCCAGAGTCCACCGGGCCACCGAGCACGGCGCCCGCCAGTAACTCGGTCTGATTCCGAGTGAAGGGATCGACGTGAATCGTCAACAGCAGCCGCTCTTTCAACAACGCTGTCACCGCATCCAGCACCGGCTCACCCGAGCGGATCGTCACGATCAACCGCGCACTGCGGCTCGCCGCAAGCTGATTGACCAGAGTGGCCGACAACGGATCGAGTAGCTGCGCGTCGTCGACCACCACCACCAGATTTTTGTCTCGGCCGAGGGTGTCATGCGCCGCGGCGAGCATCACCGCCGGTTCGTGCGCCACCCCAAGACTCACCGCCCGGGAAAACGCACCGAGCGGCACCGCGCCACCGGTTCGAGTGCCCAACGCGAATCGCACCGTTCGCCCCGCGGACTCAACCGTCTTGGCCAGTAGGCGGGCCAGCGTCGACTTGCCCACCCCACTGTCACCAACCAACGCCACGCCGTGAAACTCACCGTTGCCGAGCGCCGCCAGCGACTGCCGCAACTCTTCCTCACGCCCGACGACGGGCCACGCCGAACCGACTTCCCCCGACACCTGACATCCCTAGCTTTAGAGAGGACGCATCCGTGCCGTGGCGTTTGCCAGGGCCAGGCACGTACCGCGTGGGTTGCGTCCGAGATTGTGGATGGGCCGACGACGGGCCCGAGCGATTGCGGCCGCACCGAATCCTGGCGGCACACTGCGGTAGCGACTTTGCGGTCGGCGCGGCAGCCTGCCCACTAACTGCCGCGCTGGCCCGCTCGTCGTATCCACCGGATCTCTCTCCTTCTGCAGACCGGTATTTATCGAAAATATACCCCTACCTTCAGGCGGCAGCAAACGTTAGTGGATCGGCCCAGTTTCGACACACGTGTCAATTACTGCAATAGCTGTACAGCTGTTTCATAGAATCTCCAGTCAAGTCGCCGAAATTTTGCTCAGCAAACGATCAAGTCCTGCGTGGCGAGGCCCAACGAGCGCGCCGGCAGGGGCGTCCCGGGTGGCCCTGAGCTGTGGTTAGGCAACCTAGTCAACGCTATCCACAAGATCCGCCGTTGCCGAAGACAAATCTTTCAATTGCGTTTCTGGGTGAATTCATTACATTTTTTCACGTTACGGTAAAACCGATGATAAATATGAATTTGAGCTTCCGAATGCTTAAGTCTTATGCCGTCTTGGCCAAACTTATTAAGCCTCGGCTCAGCAATTAAATAAGTATGCGGGCGTAGCCGGCAAACCATTCATGGGCAAGCATCCACTGCGCGAGCGCGGGCCGGGCGCAGTCGTGTTTGCACTGCGTTGCTCGCCGATGTGCCGCGGTCGTGGAGGCAGAGCGTCGAGCACAGCCGTCACGCTGACCCGTCACCAGCTCGTCTGTACGCCATTCGTTTCAGCCGGAAGCGTTAACCAGTAGGCGTGCTTGCAAAAGACAATATGTTCAGTTAAGTGTCGGATATCCGGTCTAAAGGTATCGTTTCGCAGGGTTTTAGCGTAGATACAGTCCGTGAATTCCAGCCGGCATCAGTTAAAACGCGAATAGCGGTCCTGTAACATGAGTACATACGGGTAGCGTCCGCATGAAACGAGAGTGCATTGGAAGCCGATGGCGTACGGGCCGAAGAACCGGATCGTGGCGAGCTGGCATTCCGCCTCAACAAACTTTTCGAGCTCATGCGGAAGGCAGGCACGCCTGCGCTGTCCAACGCGGCGGCTGCGGCGGCCATCACCAGCAAAACCGGCGTTCCGATCAGCCCGGCTTACCTCTGGCAGCTCAGAAGCGGGATCAAAACCAACCCCACGGTCGCGCATCTGAGGGCGATCGCCGATTTTTTCGGGGTGCCGCCCTCCTATCTGGTCGATCGCGCCACCGATCCGGCCCTCGATGCGCAACTGAATCTTCTGCACGCACTGCGTGACAGCGGTGTGCGTGATCTGGCCGCGCGTGCGTCCGGCCTGACTCCGCAGGCCCTCAACAGCCTGGCGGCAATCGTCGATCACCTCCGCGAACTTGAACGGTTACCCCCGGTATCCCCTCGAAGAGATGACGAAGCCGATGGCGGTCTCGAACGCTGACATACTCGCGCTGACGCGCACGCTGCCGATCCCGGTGCCGTGGGACCGCAATGTTTTCGTGGAGAACTTGGGCCACATGCGCCGCCGGCCGATCAGGCTGATCCCGACAGACACCGCGGCATTGGCGGATAGCCCGTGCGGAGTGTGGCTGGCCTGCGATGACGAAGACTTGATCCTGCACGAGATCGGGACCACCGACTACCACATCGACCAGATCGTCGGTCACGAGATCGGGCATATCCTGCTGGGCCATGGCCAAATCGGCGGCCACAGCTTCGATGAGGAGCAGGAACGCAAGGTCTCCCGCCAGGCCCTGCCGGATATCGATCCCGACGTGGTGCGCGCTGTCTTGGGACGCAGTGACTACGCGAGTGATCAGGAGCGCGATGCCGAGATGTTCGCTTCCCTGCTGATGATCGCGGCCGCCGAAGCCGCCGAGCGTCGCTCCATGATGCGTAGCGCCTTCTTCCGCCGCCAGTGACCTCGACGGTCCCGGGTTTCATCGCCTGGCCCGTGATCGCGGTCATGGCGATCCTGCTCGCGGCGCGATTCCGGTGGTGCAGGGCCAACCTCTACCAGACCTACTTCAACAATGTGATGGCATGGCTGCTGCTGGCGCAGCTGTTGCGTGAGCGCCGAGTGGAAGCGGTGCTGTCCGGAAGCTCGCTGATGACTGTTACGACGGCCCAGCAATTATCTTGCGCGGCAATGATTTTGGCGTGCGGCGAACTAATCGGATTCACCATGCTGTGGAACCGGATCTCGCCGGAGGAAACGCGCCGCAGTCACCGCTATTACCGCGTGCTCGCCGTCGCCTTGTGCGTGGCATTCCTGGCCGCGGGCACCCGTGCTCGCGACGCCGGGCAGCCGCTCGAGGTGTCCGGCGGCTGGGACGCGGTCTTGGCGTTGAGCTTCTACCTGACGACCTTGGTCATCATGCTGGCGCGGATGATGTGGATGTTCGGCTCCGAGCTGAGGAAAGCCACCGACAAGCGCGAACTACTGCTCGCCGCTGCCGGGGTCCTCTCTGTGGTCGTGGTCGCAGCGGCCTGCCTGGAGGCACTGGTTTTGGCGGTGACCGACCAGCTCGGCTGGACCCATACCGTGCAGTTCCGGCTACGGGTGCACGGATCGGAGTTCTTGTGGATGGCGGTGGTCCTCTATCTGTTCGGCGCCGTTCCGCTCGCCGTCAGGCTGCATTCCTACCTCGGGCTGGACCGCGTCAGCCGCACCTGGAAGAGTCTGCAGCCACTGCGGTTGGGCATGACAGCCGTGGTCCCGGAAAGCAGTTTCCATGTCGACCACGGCCGCTACCGATTCCAAAAGACCACCCTGCAGCTGCATCAGACCGTCATCGAAATCCGCGACGCGATATTGCAGCTGCGCCACTATGTCGGTGGCACCGCCCCGCACGAGCTGGCTCACTTCCTGCGGGTGAACTCCGTGCCGGCCCACGAACAGAGCTCGGCGACGCACGCCTTCCAGCTGGCACATGCCGCCAGAGCCAAGATCGCCGGGCACACACCACAGACACCCGATAAGGCCCTAGTGGTGGACTCCCGATCAACAAGCCTCTACGAGGAAGCCGCCGACCTGTTGGCACTGGCGAAATGGTGGACGCCCGCTGTGGCAGCCGCCGGACCGGCCGCCCCGGACGAACCCCACATCGGAACCAGCCTGCCGGCCTGACCGGGAACGGCTCGCCGCGGCGATTACAGGGCCACTCCCAGTAGAGCATCGATCGCGGTTGCCACCAGTTTGGGCGCCTCGGCGTCATGGCCACCGTATTCCAGCGCGTCGGTAGTCCAACCATCAAGGGCAGCAAGCGCTTTCGGAGTATTGAGGTCGTCGGCCAAGTATTGGCGCAGCCGAGCGATCACGTCGGCGGCGTCCGGACCGGCCGGCAGCGCGGTCGCACGACGCCAGCGGTGCAGCCGGGCGATGGACTCGTCGAGCAGCTGCTCGGTCCAATGCCGATCCGCGCGGTAATGCCCGGCCAGCAGCCCCAGCCGGATGGCCGCCGATTCGACGCCCCGGGCGCGCAACTGTGACACCAGCACCAGGTTGCCGCGGCTCTTGGACATCTTGTGCCCGTCCCAGCCGATCATCCCGGCGTGCACATAGTGCCGCGCGAATCTTCGCTCGCCGCGCACACATTCGGCGTGCGCGGCGGTGAATTCGTGGTGGGGGAAGATCAGGTCGCTGCCCCCGCCCTGAATGTCCAAGCCGCTGCCGATGCGGCTGAGCGCGATCGCCGCGCACTCGACGTGCCAGCCCGGCCGGCCAGAGCCGAACGGCGACGGCCAACTGGGCTCCCCGGGCCGTGCGGCCCGCCATAGCAGGGCGTCGAGCTCGTCGGTCTTTCCGGGCCGCTGCGGGTCGCCGCCGCGCTCGGCGAACAGCCGCAGCATCGTGTCACGGTCATAGCCGGACTCGTAGCCGAACTGCGGCGTGGCGTCGGCGCGGTAGTAGACGTCCGGGTATTCGCCGTCGACGACGTAGGCCGCGCCGGAGGCGAGCATCTTCTCGACGAGTTCGACGACCTCGGCGATCGCCTCGGTCACGCCGACGTACTCGCGGGGAGCCAGGATGCGCAGCGCCGCCATGTCTTCGCGGTACAGCGACACTTCACGCTCGGCCAAGTCGCGCCAGTCGATGCCGTCGCGTTCGGCACGCTCCAACAGCGGGTCGTCCACGTCGGTGATGTTCTGCACGTAGTGGACTTCGTGGCCGAGGTCCAGCCACTGCCGGTAGATCAGATCGAACGCCAGATAGGTTGCCGCGTGGCCCAGGTGGGTCGCGTCGTAGGGGGTGATGCCGCAGACATACATCGTGGCGGTCGGTCCGGCCGCCACGGGACGCACCTGCCGGTCCGACGTGTCATACAGCCGAAGCTCTGGGCCGCGTCCCGACAGCACGGGAACTGGTGGGGAAGACCACGACTGCATGGAGTCGACTCTAGGCGCGGCTCTGAGGCGCGGCTGACTCACCCGCGCCTTGCCCCAGCGGACGCTATATCGTCACGGCGCGATTCGTGATTTGCTAAGTCCGGTATTGAGCAAAGTCGCGCAACGTCGACGAGCGAGGTGGTTGCGATGTCGACCGGTACAACCGACCGAGCAGACACCGCGGGCCCGGCCAAGCAGCAAGAAGTCGTGGTCAGATGCCCGGCGACAGCACAGGTTGTCGGCGCCGTCCCCATCTCGGCCGCCGCCGAAGTCGAGGCGGTCGCCGCCCGGTTGCGGAAGGCCCAACGGCTGTGGCAGCAAATGGGTGTCGGCGGCCGGTCGCGGTGGCTGGGCAAGTGGCGGGACTGGATGCTGGATCACCGCGACGAGCTGTTGACACCGTTGCAACTCGAAACCGGCAAGTCCTGGGGCGACACCGGTGTGGAGATCGCCGCACTGCAGATCATCAACTACTGGATCGACAACGCCGCCGATTTCCTGGCCGACCAGACGGTGCGCCCCTATAGCGCCTTCAACGCGGGCAAAAAGCTGACGCTGGTCCATCGTGGCCGATCGGGTCGCGATGAAAAAGGAACTGCTCTGGTACCCCTACAGCCGCAAGAAGGGCAGCCTCATGGAGAACATGATCCGGGTGCTCTCGGCGAAAGACTGGCGGCGTCGATTGGGCCGGCGACCGCTCTGAGCGCTACCCGCCGCGGATGGCGCTCAGCAGGATGGGCGCCAGTTCGGCGCGACACATCACGAAGTCGGGCAGATACGGGTCGAGTTGGTTGTAGCGCATCGGTGATCCGTCGAGCCGCGATGCGTGCATGCCGGCGGCCATCACCACCCCGGCCGGGGCCGCCGAATCCCATTCCCACTGGCCGCCGGCGTGGACGTAGGCGTCGACATCCCCCTCGATGATGGCCATCGCCTTCGCGCCGGCAGACCCGATCGCGACGGGCTGAATGGGCAGCGTCTGGCGCATCCGGTGCAGCACCGCGGGTGGACGGGTGGCGCTGACGGCGATGCGGATGGGTTCGGTGACGCCGACCCGCGCGGCGTCGGCGGTCACGGTGTCGCTGCGGTAGACGATGTTCCCGCGGGCCGGCAACGACACCGCCGCATCGGTGATTTCGCGCTCGCCGTCGCTGGGGCGTTGCCATAGCGCGATGTGGACCGCCCAGTCGTCGCGGCCCGGGGTGGAAAACTCACGGGTGCCGTCCAGCGGATCGATGATCCACACCCGGTCGTGCTTGAGCCGGGACAGGTCGTCGTACGCCTCTTCGCTGAGCACCCCATCGCCGGGCCGTTCCGCGTGCAGCCGCCCCAGGATCAGCGCGTTCGCCAGACTGTCGCCCGCGTCGCCCAGCGCCCACGGATGGCCGAAGCCGACTTCATCGCGCACTTTCAGCAACAACTCCCCCGCGTCGGCGGCGAGATCGGCGGCCAAAGCGGCATCAGAATCGTCTGCCAGCTCGTCCGCGCGGTTGCTCACCGCCTCAGTATCGCCGACGGCGCACCGCGGCCTAAATCGATGGCGGTCCGGCACGCCACCCGCACTGAGGGCAGCCACCCGACACGCTTGCGATCGCCGCTAGAAGGCCGGCCAGGGAATCGGGCGATGCCGGTTGGGTCCGGGCATGACCGGGTTGTCCAGCAGTGCGTGTGCGCGCCTGCGCAGCGCGGCGATCTCGGCGCGGGTGATCTGCTCGGCCAGCTCGTCGCCGAATTCGTCATCGAGCGCGTCGGCCAGACCGGCGACGGCCTTCAGCGTTTGACCATCGATCGGCTTGCCGGCCCATCCCCACAGCACGGTGCGCAGTTTGTTCTCGACGTGCAGGCACACGCCGTGGTCGACCCCGAAGATGTGACCGTCCAGGTCGCGCAGCACATGGCCGCCCTTGCGGTCGGCGTTGTTCACCAGCACGTCGAACACCGCCATCCGCCATAACCGAATGTCGTCAGCGTGCATCAGCACCACCTCGTCGCCCGCATAGTCGAGGGCGCGCAGCACCGGCAGATAGCCCGGCTGCTTGGTGCCGGCGGGAAACAGGTCGACCAGATCCGGCCCCGGCGGCGGATCGGTGTCCACCGCGTCGCCGGGCTGCTGCACCCACTGCTGCAGCATGCCCGGGCCCGCCGGCCCGTGCCGAATGATCGTGTAGGGCACGATGTTCCAGCCCAATTGCGCGGACACCAGATACGCGGCTCGTTCGCGGCCGGCCAGCGTCCCGTCCGGGAAATCCCACAGCGGCGCCTCGCCGGCGACGGGCTTGTAGACGCAATGCACGCTGGACTCGGCGAGCGTCGACTCGCACAAAAAGGTGCCGTTGCTGGCTGAGCGGATCCGGCCGATAACCGTCAGCTCGCCGTTGCGCAACACCTCGCGGTCGTCACACCTCGGGGTCATCGTCAGGCCCGAGCAGCGCACTGCGCCGATAACCGTTGGCGCGTGCACAGATATGCCCCTCCGGGTCCAGCGGTTCGTCGCACAGCGGACACGGCGGCCGTCCCGCGGAGATGACGCGATTGGAGCGGGTGGCGAACTGTCGCGCCGACTCCGGCGTCAAAAACACCCGCACCGCGTCCGGCCCCTCTTCGGTGTCGTCGAGCACCACCGACGCGTCGAACTCGGCATCGGTGACGGCCAGCAACTCGACCACCACGGTCTGGGCCTCCGAATCCCAGCCCAGGCCCATGGTTCCGACCCGGAACTCGGCATCCACCGGGGTGATCAACGGGTTGAGGTCGTCGATCTCGGCGGGCTCGGGCGGGACCGGGGTGCCGAACCTGCGGTTCACCTCGAGCAGCAGCGCCCCGATGCGTTCGGCGAGCACGGCAACCTGCTGCTTCTCCAAGATCACCGACACCACTCGGGCGTCGTGCACGGCCTGGATGTAGAACGTGCGATTTCCGGGCTGACCGACTGTCCCGGCCACGAAGCGGTCGGGTGTGCGGAAGACGTGAATTGCGCGAGGCATGGCACTTTCCAAAATACCGGCTGTTGCCACCGCCGTGCGATCCGATGGAGGTAGCCGCCGAATTAATCCGTGGAACCGCCGACCACCGCGTCGCTGGGTGACACTGCGGCGGCTGATTCCTGCGGCTCTCCGTTGGACTCGGCACCCGTCTGCGCCTTTGCCTCTTCCTTCGCCGGCGGTCCGGCCCGCAGGGCGGCGGCCAGCCGCGCACCGGTGTGGTTGACGTGCAACACAAACGGGCGCAGTTCGGTGTAACGGATCACACTCACTGACGCCGGATCGGCGGTGACGCGCTGGAACCCGTCCAGATGGATGCCGTACGCGTCGGCAATAACCGCTTTGATGACATCACCGTGAGTGCAAGCGACCCATAGCGCATCGCCGCCCTGCTCGCCCCCGGCTTCAAGGGCCAACCGGCGGTCGTGCTCGCGCACCGCGGCCACCGCCCGCGCCTGAACTTGCGCCAGACCCTCGCCGCCGGGAAACACCGCGGCGCTGGGATGTGCCTGGACGACCTTCCACAACGGCTCGCCCAACAACTCGCCGAGCTTTCGCCCGGTCCATTCCCCGTAGTCGACTTCGGCAAGCCGCTCATCGACGAGCGGCTCGAGGCACAGCGCGTCGGCCAACGGCTCGAGAGTCCGCCGGCAGCGCAGCATCGGCGAACTGACCAGTGCCCGGATCGGCAGATCACCGATCCGATCGATCAGGTCGGCGGCTTGTTCGCGGCCCTTGTCATCGAGGTCGACGCCCTCCGAGCGACCGGCGAGAACGCCCGCCGTGTTGGACGTCGAGCGGCCGTGCCGTAACAGGATGACGGTCATATCGACCACGACGGTACCCGCTGGGCGGGTCCGTGACCGGAGATGACTATTCGATGGTGGCGACCCGCTGCACCCGGCTACGCCGCGCTTGCGATCGCCACTAACGCGAAACCGGCACCGCGTGCGCCACGGAGTCGCGCACCGCAGCGCTCAGACTGCGCTCGTCGGTGAGGTCGATGTCGACCAGGCTGCGGACCGCTCTGGCGACCACCTCTTCGGCTTGCGGGACCGGCCCGGCCAGGCGCGCCCGGTAAACCTCAACGACAAGGGAACGGTTCTCGATGTGGAACGAAAAGCTTCGCCCATCACCGACTTGTCCGTATCCGCTCGCGGAAATGCCTGTTGACATGTCCTCGACAGCAAACTGTTTCTGCGTCAGATGACGGTCAGCGGTGACGGCCATGAGCCGACCATACCTCGCCGCTGGGGCTGGATGCAGGCAGCATGGCCCTACTGGACGCGAAGGCGTTCCTTAGAATTTGTGTTCCACCGCCGCACCACAAGGGAAAGAATTGCTGTCACGACACCGACGTCACAAGCTGGCAGTTCACGGCGGTTTGTGGAGCCTCGCGGCTTTGCTGACCGCGACAGCCGGATGTTCATCGAACCCGCTCGACGCCGCGCCGCCCACCATCGAACCGGCGCGCGCCGCCGTGTCGCCGCCGGTGACGCAGCAGCCGGCCGGGGCGGTGCGGCCGATGACCGGTCATGCCGCGGCCGCGGTGTTTGACGGCGCCACCCACCAACTGGCGGTGCTGACGCCGGGCGTCGACCCGGCGGCGCCCGCCAGTGTCACGATCTTCGGTGACCCGCAGGTCACGCCCCGTGTCGTCGCGTTGCCGGGGCCGGCGAGTGCGCTGACCGATGACGGCCGCGGAACCGTCTACCTGGCCACCCGCGGCGGATACTTCGCGGTTGACCTGTCCACCGGTCGCGCGACGCAGGTGGGCGTCACCGACGCCGCCCAGACCGAATTCACCGCGGTGGCGCAGCGCGCCGACGGGAAGCTGGTGCTGGGCAGCGCCGACGGCGCCGTCTACACGCTGGCCTCCCGGACACCGGGCACCGTGACCAGTGCAACCGTCGACAATCGAAACAAGATCTTCGCGCGCGTCGATTGGCTTGCCACACAAGGCAATACGACAGTGGTGTTGGACCGCGGACAGACGTCGGTGACGACGATCGGCGCCGACGGTCATGCCCAGCAGGCGCTGCGAGCGGGCCGGGGCGCCACCACCATGGCCGTCGACCCGGCGGGTCGGGTGCTGGTCGCCGACACCCGCGCGGGCCAACTACTGGTGTACGGCGTGGATCCGCTGATCCTGCGTCAGGCCTACCCCGTTCCGCAGGCGCCGTACGGCCTGGCCGGCTCCAGCGCGTTAGCCTGGGTTTCGGCTACCGTTTCCAATATCGTCATTGGTTACGATCTGTCCACCGGCATTCCCGTCGAGAAGGTGCGTTACCCGACCGTGCAGCAACCGAACTCACTGGCGTTCGACGAAGCGTCAGACACCCTTTACGTGGTGTCGGGTTCCGGTGCGGGAGTTCAGGTCATCGAGCACGCTGCGGGTCACCGTTGACGGCGGCGCGGCGGAGCGGACTGCCCGCGGGCTGGGACAGTGAGATGTCCGACGAATACGAATGGGCGCCGTTGCGCCTGCCCCCCGACGTGACCCGGGTCAGCGCGTCCACCCGACTGTCCATCGAGGCCGAATACCGCGGCTGGGAGTTGACCAGGGTGCGGCTCTATACCGACGGCAGTAGGCGGGTGTTGTTGCGCCGCAAGAAAACTCGTGTGGACAATGCCGGCTTCGAAGGGCGACGGCCCGACCAGCCGGAACTGTGACGCCCACCCGGCCACGCGAGGGCCGACACCGGATGTACGGCGTACTGCGACAACTGTTTTTCGTCATCCCGCCGGAGCGGATTCACACGCTGGTGTTCGCCACCCTGCGCGCTGTCACCGCGGTCGCCTGGATGCGTCGGTTGCTGAACCGACGGCTGGCCCCGACGGATCCGGCACTGGCCAGCACGGTGTTCGGAGTGCGCTTTGCCGGGCCACTCGGACTGGCGGCCGGCTTCGACAAGGACGGCCTGGGCCTGCTCACCTGGGGTGCGCTGGGGTTCGGACATGCAGAGGTGGGGACGGTCACCGCCGGCCCGCAGCCCGGCAATCCGGCTCCCCGAATGTTCCGGTTGCCGGCCGACCGAGCCCTGCTGAACCGGATGGGCTTCAACAATCTCGGTGCGGGCGCGCTGGCGTTGCGGCTTGCCCGGCACCGGCCCGAGGTGCCGATCGGGGTGAACATCGGCAAGACCAAGGCGACGCCGGCCGAGCAGGCCGTCGACGATTACCGGGCAAGCGCCCGGCTGGTCGGCCCGCTGGCGTCATATCTGGTGGTCAATGTCAGTTCGCCGAACACGCCCGGACTGCGGGACCTGCAGGCGGTCGAGTCGCTGCGGCCCATTCTGTCCGCCGTGCTCGCCGAGACGTCCACACCGGTGCTGGTGAAGATCGCGCCGGATCTTTCCGATTCCGATGTGGACGACATCGCCGATCTGGCAATCGAACTCGGCCTGGCCGGCATCGTGGCCACCAATACCACGATTTCGCGGCAGGGCTTGAAGACGCCAGGGGTCGACGAGCTGGGTCCCGGTGGCATCTCCGGGCCGCCGGTGGCCCGCCGTTCGGTCGAGGTGCTGCGCCGGCTCTACCGCCGGGTCGGCGGTCGCCTGGTGCTGATCGGTGTCGGGGGCATCGAAACCGCGGACGACGCCTGGGAGCGGATTACCGCGGGCGCATCGCTGCTGCAGGGCTATACCGGCTTCATCTACGGAGGGGGCTTGTGGGCCAAGCAGATTCACGACGGCATTGCGCAGCGGCTGCATGACGGCGGCTTCGCCTCACTCAGCGATGCCGTCGGTTCGGCAGCGCACGCGCCGGGACTGCCTGATTGAGCTGCGCTGTGCCCCATGACCGCGCGGTGGACACGCCGCGGATCATCTCGACGTCGACCGAGCAGCGCAGCTAGCTGGGCGATCATTTGGCGGACTGCGGCTGGCGGCCCGCCGGGTGGTGCGATCGGCAGTACGCTCAACCAGTGCCGGAAACGTCATACGCAGCGTGTGGCGATCTCAGCCTGGCGTATCAGATATTCGGCGACGGGCCTGTCGAGCTCGTCGTCGTGGGGCCGTTCGTCAGCCATATCGAGCTGGCCTGGACCCTCCCCCAATTCAAGGCGTTCATGGAGCAGCTGGCCACGTTCTGTCGCGTCCTGGTGTTCGACAAGGCCGGGATCGGGCTTTCGGACCCGGTGCCGAAGGTTCGGACGCTGGATGATCGGGTGGCCGAGATCGAGGCCGTGATGGACGCCGCCGGCTTTGGACGGGCCGTCATCTCCGGTCTGAGCGACGGTGGACCCGCGTCCATGATGTTTGCGGCAGCACGGCCGGAGCGAGTGCGGGCGCTGATCCTCTGCGCCACATACGCGTTTCACCCGTGCGGGTGGGACGACATGGATCGCGACCCGGGCGAGCTGCGGGCGCGCTACGTTTCCGAGCTGGGTGAGGACTACACGCCGTCGGTTGAACAGCTCGCCCGCTGGCTGGAAGGCGGCCGGGCCGTGCGCTCCCAGTGGGGTAGCGGTGCGGCAGCCAGCATCAGCGCGCCGTCGGTCCGGTCGATACGCCAGCTGGCAATGTTGGAGCGGATGGCCGCGAGCCCGGGAATGGCACGGGCGTCATTCGAAGCGGCCTTTCTCACTGACGTGCGCCCGATCCTGCCCACGATCACCGTGCCGACGTTGGTCATCCATGCCCGTGAGGACCCCGCGGTTCCGGTGCAGTTCGGCCGGTACCTCGCCGACCACATCCCCGGCGCGCGGTATCTCGAGGTGGAGGGCGTGGACCATGCACCCTTCTTGACCGACCCGGACAAGATCCTGACCGGGATCGAGGAGTTCCTCACCGGCGGCCATGCCGCGCCCGCACAGTCACATCGCGCTCTGCGCACCGTGTTGTTCACCGACATGGTCGCCTCCACTCAACACGCCGCGGCAGCGGGCGATGAGCGGTGGCGCGCCGTGTTGCACCGCTTCGGTGAGATCACCGCCGAACTCACCCAACGGTTCGGCGGCACGGTGCTCAAGAGCACCGGCGACGGACACCTCACCACGTTCGACGGCCCGACGCAGGCCATCCGCTGCGCCGAGGCGTTGCGCGCTGACGCCGAAATCCTGGGCGTCCAGATCCGGATTGGCATCCACACCGGCGAATGCGAACTACTGGACAACGACATCGGCGGAATCGCGGTACACATCGCGGCGCGGATCCTCGGGCACGCAGGGGCGGGCGACATTCTCGTGTCCCGCACCGTGTGCGACCTGGTCGTCGGGTCGGGCACCGGCTTCGAGGACCGTGGCAGCGTCGAGCTGCGCGGCGTGCCCGGCCGTTGGCAACTGCTGGCGGTCGATCGCAACGGCCCGCGGGCGGGATCGCCTGAGGCGCAACTGGTCTCAACGCCCACTCCCAGTCGTCGGACCGCGATGCGCCGTTCGGACCGCGCCGTGGAGCTGATCGCGACGCGCGCTCCGTGGGTACTGCGCGGGATGGCCCACCTCGCGCCGGCCACCGGGCGCCGCTGAAACGGCCGCAGCCCTACTTCTGTTCGTAGGTGGCGTGGATGACCGCCCGCGCTATGGCGTGCTGAAAAAGGTTGAACCCCAGGAAAGCCGGGCTGGCGTCCTCGGGGAGGTCCAGCTTTTCGGTGTCCACGGCGTGCACGGCGATGTAGTAACGATGTGGGCCGTGGCCCGCCGGCGGCGCGGCGCCGATATAACGGCGCTGCCCAGCGTCGTTCACCAGCGTCAGCGCATCTCCGGGAAGGTTGCTGCCGTCGCCGGCGCCCGCGGGCAGCTCGGTGACGTCGGCCGGCAGGTTGGCCACCGCCCAGTGCCAGAACCCGGAGGCCGTCGGAGCGTCGGGGTCATAGACCGTGACGGCGAAGCTGCGGGTCTCGTCCGGGAATCCCGACCAGCTCAGCTGGGGGCTGACGTCCTCACCGCCGGCACCCATGATTCCGCTGACTTGCGGCTTGGCCAGCGGCTGACCATCGGTCAACGACTGCGAGGTCAACGTGAAGGTGGGCAGCTTCGGCAACGAGGCGTAGGGATCAGGAGCAGTGCTCATGGCGGTCCTCTCGGGTGATCGTGAGTTGGTCAATTAGCAGTGGGTCAGGAAGTGGGCCAGCACGTCGGTGCCGAACCGCAGCGCATCGATGGGTACCCGCTCATCGACACCATGGAACAACGCGGTGAAGTCCAGATCCGGCGGCAATCGCAGCGGGCTGAACCCGAAGCAGCGAATACCTAAGCGCGCGAAGGACTTTGCGTCGGTACCGCCGGAAAGCATGTAGGGGACGGTACGGGCGTCCGGATCGAACGCCAGCACAGCCTCGTTCATCGCGTCGACCAGATCGCCGTCGAAGCTGGTCTCATAGGACGACAAGTCCTTGATCCACTCGCGGGTTACGTCGGGTCCGAGCAGCTCGTCGATCTCGGCCTCGAACGCCGCCTTGCGACCCGGCAGGATCCGGCAGTCCACCACCGCCTCGGCGGAGGCCGGCACGACGTTGGCCTTGTATCCGGCCTTGAGCATGGTGGGGTTTGCGGTGTCGTGCAGCACGGCCTTGAGCATCCGGGCCATCGGCCCGAGCTTTTCGATCGCGCCGCGCAGGTCCCCCGATTCGGTGTCGAAGGTCAGCCCGGTCTCCTCGCTGACGGCGGCGAGGAACTGCGCCACGGTGTCTGTCAACACCAGCGGGAACTGATGACGGCCCAGGCGGGCCACGGCCTCGGCGATGGCGGTGACGGCGTTCTGGTCGTGCACCATCGACCCGTGTCCGGCCGGGCCGCGGGCGGTGAGTCTCATCCAGGACAGCCCCTTTTCGGCCGTCTCGATCAGGTAGAGCCGACGCTCGCCGCCGTCACGGCGCGGCACCGTCAGCGAGAACCCGCCGACCTCGCCGACCGCCTCGGTGACACCGGTGAACAGCTCGGGGCGATTGTCGACCAGCCACTGCGCTCCGAAGGTGCCGCCGTGTTCCTCGTCGGCGATGAACGCGAAGACCAAGTCGCGCGGCGGCACCATGCCGGCCCGCTTCAGCTGGCGGGCCACCACGATCATCATGCCGACCATGTCCTTCATATCGATCGCGCCGCGGCCCCAGACAAAGCCGTCTTTGACCGCCCCGGAGAACGGGTGCACGCTCCATTCGGTCGGCTCGGCCGGCACCACATCGAGATGCCCGTGGATCAGCAGCGCACCCCGCGATCTGTCGGCCCCCGGCAGGCGGACGAACACGTTGCCGCGACCCGGGGCGCCGGATTCGACATAGTGCGGGGCGTAGCCGACCTCGGCGAGCTGCTCGGCGACCCACTGCGCGCAGTCGGCCTCGCCCTTCGTCGTTGCGGGGTCACCGGTGTTGGTGGTGTCGAACCGGATCAACTTGCTGACAACCTCGACCACGTCGTCGCTCGGGTTGGTCGGCACCTCGGGCGCCCCGCTCTGAATGGTCACAACCACCTTTCCTACCATTGCCGGGGCTGGACGGCTCGACGCCCGGCATCGAGCCCTCTCGAGGAGCTGGATTGGGTTCGCGGCGGCCGATCCGATAGCCTTAGCTGCCAACCCATGCTGGTTTGGCCTTGTCCGAGTGGCGGAATGGCAGACGCGCTAGCTTGAGGTGCTAGTGCCCTACTAATGGGCGTGGGGGTTCAAGTCCCCCCTCGGACACACCGCTGAGCGAGCGAAATGGACGCTTGCCTCCATTTCCGAGCCGATGGAGCGTGTTGAGCGGCGAAGCCGCAATCACACCGTATCTATTGCCGGATATGCCGCTTCGGTGGCGGGTAGACGCCCCTGGCGATCGTCGCCGACAGCCACCCGATCGCCCACCCGCCGCAGACCAGCAGGAACGTATGCCGGGAGGCGGCGTCGCCCGTCGTGGAAACCACCGCCAGAATGACCGCCCAGACGATCGCGCAGGCGATGCTATAGGCCGTGTAGGTGCCGTAACGCCGTCTCATCTCACGGATCCTTTCGGTCGTGCGGACACTGCAGCCAACCGGAACTTTGCCACCGCACTCAGCCTGACGCACGTAGCCTGGAGAGAAGTCCATCAGCCGGGAGCGTTAAATGAACCGACCGAACGGCTTTCTCCGGCGAACGGCGACGCGCAGTTTTCGTGACCGACGCGAGGCCGGAAGCGCGCTGGCCCAAGAGCTGACGGCCTATCGCGGCCGCGACGACGTACTGGTATTCGGGCTGGCCCGCGGCGGCGTGCCGGTGGCCTGGGAGATCGCCGCGGCCCTGGGAGCCCCGCTGGACGTATTCCTGGTTCGCAAGCTCGGCGTACCGCACTGGTCGGAGCTGGCGATGGGCGCATTGGCCAGCGGTGGCGGCGTGGTGATGAACGAGGATGTGGTGTCCAGCTTGCACGTCACCGACGAGCAGGTGCGGAAGGTGATCGACAGCGAGACGGTCGAGCTGCTCCGGCGCGAGCAGGCTTACCGGGAAGGTCGCCCGATCGCCGATCTGCGCGACAAGATCGTCATCCTGGTTGACGACGGGATCGCAACGGGCGCAAGCATGCTCGCCGCCGTGCGTGCGGTGCGAGCCGCGGGCCCGAAATCAATCGTGGTTGCTGTCCCCGTCGGACCGGAGTCGACCTGCCGCGAGCTGGCGCGGGAGGCCGACGATGTGGTGTGCGCGACCACACCGCCCGGCTTCGAAGCGGTCGGACAGGTCTACGACGACTTCCATCAGATCAGTGACGACGAGGTGCGCCGGCTACTCAACACGCCGACCGGCTGAGCGCGGCGAACCGACTGGTGAAGCGGGTTACTTAATGGGCTCGTCGCCGCGGCGGTCGGCCGGAACCGTGGATTCTTCGGTCTGGGTGGTCTCTTTGGTCGCTGCCGGTTCGCCCTCACCGGGGACTTCCTCGGGATAGTCGACGTATTCGCCCTCGTCGGCTGGGGCCTCGTCGGCGTCGTGGACCTCATCGCCCGCGGGCTCGCGCCGCTGCCGTTCGCGCAACGCGTCGAGGATCAACAGCACCACACCCACCACGCTGGCGGCGATGCACACCCAGGCCACCAGCTCGTTGCTCGTCACGACCGCGAACACCAACGCGACGAGCCCGATAAGGGCCAATACCAGCGCAATGATGAGCATCAGTGATCCTCCAAGCGACGAGCGGGATTGCGGTGTCAAGACCTAGTGTGCCAACCCGAAGCTCGGCGAGTCACCGGCACGCCTGAAAGGCTAGTTGCTGCCCCGGTTGAACTGGTCGAAGCCGGCCGCATCCGCACTGGAATCCACCGGTGCCGCGGATCCGCGCTGACCGAGTTCCTCCAGCTGAGACTCCAGGTAGGTCTTGAGTCGGGTGCGGTATTCGCGCTCGAAGGTGCGGAGCTGTTCGAGACGGCCTTCCAGAACGGTGCGCTGCTGGTTGATGGTGCCCATGATCTCGGAATGCTTGCGTTCGGCGTCGGCCTGCAGGGCGTCGGCCTTCTCCTGGGCCTGACGCAGCTGGGTCTCCGAACGGGTCTGCGCATCCGCGAGCATCGCGTCGGCGCGCTGCCGGGCCTCGGTGACGGTTGTCTCTGCGGTGCTGCGGGCCTCGCTGAGAATCTGGTCGGCGTTGGCGCGGGCGTCGGCCAGCATCTTCTCCGACTCGTTCTTGGCCGTGGTGGTCAGGCGGTCGGCGGTGTCCTGCGCCAGCGTCAGCACCCGAGCGGCCTTCATGGCCTGTTCCTCGTTGGTGGCCGCCGCTGCGGCGGGAGCTGCGGCCGGTGCCGGCTTGACGGGTTCGGGTTCGGCGACCGGAATCGCCTGGGTAGGCGCGGCGGCAGCAGCCGGGGTGGCGGAACCGCCACCGGAGGCCAACTCGTGGTCCAGTTCTTCAATCCGTTGGCGCAGATCGCTGTTCTCTTCGATGAGTCGCGTCAGCTCGGCTTCCACCAGATCGAGGAAGGCATCCACCTCATCTTCGTTGTAGCCCCGCTTGCCGATCGGTGGCTTACTGAACGCCACATTGTGGACGTCGGCTGGTGTAAGCGGCATTGTTTCGTCCCCTCAAGTTCCTGTCGAACGTTCTGGAAAGTGTAGAACGCAGTGGTAGCCGTAGTGCAACTGCCGTCCATCCTGTCACACCAGGCGCGACGGTTGCTGATTAGCCCAATAAATAAGAGCCAATTTCAAACATTGAGGCCAATAAAATCCGAAACCTTAGAATTTTTAAATCGCGCGAACCAAACCGACGCTAAAACGTGGCCGAACCGTCTCCGCGCCGGAATCGGTCACGCCGCGGGCAGCGCCCGGGCTACGCGGCGGCGCCGAACGCCAACTGCATGCCGATGAACGCGACGAGCAACAGCACCATGATGGACAGGTCGAAGCGGACCGCCCCGATGGTGAGTTGCGGGATCAGCCGGCGGAGCAGCTTCACCGGCGGATCGGTGATGGACAGGATGATCTCGAGCACCACCACGGTGATCCCGGTGGGATGCCAGTCCCGGCTGAACGAGCGGATGAATTCGACGACGACCCGAGCAATGAGCAGCAGCCAGAAGACGAACAGCGCAAACCCAAGGATCTGAAAGAACAACACCAACTGAAGTGCCCCGACCTTACCGATGAGATGCCAAGCGCCGCGTACCAGCGCGGCGCTTGCCAGAGTACCGACTCCGAGTAACAGGCCTGTCGCACGTGGCCGCGGAGTCCGTCCGGGATCGGAGCCGCCGGCCGCGAACCGGGACGGCGGATGCGGCTATTGGTAGGCGTAGAAGCCGGTTTCGGCGATCCGGCGGCGCTCCTCCGGGGATACGTCCACGTCGGCGGGCGACAGCAGGAACACCTTGGTGGCGACTTTGTCGAAGGAGCCGCGCAGCGCGAAGGCCAGGCCGGCGGCGAAGTCGACGAGGCGCTTGGCGTCGGCGTTGTCCATCGACACCAGGTCCATGATGACGGGGGTGCCGTCGCGGAATCGCTCGCCGATGGTGCGGGCCTCGCTGTAATCCTTGGGCCGCAGCGTGGTGATCTTGGACAGCGGGTGGCCCTCTTCGAACATCATCGCCATCCGGCGCGGGTCCATCGCCAGCGCTCCGCGGGTGGAGTTGCGCAACCACGATCCAAAGCGCGGCCCGCCCCGCTCGGCCCGGTCGAACTCGCGGGGATGGACGGCACCATAGCGAGGCTCGTCCCCGTAGCCGCCG